>NZ_JADOUX010000016.1:0-92820 GCF_015751745.1 Cryobacterium sp. CAN_C2
CCGGGAGGACACCGGCTCCGGGGTGGAGCCGGTGGCGGCGGGCGGGGCGGTGAGGGTCATGGCGGCGGTGCCTCCTTCACCCACAATTATAGCCCCAAAAGCACATAAAAACGATAGAATCTCAGTAATTTGCTGATATCAATTTAGATTGAATTCTGCTTTGTAAAGTGCTGCGTGTCGGTGATGAGAACTGGGTGATGAGAACCGGGTGATGAGAACCGTTTGTCGCACGTGCTCATATCTCAACTTCACTTGGTCTAACACCGCTCCACCCTTCCCGCGACCCTGAACCGCCGCTCGAACCAGGATGTCCTGAACCGCCGCTCGCACCAGGATGTCCTGAACGCAGCAAATCGTCGTGTCGCCGCTGGCAACCGTGAAGGAGAACATCCGCCGAGTCGTGCACGGGCAGCCGAAGTCTCGAGGTATGACGTCACCACTTCGCGGATCGCTGCACCACGTTGAACTGCGGGTGACAGACCTCCACACGGCGCTTCCAGCCTGGCAATGGCTCCTGGCCGAGTTCGGTTATGACGAGTTGCAATCCTGGGCTGACGGCACGAGCTGGAAACTTGGCGCCACCTGTATAGTGCTGGAGCGCAGCGCGCATCCGCTCAGACACGATCGACGCCAGGCCGGCCTCAGCCATCTGGCTTTTCACGCCCGGGATCGTCGCCGGGGAATCGTGAGTACACACCGTGGGAGAGCGGATGTCGGCGCGCGCGTAAGGTAGACGGGTGCCTACACGTCTCTCCAACTACTTTCTCCGCACTCTCCGCGAGGACCCCTCCGACGCCGAGGTGACCAGCCACCGTCTGCTCGTGCGGGCCGGCTACATCCGTCGCCAGGCGCCGGGCATTTTCGCCTGGCTGCCGCTCGGCCTGCGGGTGAAGGCCAAAGTGGAGCGCATCATCCGTGAAGAGATGCACGCTGCCGGCGCGCACGAGGTGCACTTTCCGGCCCTGCTGCCGCGCGAACCCTACGAATTGACCGGCCGCTGGGACGAATACGGCGAGGGACTGTTTCGCCTGAAAGATCGTAAGGGCTCCGACATGCTGCTCGCACCGACCCATGAAGAGGTCTTCGCGCTGCTCGTCAAAGACCTCTACAGCAGCTACAAAGACCTTCCGCTGTCGATCTACCAGATTCAGGACAAGTACCGCGATGAGGCCCGCTCGCGCGGCGGACTGTTGCGCGGACGCGAGTTCACCATGAAGGATGCCTACTCCTTCGACTACACCGACGCCGGCCTCGACGTGAGCTACCAGTTGCAGCGCGACGCCTACGAGCGCATCTTCACCCGCTTCGACCTCGACTACGAGATCGTGCAAGCTGATGCCGGCGCGATGGGTGGCTCCAAGAGCGAAGAATTTCTGCACCCCACCCCCGTCGGCGAAGATACTTTTGTGCGCAGTGCCGGCGGCTACGCGGCCAACATTGAGGCGTTCCGCACCCTCGTTCCGGCTGACAAAGATTTCAGCGCACTGCCCGCCGCGCAGGTCTTCGACACCCCGAACACCCCGACCATTCAGACGCTGGTCGACAAGGCCAACTCCGAGCACCCTCGTCCCGATGGCCGCGAGTGGACGGCAGCCGACACGCTCAAGAACGTCGTGCTCGCGGTCACGAGCCCGGGCGGAACGCGTGAGCTCATCGCGATCGGTGTTCCCGGCGACCGGGAGGTTGACCTCAAGCGCGTCGAGGTTGTCTTCGCTCCCGCCGAGGTCGAGGCCGCCAATGAGGGCGACTTCGCCACGAACCCCGGTTTGGTCAAGGGCTACATCGGCCCGTGGAGCGAGAACGGCGCGGTGCTCGGCGCGGGCTCGACCACCGGCATCCGTTTTCTGGTCGACCCGCGTGTGGTCGCCGGCACCGAGTGGATCACCGGCGCCAGCGAAGACAACCGCCACGTGTTCGGCCTCGTCGCCGGCCGTGACTTCGGGGTCGACGATGTGGTCGAGGCCTCCGACGTGCGCGCCGGCGACCCGGCCCCCGACGGCTCCGGCCCGGTCGAACTCATTCGCGGTATGGAGATCGGGCATGTGTTCCAGCTCGGCCGTAAGTACGCCGAGGTGCTCGGCCTCAAAGTGCTCGACGAGAACGGCAAGCTGGTCACGGTCACGATGGGCTCCTACGGCATTGGCGTCACCCGCATCCTCGCGGTCATCGCCGAGCTGAACAACGACGCAAAGGGACTCATCTGGCCCGAATCGGTCACCCCGTTCGACGTGCACGTGATCGCCACCGGCCGTGACGAGATCGTCTTCGACACCGCAGAGGCCGTCGTCGCCGCGATCGAGGCCACCGGCCGCGATGTGCTCTACGATGACCGCCGTAAGGTCTCGCCCGGCGTCAAGTTCGGCGACGCCGAACTCATCGGCGTACCGCGGATCGTCATCGTGGGCCGCGGCGCCGCCGACGGCATCGTCGAACTGTGGAACCGCCGCACCGGCGAGCGCGAGCAGATCGACGTCGCCGACGTTGCCAAGCACTTCGTCTAACCCGATATTTCGAGAGCGGATGCTGCCGACTGGCTGAGCCGGCAGCATCCGTTCTGTGAAGACCCCGCCCATCTTTTCGCGCACAGGCGAGTGGGTGACGGGGCGCCGCAGATTCGGGTACCGTAGTATTCAGCCCGCTGCGCGGTTTCGCGGCGGCAAGATCTGAATAGAGGAGGCCGGCCATGGACATCGACCTCAGTGTTTTGCGGCTACTGGAGCGCGAAAAAGAGATTCCCTTCGAGGAACTCGTGCAAATCATCGAACAGGCGATTCTGACCGCCTATGTCAAGCACATCCAGCAGGACGTCACGAAGCTTGAAGCTTCGAAGATTGCTGACGCCAAGCACGACATCCAGGATGTCCCCGAAGCGCGCGTCGTTCTCGACCGCAAATCCGGGCACGTGGACATTTACATTCCCGAGCACGACGAAGAGGGCAATGTCATCGGCGAAGCCCTCGACAACCCGACCGACTTCGGTCGTATCGCGGCGTTCGCCGCCAAGCAGGTCATTAACCAGCGTCTGCGCGACCTGGCCGACGACGCGGTGCTCGGTCAGTTCAAGGGTCGCGAGGGTGACATCATCGCCGGAATCATTCAGCAGGGTCCCAACCCGCGCATGATTCACGTCGACCTCGGCACCATCGAAGCGATCATGCCCCCCGAGGAGCAGGTTCCCACCGAAAGCTACGTGCACGGCGCGCGCATTCGCGTGTTCGTCACGGCTGTCGGACGTGGACTCAAGGGCCCGCAGATCACCGTGTCGCGCACCCACCCGTCGCTCGTGCGCAAGCTGTTCGCACTCGAGGTGCCCGAGATCGCCAGCGGTGTCGTCGAGATCGTGTCGCTCGCCCGTGAAGCCGGCCACCGCACCAAGATCGCCGTGCGCGCGACCGAACCCGGCGTCAATGCCAAGGGTGCCTGCATCGGCGAACTCGGACAGCGCGTGCGCGCCGTGACCGTTGAACTCAACAATGAGAAGATCGATATCGTCGACTTCTCGCCCGACCTCGCGACCTTCGTCGCAAGCGCCCTGTCGCCGGCCAAGGTGACCAGCGCCTACGTGATCGATCAGTCGATCAAGGCGGTGCGTGCCCTCGTACCCGACTATCAGCTCTCGCTCGCGATCGGTAAAGAGGGCCAGAATGCCCGCCTCGCAGCCAAGTTGACCGGTGCGAAAATCGACATTCAGCCCGACAGTATTCTGGAGGATGCCGAATAGGGGGTACGATGAAGTCCGTAAGAACGTGTATTGGCTGCCGTTCGCGCGCCCCTCGATCCTCACTTTTGCGGATCGTTGCTGGGAAATCAGAAATTGTGGTGGATGAAACCGCCACAATCCCCGGTAGAGGTGCGTGGCTGCATGCCCGCGACTCGTGCTTTCAGGATGCCGTAAGGCGACGCGCTTTCGGGCGTGCCTTTCGCGTGACCAGGTCACTGGACGCGAAACAACTAGAGAACAGGCTGAATTGGCTTATGGATAACTAATGAGCGGCTCGAAATGAGACCCGTCCGTTACTAACGGTCTGCCCCTTTCCGGGTGCAGACCCGGAACAGGAGAATTGTGGCTGCGAAACCACGCGTACACGAGATCGCTACCGAGCTCGGAGTCGACAGCAAGGTAGCCCTTGCTAAATTGAAAGAAATGGGCGAGTTCGTCAAAGGACCGTCCAGTAGCGTTGAACCGCCCGTAGCCCGTCGCCTACGCGCCGCTCTTGAGACGGAAAGTGCCGCCGCGAAGGCTGCAACGCCCGCGCCCACCGCTGGTGCTGCCGTCACGGCACCGCCCGCACGTCCGAGCCACGGCGCCAAACCGGGCGCTCGCCCCAGCCCGAAGCCCGTCGCTGCACCGGTCGCCACCGTTGTTGCCGAGTCTGCACCGACCTCGGCAGTGGATGCCGCGCCGCTTCCGGTCGCACCGCTCACCGTCGCCGAGCGCCAGACCCAGGCCGCCGAGAAGGCTGCCGCTGCACAGAAGGCTGCTGCTGCCGACCGGGCTGCCGCAGCTGATGTCGCCGACAAGCCCAGCACCGACACCCCAGAAGCGAAGACTACGGCAGGATCGGCTACGCCGGTCAAGCCGGGGATGCCTCGCCCGGGAGCAGCACGACCGGGCAACAACCCGTTCGCCAGCAACCAGGGCATGGGCCAGCGACCCGCCCAGCCGCCGCGTCCGGGCAACAACCCGTTCGCGAGCGCGCAGGGCATGGGCCAGCGTCCCGCAACACCCACACCGAGCAACATTCCGCGCCCTCCGGCGCCTCGTCCCGGCGCTCCGCGCCCCGGCGGACCCGGCCAGGCTGCACGCCCAACCGGTTTCGGTCAGCGTCCCGGCGCCTTCCAGCGCCCCGGCGGCGCCCCGGGTGGAGCCGGTGGAGCACGCCCCGGATTCACGCGTCCGGGCGCTCCGGCCGGAGCCCCCGGCTTCGGCCCGCCCCGCCCCGCCGGTGGTGGCGGTGGAGCCGGTCGCGGTCGCGGCCCGGGCGGTGGCACCGCTGGTGCCTTTGGTCGCGGTGGCGGCAAGAACAAGGCGCGCAAGTCGAAGCGCACGAAGAGAGCAGAGTTCGAGCTGCGCGAGGCCCCGTCGTTGGGTGGAGTATCCGTACCCCGCGGCGACGGTGGAACCGTTGTTCGTCTCCGTCGGGGGGCATCCATCACCGACTTCGCCGACAAGATTGACGCGAGCCCCGGAAACCTCGTTACCGTACTGTTTCACCTCGGTGAAATGGCCACGGCAACGGAGTCCCTCGACGAGGCCACGTTCGACGTGCTCGGCAGCGAGCTCGGCTACAAGATTCAGATGGTCTCTCCCGATGACGAAGACCGTGAGCTGCTGCTCGCGTTCGACATCGACATTGACCAGGAACTCGAAGACGAAACCGATGAAGACCTCGAGATTCGTCCTCCCGTCGTCACCGTTATGGGCCACGTCGACCACGGTAAGACCGCGCTTCTTGACGCGATCCGTAACGCCAAGGTCGCCGAGGGTGAGGCCGGTGGAATCACGCAGCACATCGGTGCGTACCAGATCATCACCGAGCACGAGGGTATCGATCGCGCGCTGACATTCATCGACACACCGGGTCACGAGGCGTTCACCGCCATGCGTGCTCGTGGTGCGCAGGTCACCGACATCGCCATTCTTGTGGTAGCTGCCGATGACGGCATCAAGCCGCAGACGATTGAGGCGCTCAACCACGCCCAGGCCGCCAACGTGCCGATCGTGGTCGCAGTCAACAAGATTGACAAGCCCGGGGCCAACCCGCAGAAGGTGCGCCAGCAGCTCACCGAATTCGGCCTCGTCGCCGAAGAGTACGGCGGAGACGTCATGTTCGTCGACGTGTCGGCCAAGAACAGGACCGGCATCAAGGAAATCCTTGACGCCGTGCTCCTGGTCGCTGACGCCGGACTCGACATGCGTTCCAACCCGAACAAGGATGCCCGTGGTGTCGCCATCGAGGCACGCCTCGACAAGGGCCGCGGCGCGGTGGCAACCGTTCTCATCCAGTCCGGAACGCTGCATGTTGGAGACTCCATCGTCGCCGGAACGGCCTACGGCCGCGTTCGTGCGATGGCCGATGAAAACGGTGTTGCCGTTCTCGCCGCCACGCCGTCCCGCGCGGTTCAGGTCCAGGGTCTGTCGAGCGTTCCCCGCGCCGGCGACACCTTCCTCGTCATCGAGGAAGACCGCACCGCACGTCAGATCGCCGAGAAGCGTGAAGCTGCCGAGCGCAACGCCCTGCTGGCCAAGGCCCGCAAGCGCATCAGCCTCGAAGACTTCACCCGTGCACTCGAAGAGGGCAAGGTCGAGTCGCTCAACCTCATCATCAAGGGTGACGTTTCCGGTGCCGTTGAGGCCCTGGAAGAGTCGCTGCTCAAGATCGAGGTCGACGATTCGGTTCAGCTGCGCATCATCCACCGCGGTGTCGGTGCGGTCACGGAGAGCGACGTCAACCTCGCCACCGTCGACAACGCCATCATCATCGGGTTCAACGTTCGTCCCGACACGAAGGCCCGTGAGCGTGCAGCTCGCGAAGGCGTCGACGTGCGGTTCTACTCCGTTATCTACTCCGCCCTCGAGGACATCGAGAATTCCCTCACGGGAATGCTCAAGCCCGAGTACGAAGAGATCCAGAGTGGTATCGCCGAAATTCGCGAGGTCTTCAGTTCGTCGAAGTTCGGAAACGTCGCCGGTGTCATCGTGCGCTCAGGTACCATCACCCGAAATGCCAAGGCTCGCGTTATTCGCGAGGGCATCGTGGTGGGGGACAACCTGGGCATTGAGTCGCTGCGTCGCTTCAAGGACGATGTCACCGAGGTCCGCACGGACTTCGAGTGTGGTATCGGACTGGGCAAGTTCAACGACATCCGGATTGGCGATGAGATTGAAACCATCGAAATGAAGGAGAAGCCGCGCGTCTAACGACTCGCAGGTTTCGGGGTAGTGGGTCTTCGCCAAGCGGGGGCCCACTACCTCATTACCGCCGCACGGGCAGGTAGGCACAATACGAGCGCGAGAGCGTTCTCGATAAGGAGTAAGTCATGGCAGATCCGGAACGCGCGAGAAAGATGGCGGACCGTATTAAGGTCATCATCGCCAAGCGACTGGAACGCGGCCTGCGCGACCCGCGGCTCGGGTTCGTGACCATCACCGATGTGAAGGTGACCGGCGATCTGCAGCACGCATCCGTTTTCTACACGGTCTATGGTTCGATCGAGGAGCGCACCGACAGCGCGGCCGCGCTCAAGGCCGCGACCGGGCTCATGCGCAGCGAGGTCGGCAAGAACATCACCGCACGGCTCACCCCGTCGATTGAGTTCATCGCCGACGGAATCCCCGAGAACGCCGCGCTCATTGATGATCTGCTGCGCGAAGCGCACGATCGCGACAGCGCAACCAACGACAGTAAGGGTGCAGCCACCTACGCCGGCGACGCCGACCCCTACAAGAAACCGCGCGACTACGATCTCGAAGACGACGATTCAGAAGAGTCCGATGGCTCCGATGAGTCCGACGAATCCGACGAGTCCGGCGAATCCAGCACCAAAAACTAACAGCGGTAGCAGTACCTCGCACCGGGCCCGGGCCCGGTGCACTTTGAGGCGCGATTTGCGACTCGGGGTCAGCTGGTGGGGGCCCGCTGGTATCGTACGAAACGGAACGGCAGGCCGGCGCTGGAGCGCAGCCATCCGGTTGTCGAGCCCGTCTCGACGTTGTTCCAACCGGTAGTGATCGTGGGAGCGAAGGTGTCACCGGTAATCACCGCGTCGATCTCCGTCACCTCAAGAATGTCGGCGTAGGGCAACGCGAGCCGATAGATTTCGGCGCCGCCGATCACCCAGACTGGCCCCTCGGTTTGCGAGAGAGCATCTTCCAGGCTGTGCGCAACGGATGCCCCCTCCGCGGCCCAGTCCCGCTGCCGTGTGACCACGACGTTCTGCCGGCCGGGCAGCGGGCGATAGCGCTCCGGAAGTGAATCCCAGGTGCGCCGGCCCATGATGACGGCGCCGCCGTGGGTGACGGAACGAAAATGGGCGAGATCTTCGGGCAGGTGCCAGGGCATGAGCCCGTTGGCACCAATGACGCCGCCCAGGGTCTGGGCCCAGATCAGGCCGATCATCAGACGGCAACCCGGCCGCGGATGGCGGGATGGTGCTGATAGTTCTCCAGCACGAGGTCGTCGTAGTCGTAGTCGAACAGGCTGGTGCGGCCCGGCTTGATGCGCAGGGTGGGGGAGGTGAACGGGGTGCGCGAGAGCTGCTCGGTGACCTGCTCGACGTGATTGTCGTAGATGTGGCAGTCCCCGCCGGTCCAGACGAACTCGCCGAGTTCGAGGCCGGCCTGCTCGGCGACGAGCTGGGTGAGCAGTGCGTAGCTGGCGATATTGAACGGCACGCCGAGAAAGAGGTCGGCGCTGCGTTGATAGAGCTGGCAGGAGAGCTTGCCGTCGGCGACGTAGAACTGAAACAAGGCGTGGCAGGGTGCGAGCGCCATGTTCGGCAGATCGGCCACGTTCCAGGCGGAGACGATCATGCGACGGGAGTCCGGATCGGTGCGCAGGGTGTCGAGCACCTGGCTGATCTGGTCGATGGTGTCGCCACCGGGGGTGGGCCATGAACGCCACTGCACCCCGTAGACGGGGCCGAGCTCGCCGTTCTCGTCGGCCCACTCGTTCCAGATGCGTACGCCCTTCTCTTGGAGCCAGGTCACGTTGGAGTCGCCGCGCAGAAACCAGAGGAGCTCGTAGGCGATCGACGCGAAGTGCACCCGTTTGGTGGTGACGAGCGGAAAACCGGCGGCCAGATCGAAACGCAGCTGGCGGCCGAACACGCTTCGAGTGCCGGTTCCGGTGCGGTCGGCCTTCCTGGTGCCGTTTTCGAGGGTGTCGCGTAGCAACGCCGAGTACTGGCTATCAGCATCGGGTATGGGGGCGAAGGAAGCAGCCGGAGAAGTTGTTGACGTCACCGGTCAATCGTACTCGGCGAAGCCAGCTCGTCCGGCAGGATGTACCCATCGGGCGCCGGTCTGGCCAGTCCATCGGCGATGAGGCTGGCCAGCGCGCGCTGCAGCTGCGCCGCATCCGGCCAGAGCGTGGCGAGCTCGGCATCCGTTACCGAGCGGTGGGTGGAGCGCAGCTCGGCCAAGATCAGGCCGCGCACCTGCCGGTCGCTGCCCGCGAACTTCTTCTGCACGGTCTTGCGCGTTCCGGTGTATTCGGGGTAGCCGGCGGCCCGCCAGGCGCACACATTCCGAATCGGGCATACATCGCAGTGCGGGGTGCGGCTGGTGCAGACGACCGCACCGAGTTCCATGATCGCGGCGTTGAACAGTGCAGCCTCGTGCACGCTCTCCGGCAGCAGCAGGCCCATCGCGTGCAGGTCCCGGCCGCGACTGGGAGGAGACGGTTCACCCGCGCCGGCGATGGCGCGGGCGATCACCCGACGTGTGTTCGTGTCGACGACCGGATGCCGATGGCCGTACGCAAACGCGGCCACCGCCCGCGCGGTGTAGTCACCGATCCCGGTCAATGCCAGCAGATCGTCGATGTCGGAGGGCACGATGCCGCCGTGTAGATCGGTGATCTGTACCGCTGCGGAGTGCAACCACAGCGCGCGTCGCGGGTACCCGAGGCTGGACCAGGCCCGCACCGCCTCGCTCGGCGGCACCGCGGCGAGGTCGGCGGGGGTGGGCCAGCGCGCCAGCCACTCCTCCAACCGGGGAATGACCCGGTTCACCGGTGTCTGCTGCAGCATGAACTCGCTCACCAAAATGCCCCACGCCCCAAAACCGTCGCGGCGCCACGGCAGGTCGCGCGCATTGGCGACGAACCAGGCGTTGAGTGTGGCGGTGACGGTGGTCGCTTGCCTGCGCGCGGCGTGATTGGAGGGTGTGGCGTTCATCTGTTCTAACCTAAGCTCGATTCATGAAGCTGGTCTCCACTTTGCGCATCAACTTTCTGCGCACCCTCGCCGCCGAGATCCTGCACAATTACGGCCGCGGTCGCACGATCGTTGCCATCGATGGAACGGATGCCGCTGGTCGCGCAGCCTTCGCCGACGACCTGGCCGCGGTGTTCCGCGAAGACGAACGGCACGTGTTCCGGGCGAGCCTGCGTTACTTTCAGCGCTCACGCGCCGAACGGCAGCGGCTCGCGCCGGAGCTGCCCGATTCCCGCAGCGCCGATTCAAGAAGCGCCGATTCAAACAGCGCCGATTCAAAGAGCGCCGATTCAAGCGACCATCCGTACCGGGTCGGCTACGACGACTCGGCCCTGCGCCGGGTGCTCGTCGAGCCGTTTCGCATGGGCGGCAGCACCGGATTCGTCACCGAAGAATTTGATCCTGACCGGGACGCCTGGATTCAACCGACCTGGCAGACCGCTCCCGCTGATGCCATTCTGATCATCGACGGCGACTACATCAACCGTCCCGAACTGCACGGACTCTGGCTGTACAGCGTGTTGTTGGAGGGCGCACCCGGAACCGAATCCGATCCGCGCTACCTCGCCGAGGTACACCCACGCGACATCGTGTCGGCCGTTGTCGACACGACGAACCAACAGGCCCCGCGCCGCGTGCTGACCGACCGCTGCTGACCGACCGCTGCTGAGCGAGCGAGCAAGCTGCTGCGCATCCGCTTGGCCGCGCCTGCCGGGCTACCGAAACCGGGCGCAAACCTCGGCCGGTGCGAGAAAAGCACCACTGCGTTCGACCTCGTGCACGAGCTCGGTCAGCAGCGCGTTCACGGGCGCGACCACGCCGGCTGCTGCTGCAGCACGCACGACCGCCCCGTTCAGAAAATCGATCTCGGTGCGCTGGCCACGATGCAGGCTCTGCAGGGTCGAACCCTGGTTCAACACCGTACCCATGCGCGAGCGCATCGACAGTGGCAGCACTTGGCCCGCCCAGATCGGCGCCAGCGCAAAAACACGCAGTCGCCGGTGGGAGAGGCCCTGCAGCGAGCCAAACAGCACCCCCCTGCCGAGGCCGACCCGCACGGTTTCGCGCATACTCCGGGTCATCAACAGGCGCAGGCCCGCCTGCCCGATCACCTCCTGCACGCTGCGCCCGGTGATAGCAGGCAGGGCATTGAGCATGTTGACGACGAGTTTGGTCCACTGGGCGCCGACGAAGTTTTCGAGGGCCAGAGTGGGCGCGGCGGCGCCCAGCACCGCCTGCCAGCGCAGCGTCCCCGCATCGACCGGGCCGATGCCGCGGCCGAGATAGCTGGGCGCCGTCGTCGTCACTCGTACCCGACCGGGCCCCTCATAGTGGGCCGCAATGATCGTGATCAGCCCAAAACACTCGGACTGCGGCAGCAGCCGCTGCGCGGTCGTGACCCCGTCGAGCCCGTTCTGCACGACGATCACCGGGGTGCCATCAAGCACGGCGGCGTTCTCGGCGATCGCGGCGGCAGCATCCTGCGCCTTCGTGCAGATCAGCGCGAGATCGCACGGTTCAATCAGCCGTTCAACGGCCAGCGGCCGCGCGAAGCGGTCACCGTAGCCACCCGTCAAGCGAATACCGTCGGCCAGCACCGTGGGCAGGGCTGCCCCGCGCATCGTCACGACCAGATCGTGCCCCTGCGCAGCGAGCAGGCACGCAAACGTACTGCCCAGGGCGCCCGCACCGATCACCGCGATTCTCACGGCTCACATACTACGGGGCCGCCGTGGGTCCACAGCCCGCACCCGATTCGGACCGCGGCCCCAGTCGCACGCTGGTACCCTCAGGGAGTGACCAGCGGCCTTCTACTCATTGACAAGGCGCAGGGCTGGACCAGTCACGACGCTGTCGCCCGAACCCGGCGTCTGGCCGGAACCCGCAAGGTGGGCCATGCCGGCACCCTCGACCCGATGGCGACGGGGCTGCTCGTGCTCGGCATCAACAGCTCGACCCGGCTGCTCACCTACATCGTCGGCCTCGACAAGGAATACCTCGCGACCATTCGCCTCGGCCAGTCGACCACAACGGATGACGCGGAGGGCGACGAACTCACCCGTGCCACGCCCGAGCAGGTTGCCGCCATCACCCCCGCCGCCGTCACCACCGGGATCGCCGACCTCACCGGCGACATCAGCCAGCAGCCGAGCGCGGTCAGCGCCATCAAGGTCGACGGCAAACGCGCGTACGCCCGGGTGCGCGCCGGTGAAGATGTGCAGTTGCCGTCCCGCCCGGTGACTGTGAGCGAATTCGAACTGCGCTCGAGCACGCACCGTGACGGTTTTCTCGACCTCGATGTGCGCGTGGAGTGCGCCTCCGGCACCTATATTCGGGCCCTGGCCCGAGATCTCGGGTTCTCCCTCGGCGTCGGCGGGCACCTCACCGCACTGCGCCGCACCCGCATCGGCCCGTTCCGCCTCGAGAACGCCGCCACGCTGGGAGAACTCGATGTCGCCGCGCACCTTATTTCACCAGCGGATGCCGCCACCCGGCTGCTCCCACGCCTCGACCTGTCGACAGAGCAGGCGATCGACCTCGGCCATGGCAAACGCATCACCGTGCTGAGCGCCGTGCAGGCGGGTGCCACCGGACCGGTCGCTGCCATTGCACCCAACGGCCGCCTGGTCGGCCTGGTCGAATACCGCGGCGACCAGGCCAGGTCGCTGCTGAACTTTCCGCCAGACGAACCCGAACCGAGCGAATCGACGCCCGCCTCATGATCGACTGGTTCACCTGGCTGCAACTGGCCATCGCCGTGCCCGGCGGACTGCTCAGCGTCTTCCTCGGACTCTTCGGGCGTAAACCCACCGACCTCACGATGGGGGTGACCGCGCTTGTTGAACTGCTGTTGATCGTGCAGCTCGCGGCCGCGATCGCGGCGCCGCTGGCCGGTAACGACGCCACGGGCAGCCTGCTCGAGTTCTACACCTACCTGGTCAGCGCCATTCTGCTGCCGGTCGCGGCTGGATTCTGGGCCCTCGTCGAACGCAGCCGCTGGAGTACAGTCATTCTCGGCGTGACCTGCCTGTCGGTCGCGGTCATGCTGTATCGAATGAACCAGATCTGGAACGTGCAGGGCAGCTGACCCGGTTCCGGGTGCGGTGCGGATGCTGCGATAATTACCGAGCAATGATGATGGCCGAGCTCTAATGAATGCCGAGTGATGACAGATTCCCAGACCCAAGTGCACGCCCCTTCCAGTCGGGTGAGCGGCATCGGCCGACTCCTTATCGCCGTTTACGGTGTGCTGGCCCTCGCGGCCACGGGGCGTTCGTTCGTGCAGATCGTGCGGGCATTCGATGAGGCTCCGCTGGCGTACTCCCTCTCCGCTCTCGCCGCCGTGGTCTACATCGTCGCGACGGCCGCACTGATCAAGCGCAGCGCACGCTGGTATCGCATCGCCTGGGTCACCATCAGCTTCGAACTGCTGGGTGTGCTCGTTGTCGGAACACTGAGCCTCGTCGACCCTGCCCTGTTTCAGCACGCCACCGTGTGGTCGATCTACGGCGTTGGATACATCTTCATACCGCTCGTGCTGCCGTTGCTCGGCATGTGGTGGCTCGCGCGCCACCCGGTGTTGTCCGCCGCATCCCGCACGGCGGCCGGTACGGGCCGCGCATGAACACCCTCTACGGGGTCGACTCGGTACCGAGCGGATGGCCCGCCTCCGCCGTCAGTATCGGCAAGTTCGATGGCGTGCATGCCGGGCATCGGGCGGTCATCACCGAGCTCCAGGCCATTGCCGCGCGAGAGCAGCTCGCGGCCGTCGTCGTCACGTTCGACCGGCATCCGCTTGCCCTGCTCTCGCCGGCCACCTGCCCGGGCACGCTGGTCAGCGCCGAGCAAAAGCTCAAGCTCATCGCCGAGACCGGGGTCGA
The DNA here is from genome assembly GCF_015751745.1 of Cryobacterium sp. CAN_C2. Taxonomy (NCBI): domain Bacteria; kingdom Bacillati; phylum Actinomycetota; class Actinomycetes; order Micrococcales; family Microbacteriaceae; genus Cryobacterium; species Cryobacterium sp. CAN_C2. The sequence continues at coordinate 13,821 of NZ_JADOUX010000016.1, forward strand.
CGCCACCCTGCTGCTCGAATTCAACCACACCCTGTCGAGCCTGCCGCCGCGGGAATTCATCGAGCGCATCTTGGTCACCGCCCTGCATGCCCGCTTCGTGCTGGTCGGTCGCGATTTTCGGTTCGGGGCTGGGGGCGGGGGGGATGTTGCCCTGCTTCGTGATCTCGGCGTCGAGTTCGGCTACGAGGTGCGCATAATCGACGACGTGAAGCCGAACGGCGAACGCCGCGTGTCCTCAACCTGGATTCGCGAGCTTCTGGGAACGGGCGACGTGACCGCGGCGGGAGAACTGCTCGCACACCTGCCGACAGTGCGCGGCCTCGTCGTTCACGGTGCCGCTCGCGGTCGCGAGCTGGGCTTTCCCACTGCCAACCTGTCAGCCGACTCCGAGGGCCTGATTCCCGCCGACGGCGTATATGCGGGCTGGCTGACGGATGCCGGATCTCGCTACCCGGCGGCGATTTCGGTGGGTAACAACCCCACCTTCGACGGCGTCGCCCAGAAGCAGGTGGAAGCGTACGTGCTTGACGAGGTCGACCTGGACCTCTACGACCACGTCGTCGACGTATCGTTCGTGGAACGCATTCGCGGCATGGTCGCCTACTCGGGTATCGACCCGCTGATCGAGCAGATTCGCGATGACGTCGAACGGGTCCGCGCGATCCTGGGTAGTCAGTCGGCACAGTCTTAAACATCTGGTGCTGTTTGCCCATCATGACAGCTACGGTGGTCAGATGCCGCGGCTGGTCCGCACGCTTCTGATTGTGGGAGCCGGCCATGTACTTTGCCGTGACCCCTCGGATCACTGTCTTGGTCTGCGACGCGTTCAACGCGCTCCGGGCCAAGCTCGTGCCCGAAGAGCGCATCCACCGAGTTGATCACTTTCTTTGGCGCTCAACCGTCTTCAACCTGCCTGGGTTGCGCCTTGCCAATCGCATTTTCGAACCGCTGTGAAACAACAATCACATCGAAGGGGTCGATATCGTCTACGACGAGCAGCTCGGCCTGGGTTCGTGCGTGATCCAGAGGAAGAACTATTCTCACTGGGCGACAGTGGGACTGGCGTCTGGTTATGACCAGAATCGAGTCGAGGTGTCCTCGGAACAGATCGGCCAGTCGTGAAGGATGCCGACATTGCCAACGACGGGACGACGTGCAGTCCGGTCGCCAACGACGAGGTGACCGGTCCGGACGGTTTCGTCGATGGCGGTCAGAGCGCCGCAGAGTCACCCGCGGGAACCATCGTTCATTCCACGCCCCGGCGCGGCGCCAGGGTCACTTCGGGATCAACGATCACCACGCAGAATGCTTATTGTATAGCCACAAAGAAGGGGTGCACTCTCCAGCATGTCGGCCCGGGGCAGAGACGCGCACAGGTACGCTGGGATCTGGTTGATTGTCCTGGGGGTTCCATGCCACAACAAGCACGAGCGATAGAAACGCGCGCGGCGATAATTCGCGGCGCTGCGGCGGCCTTTGAACAACGCGGGTATGGGAGTACGTCCCTCGCGCAGGTCAGTGCCGCCGCCGGTGTCACCAAGGGCGCGCTGTACTTTCACTTCGATTCCAAGGAAGCCCTCGCGGTCGCCATTATCGATGCCCAGCACGAGCAATCGGTTGGTGCCGGTCGTCAGCTGCTCGAAAACAATGTGCCCGGGCTGCGTGCCCTCGTCTCGATGTCGTATGAACTGGCTCGCCAGCTGCGCGATGACCTCATCGTCAGTGCCGGGGTGCGCCTGACCATCGAAGCCGTCAACTTCGCAACACCGGTGTCCGCGCCCTATCTGGACTGGATGGTCACCTGCGAGGAATTCCTGCGCCGGGGAATAGCCGACGGCGATGTGGATCCAGCGGTCGACGTGAGCGGTGCGGCACGCTTTTTCACGGCCGCCTTCACGGGAGTACAGGTGGTCTCCGACGTGCTGACCAGACGCGGCGACATCGACCAGCGGCTGACCGAGATGTGGGCGCTGCTGCTCCCCGGCCTCGTCACACCCGGGCGCTGGGACGACCTGAAAAATTTGGCCACCGACGTGCAGCGGGAACGGGTCACGGCTCGGTCCTAGACTGACCGAGTGAATACCGCCGTCTCCCGCCGACTGTGGGCGGGACGAGGCCTCGCGCTTCTGGGAATCATCCTGGTCGCGGCAAACCTGCGCAACGCGGTCGCCGCCCTGTCACCGATCGTGACCGAGATCAACGTCGACATTCCACTCGGCGCAGTGTCCCTCGGGGTGCTCGGCATGCTCCCGCCGGTGTGCTTCGCCGTCTCGGGCATCTTCACCCCCATGATCACGCGCCGCCATGGTCTCGAACAGCCACTCATACTCGCCCTCGTCGCAATCCTGGTCGGTCACGTCACCCGCGGCCTGTCGGGGTCGATCACCATGCTCATCATCGGCAGTGTCATCGCCTTCGCCGGGCTCGGCATCGGCAACGTGTTGCTACCGCCGCTGGTCAAGAAGTACTTCCCCGACCGCGTCGGGCTCGTGACGAGCCTCTACGTCACCGTCGTGTCGCTGAGCACGCTGGTACCACCACTGATCGCGGTTCCGGTAGCGGACGCCGCCGGCTGGCGCGTGTCGCTCGGCATGTGGATGCTGCTCGCCCTGCTCGCTCTCGTACCGTGGATCACCCTGCTCATGCGGCACCGCGCCGTGCGAACACCGAGCCCGGAGGTCGAGGAGGCCGACGCCACGATTCTGGGTCGCCTGTGGACGTCGTCGATTGCCTGGGCGATCACCGGCGTGTTCGCGGCCTCGTCGCTCAACGCCTACGCCATGTTCGCTTGGCTTCCGCGGTTGCTCGTCGACACCGCCGGGGTTACCCCCGCCCAGGCCGGAACGCTCCTGGCTGTCTACGCCGGCATGGGTATTCCCTGTGCACTCACTATTCCGGTGCTCACCGCCCGCATGACCAACGTCGGGCCGCTCGTCTACATCGGTGTGTTCGCGTTCGTGGCCGGCGACCTGGGCTTGCTGTTCGCGCCAGACACCCTGACCTGGCTCTGGGTCAGCCTCGCGGGCCTTGGTCCACTGTTCTTTCCGCTCGCGCTCGTGCTCATCAACCTGCGCACCCGCACCCACGCGGGCGCTGTTGCGCTCAGCAGCTTCGTGCAGAGCATCGGCTATACCCTCGGAGCGCTCGGGCCGCTGGTCTTCGGCTTGGTACATGATCTCACTGGCGGGTGGACCTGGCCGCTCCTCTTTCTGATGGTCATTGCACTGGCCATCGTCATCGCCGGCGCGGTGATCGGGCGTCCGCACATGCTGGAGGACGACCTGGCTCGCTCCCGCTGACTGTCGGTCAGGGCACGAGCTCGGCGCGGTGAATCAGCGCGGCGGCGCCGATCAGCGGGCCGTCGCCCGATAGCGCCGATGGCACCACGCGCACCCGGGTGGCGTAGGCGAACTGCACGCGGTGGGCAATGGTGGCGCGAGCAAAATCAAGCAGATCAGGGGTGACGTTGGAGAATCCGCCGCCGATGGCGACCAGATCGAGGTCGAGCAGGGTCGCCGCGGAGGCGATCGCCTGGCCGAGCGCACGGCCGCTGCGCGCCACGGCCGCCACCGCGATCGGATCCGCGGCCGCATAGGCTGCCGCGAGGTCTTCGCCCGACTCGCCCGTGAATCCCCGTGTACGCGCCCAGGCGACGGTCTTCGGTCCCGAAGCGACCGCTTCAATACAGCCCACCCCGCCGCAGACGCACGGAACGTCAAAACCGCCGACCTCGATGTGCCCGATGTGGCCAGCATTGCCGGTTGGCCCCGACGCAGTGACGCCGCCGAGAATCAGGCCGCCACCAATGCCGGTCGACACGATCATGCCCATCAGATTATCGACGCCCTGCCCGGCCCCCACCCAATGCTCGGCGAGGGTGATACACAGCCCGTCCATGCGCAGGCGCACCGGCAGGTCGGGCACGAGCGCGGCGACCAGATCTTTCAGGGGATACTCGCGCCAGACCGGCAGATTCAGCGGTGATACCGCCCCCTCCTGCAGGTGAATCGGCCCGGCACAGCCGATCCCGACCCCGATCAGGGCCGCGCCGGCGGGCAGACCCGCGCGGGTCTGGGCGACGACCCTGCGGACAGCGGATGCGAGTTGCTCGCTCGAAGCGCTCGCCCCGGTTACCGCTCGGTGCCGGCTGGCCCCGAGCACGACTCCCCGTTCGTCGACGAGGGCGGCCTCAACCTTGGTGCCCCCGACATCAACGGCGAGAACGAAACGGGGCCAGGCAGTGCTGCTCATGAATTGATCGTACTGGTGCACGATTGCACGCCTACCCAATCAGGCTGATCTGCTCATATGAGCAATGATACCCACGGCTGTTGATTCGGATGGTTGGTCGACGTAGGCTGGACCCGAACGATTGGACCGGCCCACCTACATGAGCGACAACGACGAACTCCTGTCCATCCGCGCTGCCGAGCTGTACTACGAAGAAAATCAGACCCAGGACGAGATCGGTGTGATTCTGCGCCTGACCCGCTGGAAGGTCGGCCGCTTGCTTGCGAGCGCCAAGGCCAACGGCTTCATTCGCATCGAGATCGTGCACCCGCGCGCGCGCCGCCTGCCGATCGAACGCCGACTGCGGGAATCGACCGGCCTCACCGACGCGATCGTGGTCTCCTCCGCCGGTGTGTCCAGTGACTCCGAACTGCAGTCGCGCACCGCACAGGCCGCCGCCGACTACCTCACGAGCCTCCGCCCGATTCCGCGCACACTCGGCATCAGCTGGGGTCGCACCCTGCACGACGTCTCCCTGCATCTGAAACAGGGCTGGGCACCGGGGGTGAACGTGGTGCAGATCAACGGCGGCGTCAGCCTGAACCAGCGCACCGGCACCGCGGCATCCACTGCCGTGACCATCGCTCACAAGGCCGACGGTTCGGCCACACTGCTGCCGAGCCCCGCCATCTTCGAACGCCTGGAAACCAAGCAGGCGATGGAAGCCGACCGCACCGTTGCCGGGGTGCTCGCCTTGGCCCGCAACGCGCAGGCCTACGTCTTTAGCGCCGGCCAGGCGGATGCGAATTCCGCCCTCGTCGACAGCGGCTACCTGAGTGTCGCCCAGATCAACGACCTCGTCGCCCGTGGCGCCGTCGGCGACGTCGTCGGCCGCTACATCGACCAGAACGGCCGGATCGTCGATCCGGAACTCAACGAGCGCACCGTCGGCATTCAGATCGACCAGTTGCGCCGCGCCCCACTCACGATCGCCGTGATCTCCGGACCCTCCAAACACGCCATTGCTCGCGCCGTCGTGCGCAACGGGTTATGCACCGTGCTGGTGACCGACGAGGACACCGCGAACGCCCTGCTTCACGACTGAACCCTCCAGTGACTAACAGCGTCAACGCTCAAAAGGACACCCCATGACCAGTAGCCCCTTGGCCACCTACCAGCCCGATCAGCGCGCCCTCGCGCTGATCGGCGGGGAGGCCACCGACGCCAACCTGCGCCGGTACCTGCATGGCATCCCCGGAATCGACGCCGTCGGCCTCGAAGCCCGCGCCGCCGACCTCGGCACTCGTTCGATCAAGACGAGCTCCAAACGCTGGGCCATCGACACCATCATCGGCCTGATCGACCTCACCACCCTCGAGGGAGCTGACACGCCCGGCAAGGTGCGCTCCCTCGTCGCCAAGGCGCTCGTGCCCGACCCGGGCGACCCCGGCTGCCCTCGCGTCGCAGCGGTCTGCGTCTACGGCGACATGGTCGGCGCTGCCGTGACGGCGCTCGGCTCCCTGCACGCCGCCGGCGCCACCGAGGGCGTCAACGTTGCTGCCGTCGCGACCGCCTTTCCGAGCGGCCGTGCCGCACTCGCGATCAAGCTCGCCGACGTGCGCGACGCGGTCACGGCCGGCGCCGACGAGATCGACATGGTCATCGACCGTGGAGCGTTTCTGGCCGGCCGGTTCGGCCAGGTCTACGACGAAATCGTCGCCGTGAAAGAGGCCTGCCGCCGCGCCGACGGTTCGCTCGCCCACCTCAAGGTGATTCTCGAGACCGGCGAACTGAACACCTACGACAACGTGCGACGAGCCTCCTGGCTTGCCATTCTGGCCGGCGGCGACTTCATCAAGACCTCCACCGGCAAGGTCGCGCCCGCCGCGACGCTTCCGGTGACGCTGTCCATGCTTGAGGTCGTGCGCGACTGGCACCGGCTCACCGGCGTGCGTATCGGCGTGAAGCCAGCCGGCGGCATTCGCACCTCCAAGGACGCGATCAAGTATCTCGTCACGGTTGCCGAAACGGTGGGGGAGGAGTGGCTCACACCGCACCTGTTCCGCTTCGGCGCCTCCAGCTTGCTGAACGACGTGTTGCTGCAGCGCCAAAAGATGACGACCGGGCACTACTCCGGCCCCGACTACGTGACGATTGACTAGGGAACGACCATGAAATTTCTCGACTACGCCCCGGCCCCCGAGTCGCAGGCGCTACTGAACCTCAAGAGCGACTACGGCCATTTCATCAACGGCGACTTCACGGCCGGCCGCGGCACACCGTTTCAGACCATCAACCCGGCCACCGAGCAGCCGATCGCGATGATTGCCACCGCCAACGAAGCGGATGTCGACGCCGCCGTGTCTGCCGCCCGTCACGCTTACGACGGGGTCTGGTCCCGGCTATCCGGCAGCGACCGCGGTAAGTACTTGTTTCGCATTGCCCGCCTGGTGCAGGAACGCGCCCGCGAACTCGCCGTCGCCGAAACCCTCGACAACGGCAAGCCGATCAAGGAAACCCGCGACGTCGATATTCCCCTCGTCGCGGCCTGGTTCTTCTACTACGCCGGCTGGGCCGACAAGCTCGACCACGCCGGAGTCGGCCCGAACCCGGCCTCGCTCGGCGTTGCCGCCCAGGTCATCCCGTGGAACTTTCCGCTCATGATGCTGGCCTGGAAGATCGCCCCGGCGCTCGCCGCCGGCAACACCGTCGTGCTCAAGCCCGCCGAAACCACCTCGCTGACCGCGCTGCTGTTCGCCGAGATTCTGCAGCAGGCCGACCTGCCCGCCGGCGTCGTCAACATCATCACGGGCGACGGAAGCACCGGCCAGGCCCTGGTCAACCACCCGGGTGTCAACAAGGTCGCCTTCACCGGCTCGACCTCGGTCGGTCGGTCCATCGCCCGCTCGGTCGCCGGAACCGGCAAGGTGCTCAGCCTCGAACTCGGCGGCAAGGGCGCCAACATCGTCTTCGACGACGCCCCGATCGACCAGGCCGTCGAGGGCATCGTGCGCGGCATCTTCTTCAACCAGGGCCAGGTCTGCTGCGCCGGCAGCCGCCTGATCGTGCAGGAAAGCATTCACGACGACGTCATCGACCGACTCAAGCGTCGCATGCAGACACTGCGCCTGGGCGACCCGCTCGACAAGAACACCGACATCGGCGCGATCAACAGCGCCGAGCAGCTGGCGCGAATTCGGGAACTCTCCGACCTCGGACAGCGAGAGGGTGCCGAACGCTGGAGTGCCGATTGCGTCATTCCGGAGAACGGTTTCTGGTTTGCGCCGACCATCTTCACCAACGTGTCGACCAGCCATCGCATTGCCCGCGACGAGATTTTCGGTCCGGTGCTCTCGGTACTGACCTTTCGTACCCCGGCCGAGGCCATCGCCAAGGCGAACAACACCCCCTACGGTCTTTCCGCCGGAATCTGGAGCGACAAGGGCAGCCGCATTCTCGCCGTCGCCGACAGGCTGCGGGCCGGCGTGATCTGGGCGAACACCTTCAACCAATTCGACCCGTCAAGCCCGTTCGGTGGCTACAAGGAGAGCGGATACGGCCGCGAGGGCGGCCGTCACGGCCTCGCCGCATACCTCAAGCCCGCCGTGAGAAGCGGCTCGCGGTCGATCGCCGCCGCTGACCCGGTGACGACACCCGTCACCAAGAAGTCCGCATCTGCAAAGAAAGCCGCCAAGTGAACCGCCTCGCCATCCCCAAGACCTACAAGCTCTACATCGGCGGCACGTTTCCGCGCAGCGAATCCGGCCGTGTCTACGAGGTGCTCTCGCACAAGGGCGACTTTCTGGCCAACGCCGCACAGGGCAGCCGCAAGGATGCCCGCGACGCCGTCGTGGCCGCCCGCAGCGCCCTCGGCGGCTGGGCCGGCGCCACGGCCTACAACCGCGGACAGGTGCTGTACCGCATTGCCGAACTGCTCGAAGGGCGTCGGGCGCAGTTCATCGACGAAATCATGAGCTGCGAGGGCGTGAATGCCGCCGTAGCAAGCGGCCAGGTCGACGAGGCCATCGACCGCTGGGTCTGGTATGCCGGCTGGGCCGACAAGTACCTGCAGGTCGCCGGAAACGCCAACCCGGTCTCCGGACCGTTCTTCAACCTGTCGGTGCCCGAACCGGCCGGTGTCGTCGCGATCATCGCTCCGCAGGGAAATGAATCGTTGCTCGGGCTGGTCAGCGCGATCGCGCCAGCCCTCGTGGCCGGCAACACGGTCGTCGTCGTCGCCAACGAGAACGCTCCGCTGTCAGCGATCAGCCTCGGCGAGGTGCTCGCCACGAGCGACGTGCCCGGCGGAGTGGTCAACATTTTGACCGGTTCGCCGGCCGAGATCGCCCCGTGGCTCGCCAGCCACGCCGATGTCAACGCCCTCGACCTGGTCGGTGCGGGCGACCTCGACTGGGTGGAGCTGCAGATCAGCGCGGCCGACACGCTCAAGCGGGTACTTCCGCCGGAGTCGGGAGCGGATGCCGCAGCTCCGGCACTCTCGCGCATCCTGGCCTTCACCGAGCTGAAGACGGTCTGGCACACCAAGGCTGTCCTGTGACCTGCCTCGGAGCATCCACTCAGGAGTCCGCCTGGATAAGGGGATAAACTCCGCCGCATGACTTTACGCAGAACACTTGTCACGGGCGCCTCTGGTTACATTGGGGGACGCCTGGTTCCCAGGCTTCTGGAGGCGGGCTTCGAGGTGCGGGTGCTTGTGCGCACCCCGTCGAAGCTGCGCGACGTGCCGTGGGCGGACCAGGTAGAGATCGTGGCGGGAGACCTGGGCGACTTGGCCTCCGTGCAGCGCGCCTGCGCCGACATCGATGTGCTGTACTACCTCGTGCACTCGATGGGCGCAGCCGGCGACTTCGAGAAAATTGAGCACACTGCTGCCGAAAACGTCGCCCGGGCAGCTGCCGCAGCCCACGTGGCTCGCATCGTCTACCTTGGCGGGCTGCACCCCGATACCGATTCGCTCTCCGCCCACCTGCGTTCCCGGATGGAGGTCGGCCGTATTCTTCTCGACAGTGGCGTACCAACGATCGCATTCCAGGCCGGAGTGGTGATCGGCTCCGGCTCGACCTCGTTCGAGATGATCCGCCACCTGACCGACGTGCTGCCCTATATGCCCGCGCCCAAATGGGTGCGCAACCGCATCCAGCCCATCGCCGTGCGCGACGTGCTCTACTACCTGCAGGCCGCGGCTGACCTTGCGCCGGAGGTGAATCGCACCTTCGACATCGGCGGCCCGGACGTGCTGCGATACGGCCAGATGATGAACGGCTACGCTCTCGAGGCCGGCCTCAAACAGCGGGCTATCGCCGCCTTGCCCGTGCTCACTCCGTGGCTTGCCTCCCAGTGGGTGAACCTGGTCACGCCCATTCCGCGCAGTCTTGCCATTCCCATCATCGCCTCGCTGCAGTACGACTGCGTCGTGCACGAGAGCGACATCGACGAGTTCATTCCGAAGCCGAAGGGGGGTCTCACCGGCTACCGTCGTGCGGTGCGCCTGGCGCTCGGCCGCATGCGCGACGGAGACGTGGAGACCAGCTGGCGCAACTCTTCGATCGAAGGCGCGTCGAGCAACCCATTGCCGAGCGACCCGGACTGGGCCGGCCACGCCGTCTACACCGACCTGCGCGAGAAGACCACTCGGGCCGCCCCCGCCGCGCTCTGGCGGGTCATCGAAAGTATTGGCGGCGAAAACGGCTGGTATTCCTTTCCGCTGGCCTGGGCCGCTCGCGGTCTGCTGGACAAGGCGGTCGGCGGCGTGGGCCTGCGCCGCGGCCGCCGCAACCCCGACCACCTGCACAACGGCGAGGTGCTCGACTTCTGGCGAGTGGAACGGATCGACCACGGCAGCTTTCTGCGGCTGCGCGCCGAGATGCGCGTTCCCGGCCGAGCCTGGCTCGAAATGAGCGTCACCCCGACGGATACCGGCGGCTCGATTTACCGGCAGCGCGCGGTGTTCTTTCCGCGCGGTCTCGGTGGTCGGCTGTACTGGGCGGCGATCCTGCCGTTCCACGGCATCATCTTCGAGGGGATGGCCACCCGGATCACGGCGACGGCCGCTGGGGAGGGTGAAGCCCCGGCGCAGGATCCGCTTGCGTCTCTTTCTCGCTCGGACGAGCACTGAGGCTGCGGGTAGAACGTGCGTATAGTCTGAGAATTCTGGCTACTCGGCCCGGTTCGGGGCATGATGGTATAAGAGTAGGAGGACTCCATGTCAGTTTCTCTCGCCTTTCTGGGCGACGGGCTCATTGCGGACGGTCAGTGGGACGAATGGTTTCCCGAGCACGATGTGCACAACCTGGCCGCGAACGGCAACACCACCGACGAGGTCATTTCCCAGCTTGATCGGGTGATCGAGATGCGGCCCGACGCCGTCGTGATCGGGGTCGGCACCAACGACCTCGGCTGGCGCAAGTCCGATGAATACGTTGTTCGCAACCTCGAAACCATCCTGCACACACTGCGGCGCGCGCTGCCGGAGACCCGCATCATGGTGCAGTCAGTACTGCCACGCGACCGGGACTTTGCCGAGACCATCCGCTCCATCAACCGGCACGTCTGGCAGTACGCCCCCACCCAGCACGTGCAGTACCTCGACCTGTGGCCGGCCCTCGCGCTGCCCGACGGCGAGCTCGACCCCACCCTCGGCATCGATCGTCTGCGCCTGAACCCGGCCGGCTATGCGGCCTGGCTGGCGGAACTGAAGCCCGCACTGGAGACGTTGTTCGAACGCCCGCCATCAACGACCTCGATTCCCATCCAGCACGCCTGAGAGGCACGCAGCGCCCGCGCTGCACGCTCGGTAGAGTGGACGCATGCTCCGATCGGTTCGTCTCGCACGTGTCCCGGCTTCCGGTGCGCTGATCGTGGGGAGAGCCGTGCTCGCGGTGGCACCACCCGCGCAGGCCGCGACCGCCCTCTCCAGCAACAGCAGCACCAGCCGCCCCAGCAGCACCGCGCAAGCGGATGCTCCCAGCGTTCAGAGTGTGAAAATCCACCAACGCGTCCGTCCCCTGGCCGTTTTGTTCGGGCCGGAAAAAGACGGGTCGGGCGTGCTCAGCCAGGACTACGCCGAGAGCGGCACCCAGCCCGACTGGCAGTGTGGATCCGGAATGCTCCAGGCAGCCTACTTCGCGAATGCGATCAGCCCATTCTCGACGGCGTCAGGGCCGGGCAGCGCCACGAGCACCTCGAGTTGGGGCGGGCGCGGCGGTTTCTCCGACCGCGGCGAGGGCGTCTGATGGGCACCCCCGCAGCACCGACCTTCACCCGCTCGGCCCTCGCGCCGGGTCTGCTCGGCGCCATCGTGCTGATCGCCGGACTCGCCCTGCTGGACGGCGAGGGTTTCATCATCATCCGCTACGCGGTCAGTATTCTTGCACTCATCATCTGCGTCTTCGTGATTCAGGCGCGTTCCTGGTACTGGCTGATCGGACTCGTTCCGATGGCCATTCTGTGGAACCCGGTTGTGATTCTCGACCTGAGCGGCCAGGGCTGGGTATCGGCACAATTCATCGCGGCAATTGTGTTCATCGTGGTCGGTCTGCGCACCAAGGTACCAATTCGCAAGGATTGAACGTCGGGCGTAGACTACACTCGCGTTGAGGGAACCGGGTCAGGTCTGTGCTGTGCGCTCGCATTCGGTGGCAGCACCCGTCAGATCAGCACCACCGCTGCGACAGCATCCGCTTGACGCCGGGTGTGGCGTCGTGATCGCGATCCGTGCTGTGTTTCGTGAAACGATCGTTTCTGCACACCGCGGAAATGATTTGCGAAATGCAGCGTTCCGGTAACACCAGAATGCCGTGACCGGCGAGGCGTGGTACCCGTACCGTGCTGCTTCGAAGTGGAGAACAATGGCTTATACCCGTACCGATGCCTCGGGCAGCCGGAACAACCTCGGTCGTAATGGAGCCACCCGCAATCGGGCCCACCCGCGTTCGCGTGATGACGACGCGCCCATCATTCCGATTCTCGCCCGCAAGGTTCGCGAGGTCGAGGCAAAGGCGCAGTCTGGCACCAAGCTCGGGCCGACCAACCGCACGAAATACCAGGTCATCGCCCTGCTGATGCGCGAAGAACGTGCCCGCGTCAAAGGTGACAAGGAACTTTCCGACGCGAACCGAGCAGAGCTGCTCAAACGCCTCGACGGCATCGCCCAGATTCTGGCCAAGACCGCGGCCCGTGACACGAGCCTGATCACCCTGCTCGAGCCCGACGCCGGCGTCTCCACGGTTGCCCAGAGGTTTCGCCGTGACTGGCTGCTCGAATCCGGTGCCGAACTGAGCCCCGACGAGCTCATTATCACCCGCGAGCCCGAAGCCGCACCGATCGTGCTGCCGAACCAGGTCATCCCGCAGTCGGTGAAGGCCAGGCAGCTGGCCAACCCGTTCCTCGCGCCGGACTTCAGCGCCGCCGCTCAACCGATCGTGCACCCGCGAAGGCTCGCCAACTGGGAACTTCTCGGCCCCCTCTTCAAATCGTTCGAGTACGGCTCCGGCGGCCAGGCGGCCAGCATGGACATGCCGGAGGCCCCCAAACTGGACCGGCTCTCGCCGAACGGCATGGACCTCATGCGGCACCAGGCCCGCTTTATCGAGAGCGCTCGTCTCGGCCACCGCAGTTATCTGCTCGCTGACGAGCCGGGCCTCGGCAAGACGGCGCAAAGCCTGCTGGCGGCATCCGTTGCCAATGCCTACCCGCTGCTGGCCATCGTGCCCAACGTCGTAAAGATGAACTGGGCCCGTGAAGTGCAACTGTGGACGCCGAACCGGCGCGCCACTGTCATTCACGGTGACGGCGACACGCTCGACGCCTTCGCCGATGTCGTCGTGGTGAACTACGACGTGCTCGACCGGCACCTGGCTTGGCTGGGCACGCTCGGATTCAAGGGAATGGTCGTCGACGAGGCGCACTTCATTAAGAACCTGTCGTCCCAGCGGTCCAAGCACGTGCTTTCGCTCGCCGACCAGATTCGTCGCCGCACCCCGGGCGGCAACCCGCTGCTGATGGCGCTGACCGGAACCCCCCTGATCAACGACGTCGACGATTTTCGCGCTATCTGGCAGTTCCTCGGTTGGATCGACGGTGACAAGCCGGCCCCCGCTCTGCTGAAGCGCCTCGAAGAGACCGGTCTGACCCCGGCCGACATGGGTTTCTACAAGGAGGCCCGCGCGGCCGTCATCGACATGGGCATCGTGCGTCGCCGCAAGGTCGACGTCGCCGCCGATCTGCCAGCCAAGCGCATCGCCGACCTACCGGTCGAACTCGACGACGACCTCGGCCGATCCATCCGGCAGGCCGAGCGCGAACTGGGCGCCCGCCTGGTCACCCGCTATCAGGCGCTCGTCGCGGCCCGGCAGGCCGGCTCGGGCGGTCCCGCCGTTCCTGACGAAGACCAACGGGATGCCTACATTCGCGCCGTCGCCCACGCTGAGCTCGAAGAATCCAAGGGTCAGACCACCGGTGAAAACGTCTTCACCATGGTGCGCAAGATCGGTCAGGCCAAGGCCGGCCTGGCGGCGGACTACGCCGCGCAATTGGCACGCTCGGTCGGCAAGGTCGTGTTCTTCGCCAAGCACATTGACGTGATGGACACCGCCGAGGAGATCTTCGCAAAGCGCGACCTGCGCACGGTGTCGTTGCGCGGCGACCAGACCGCGCTGGCCCGCCAAGCCGCGATCGACTCCTTCAACAATGATCCGGGTGTCGCGATCGCAGTGTGCTCGCTCACCGCGGCCGGCGTCGGCGTCAACCTTCAGGCCGCATCGAACGTCGTGCTCGCCGAACTCAGCTGGACTGCCGCCGAGCAGACCCAGGCCATCGACCGGGTACATCGCATCGGCCAGGACGAGCCGGTCACCGCGTGGCGCATCATCGCCGCGCACACCATTGACGCGCGCATCGCCGATTTGATCGGCAGCAAGCAGGGCCTCGCGGCGCGCGCGTTGGACGGTTCCCAGGCGGAATACACGGCGGCCGATTCGGTGCAGGCGAGTGCGCTCATCTATGTGCTCACCCAGGCCCTGGACGGAAAGCTGTAGGCGGGCAGTCACCTCGGCGGGGCTCGGCCGATTTGAGTCGATCCCGCTTCAGGCACCATGATTGTGGCACAGCGCTTGCAAGCACATGATTGTCACCGATCCTGAGTTACGACATGATCATCACGACCAGACTCGTCCCGCTACCAAGATCGGCCAGCTATGAAGATCGGTATTCTCACCAGCGGAGGCGACTGCCCCGGACTGAACGCGGTCATTCGTGGCGCCGTGCTGAAGGGTGTGCGCACGCACGATTTTGAGTTCATTGGAATTCGCAATGGTTGGCGTGGACTCGTTCAGAACGAGTTCATGCCCCTCGATCGTCACAGTGTGCGCGGCCTGTCCCGTCAGGGCGGTACCATTCTCGGCAGCTCACGCACGAACCCGTTCGAGGGCGAAAACGGCGGCCCGGAGAACATTCAGCGCACCCTCGACGCCAACGGCATCGACGCCGTGATCGCGATCGGCGGCGAGGGCACCCTCACCGCCGCGCACCGCCTCACGGAGGCCGGCCTCAATATTGTGGGGGTGCCCAAGACCATCGACAACGACCTGGAGGCCACGGACTACTCCTTCGGCTTCAACACCGCCGTCGAGATCGCCACCGAGGCCATCGATCGCCTGCGCACCACCGCCGAATCCCACGGCCGCTGCATGGTCGTTGAGGTCATGGGACGCCACGTCGGATGGATTGCGCTGCACTCCGGCATGGCCGGTGGCGCCCACGCCATCCTCATTCCCGAGCAGCCCAAGTCGATCGAGCAGATCTGCGACTGGGTCGAGCACGTGCGTGACCGCGGCCGGGCCCCGGTCATCGTCGTCTCCGAAGGCTTTCTCCTCTCCGGCATGGAGGAGGCTCATTCCACGAAAGGCCTCGACGCCTTTCATCGCCCCCGCCTCGGCGGAATCAGTGAGGTCATCGCCCCGCTCATCGAGGAACGCACCGGAATCGAAAGTCGGGCCACCGTGCTCGGTCACACCCAGCGCGGCGGTGCCCCGTCGGCCTACGACCGGGTGCTCGCCACCCGTCTCGGCATGGCCGCCGTTGACGCGATCCACAACGCGCAGTGGGGATCGATGGTATCGCTGCGCGGCACGGAAATCGACGTCGTGAGCATCGCCTCGGCCACCATCGGCCTCAAGCGGGTGTCACCGGCCCGCTACGACGAGGCCGCCGTACTCTTCGGCTAACCCATGTTGGTCGAGCCTGACAGTGATGACCAGAAAACGGTCCCGACCGGCTCGACCCGCGGTTCGGGTCAGGCGAGTTTGGCCTGCACCTGGGCCAGCGAGGGGTTCGTCGCCGCCGATCCATCGGGGTAGAGAATGGTTGGCACCGTCTGGTTGCCGCCGTTGAGGCTCATCACCAGCTCTGGTGTGCCGTCAACCTGCTCGATGTTCACCTCGGTATAGCCGATTCCGGCGGTGTCGAGCTGCTTCTTCAAACGTTTGCAGTAGCCGCACCAGTCGGTTGTGAACATGGTGATGGTTCCGTTAGCGGGTACAAAGTTCATGTTTGCAGCCTATCCGAGCCGCCTCCAAAACCGCTCCGTGAGGGTTAAGATGACGTAATGACTTTGCCCCAGGTATGCGTGTGCTACCTCACTCGACTATCTCCCGAAGGCAACCGGCAAGTCTTGCTGGGGCGCAAGAAGAAAGGCCTCGGCCTGGGCAACATTGTCGGCCTCGGCGGCAAGCTGGAGGTCGGCGAGAGCGCAGTGGACGCTGCGGTGCGCGAAATCGAAGAAGAATCCGGTCTCGTGGTGGCGGCATCCGCCCTCACCGAAGCTGGGTACCTCACCTATCTCTTTCCGCACCGCGAGGAGTGGAGCCAGGAATCGACCGTGTTCGTCTGCGACGCTTGGTCGGGAACGCCTCGGGAATCGAACGAGCTGAACCCGGTGTGGTTCGACGTCGCGAGCCTGCCGGTCGATGAGATGTGGGACGACGCGCGCCACTGGCTGCCGGGGGTGCTCGCCGGCGTGCCGGTGCGCGCCACGTTCACGTTCGGTGCCGACCTGGAAAGCGTGGTGTCTCGTGCCTGAATTCAGCCTCATCATCGTCTTGGTCATCGCCCTTGCGCTCATTTTTGACTTCACCAATGGTTTTCACGACACGGCGAACGCCATGGCCACCCCGATCGCAACGGGGGCAATGAAGCCCAAGGTCGCCGTTGGTGTTGCCGCCGTTCTCAACCTGGTTGGGGCGTTTCTCTCGACCGAGGTTGCGCGCACCGTGTCGGGCGGCATTGTCAAGGAGGGTAACGGTGGGGTGCTGATCACCCCCGAGCTCATCTTCGCCGGCCTGATCGGCGCAATCGTGTGGAACCTCGTCACCTGGCTGATGGGCCTGCCATCGAGCTCGAGCCACGCCCTGTTCGGCGGGCTGATCGGCGCGACCATCATCGGGGTCGGTTCCCAGGCGGTCGACTACAACGTCGTCGTCGCCAAGGTCATGCTGCCCGCACTGATCGCACCGCTGATCGCCGGAGTCGTCGCACTCGTCGCGACTCGTCTCGCCTACACGATCACCCGTCGCGACGTCGGCAAGCCCGACGGCCGCGGCGGATTTCGTTACGCGCAGATCTTCTCCTCCTCGCTCGTCGCGTTGGCCCACGGCACCAATGATGCGCAGAAGACCATGGGAGTGATCACACTCACGCTCATCGCCGGGGGGTTTCAGGCCGTCGGCAGCGGACCCACCTTCTGGGTGATCGCCGCGTGCGCCCTCGCGATTGCCATCGGCACCTACACCGGCGGCTGGCGCATCATCCGAACCATGGGCTCGGGCTTGACCGAGATCAAGCCGGCGCAGGGCTTCGCCGCCGAAACCAGCACTGCGGCCACGATCCTCGCTTCGAGCCAGCTCGGATTCGCTCTCTCCACCACCCAGGTGGCGTCCGGTTCTGTGATCGGTTCCGGCCTCGGTCGCCGAGGCTCGACCATTCGCTGGGGGATGGCCGGACGCATCGCGCTCGGCTGGGTGATGACGCTGCCGGCCGCGGCCATCGTGGGCGCCTTCGCCGCCGGACTCGCCCTGCTGGGCCCGATCGGTATCGTGCTCGACATGGTGATCGGAACGATCGTGATCATGGCGCTGTTCCGCTGGTCCCGGCGCAACCGGGTCACGCACAACACGCTCCGCAACGACATCGATGACGCTGGACGGGTCGTCAACATCAAGAAGACGCCGCGCCGCCCCACCCGTCGAGACCATAGGAAGGTGTCGCTGTGATCGGCTGGAGCGCATTCCTCATTGTCTCGGCCGCGTCACTGTTCTCGGCCGCTCTGCTCGTGAGCCTCTACTCGCTCGGGCTGCGCCTACTCACCACGGCCGGCCGCATCCCGCTGGTGGAGCCGCGCGAGTTCACCGGCGCGATTACCGTGCTGACCCCGAAGAAGGCCGCAAAACAGCTGAAACGGGCGCGGAAGGCCGCCGCGGCCAACCCGCTGACTCCCGGGTTGAAGAGCCTGGCGTTGAACGCTGGCTACGCCTGTTTTGTGCTCTGCGGCGTCGCCGTGCTCTACGGCGTCTACCTGATCGTGCCTGCCCTGCACCGATAGCGCCCGCCGTGTGTTCCGTGCCCGGGCACGGGTGGCGGTGATGGTGGCGGTGGGGCTACGCGGTCCGGCGCACGCGGCCGAGCCAGGTCATCAGGTGGTAGATCACGATGGCCGCGACCGTGCCGAGCGCGATGCCGTTGAAGCTCAGCGCGCCGGCGTTGAGGGTGAAGTCTGCGATGCCGATGATGAGCGCGGTCGCGGCCGTGAACTGGTTCACCGGCTTGGAGAAGTCGACCTTGTTGTCGAGCCAGATCTTGACGCCGATGACGCCGATCAGCCCGTAGAGCGCCGTGGTGACGCCGCCGAGCACACCGTTGGGAATAGTGAAGATGATCGCACCGACCTTCGGGGAGAGGCCGAGGAGAATCGCGACGATTCCGGCGACCCAGTAGGCGGCCGTGGAGTAGATGCGGGTCGCCGCCATGACGCCGATGTTCTCGCCGTACGTCGTGGTTCCGCTGCCGCCGCCAAAACCGGCGAGCATGGTGGCGAGCCCGTCGGCGAGCAGAGCGCGCCCGGTGAGCCGGTTCACCTTCGCATCCGTCATCTGCGCCACGCCCTTGATGTGGCCAACGTTCTCGGCGATGAGCACGAGCACGACGGGCAGAAAAGCGGGCAGCACACCGAAGACGGCGGCCGGGTTCTCAAACGGGTTGGCCGGCGCGGTGAACGGCGGCAGTCCGATCCAGGCAGCCTCGGCAACCCTGCTGAAGTCGACCTCACCGAAGAAAACCGCCGCGACATAGCCGACGAGCACACCGAGAAAGATCGACAGCCGGCCGAGGATGCCGCGAAACAGCACCGTGCACAGGATTACGGCGACGAGTGTGATGAGCGCGGTTAGCGGTGCCTTGTCGAAGTTCGCCTTGGCCACCGGGGCGAGGTTGAAACCGATCAGCGCGACGATGGCACCCGACACGATCGGCGGCATGAGCCGGTCGATCCAGCCGGTACCGGTGAGCTGCACGATGACGCCGACGAGGGCGAGCAGCACACCGACAGCCATGATGCCGAACAGGGCGCTGCCCATGCCGGCCGAGGCGGTTGCGGCGGTGATCGGTGCGATGAACGCGAACGACGAGCCAAGGTAGCTGGGCAGTCTATTGCCGGTGATCAGAAGAAACAGTAGGGTTCCTACGCCGGAGAACAGCAGCGTCGTGCTCGGGGGAAAGTCGGTGAGCAGCGGCACCAGAAAGGTTGCACCAAACATGGCGACGACGTGCTGCGAGCCGATGCCGATGGTCAGCGGCCAGCTCAGCCGTTCACCCGGGCCGACGACCTCCTGAACCCCGACCGTCTTTCCGTCGCCGTGCAGGGTCCAGGGCAGTTGCATGTGGTTCTCGTCTCGTCTGCTACGTGATCAGTTCTGTTGCGTGATCAGTTCTGTTGCGTGATCACTGTTGAGCGTAGTCGCAGCGGATCCCGCCGTGAGCGAGCGCCGAATATGCAGGAGGGACCCATAGACTCGGGCGCATGAGCCAGCTCGCCGATTCGACCACCACGGAGGGTCTCGAGGTACGAGTGGCCACCGGACTGCTTCGAGGGGTGCGCGAGCGCGGCGTGCTCGCGTGGCGGGGTATTCCCTATGCGGCGGCTCCGGTTGGCGATCGGCGTTTTCGTGCCCCGCAGCCGGCGCCCGCCTGGCACGGCGTGCGCGATGCAAGCCAGTGGGGTCTGATCGCCCCGCAGAGTCACAGGGGCCAGTTTCGCGGCGCTCACCCGCGCATTCCGCAGGGGGAAGACTGCCTCAACCTCAACGTGATCGCGCCCGACGAGAAGATGCGCCCGGGCTGGCAACTGCAGGACGCCCTCCGACCGGTGATGGTGTTCATCCACGGCGGCGCCTACAGCGTCGGCTCCAGCCGCGAGGTTCCCCGCCAGGGGGAGGGGCTGGTGCGGCGGGGCGGCATCGTCTACGTCAGCCTCAACTACCGGCTGGGGGCTCTGGGATACCTGGACTTTTCCCGGTTTGCCACGCCGGAACATCCGTTTGAAAGCAATCTGGGCCTGCGCGATCAGGTCGCCGCCCTGCAGTGGGTGCGGGACAACATTCGCGCCTTCGGAGGGGACCCGGATGCCGTCACCCTGTTTGGTGAGTCGGCCGGCGGCAACGCGGTCACCACGCTGATGACCGTTCCGAGGGCGACCGGCCTGTTTCATCGGGCCATCGCACAGAGTGCGCCGCCGAACGCGGTCTACCCGGGCGACCTCACCGCACGTTGGGCGGGCGAGTTCGTGGACAGCCTGATCGAGGCCGGCGGCCCCGGAGAGTACAGCGACGCTGATGCCGCCCGGCTGCTTTTCGCGGCTGATCCGGCGCGGCTCGCCGCGGCGACGACGGCACTGACCGTGCGCACGCCCGACCAGGACCCGGGAACGATTCCGCTCTGCCCGGTGATCGACGGCGAATTTCTGCCGGAACGCCCGCTCGACGCCTTTCGGGACGGCCGGGCTGCGCGCATCCCGCTGATCATCGGCACCAACGCGCGTGAGGGTTCACTGTTCAGCGGCCGGATCGATATTCTCGCCACGACGCCCGCACGAATCCGGGCGATCTTCAAGAAGACAACGAAGAAGGCGAAGAAAGCTCTCAAAGCGCAGTATCCGGGCATTCCGGCGCTGCGAGCCGCGCTTGATTTCGGCGGCGACTACTCGTTCTGGTACCCGAGCGTCAAGGTCGGCGAACGACACTCGCGGTATGCGCCGGTGTATTTCTACCGGTTCGATGCCGCTCCGCGGCTGTTGCGGCTGATGGGTCTCGATGCCACGCACGGCCTCGAACTGTTTCCGCTGTTCGACCGGCTCGACGGCTGGTTCGGCCGCGGCATGACGGCGCTCGGCGGGCGCCGCTCCTTTCAGAACATCGGAATCCGGATGCAGGGCTGGTGGCTCGGCTTTGTGCAGGGCGGGGTTCCATCGGCCGGGTGGCCGCGCTACGACGAAACCACGCGCGAGACGCTCATCATCGATCAGGCCGACCACGTCGAATCCGACCCGCACCGTGAACGGCGTCTGGCCTGGGGACGGTTCGTGCCCCACGTGTGAGCTGCCTGCCTGGCCGGTCGTAGACTGGAACCTTGCGTTAAGAGCCACGGCAACGGGAGCACACCATTAGCAGCACTGACACACCCACCACCGCGGCCTCGCCGCAGCCGGCAGCACGTGGCCTGAAGGCCCGCGTCGACTCTTACTTCGAGATAACCAGCCGCGGCTCGACCTGGTCTCGAGAATTTCGTGGCGGAGTCGTCACCTTTGTCACGATGGCCTACATCGTTATTCTGAATCCGCTGATTCTCGGCGGGTTCAGCGCCGACCAGGCCGCCGTCGACGTGGAGGGCGGCTGGCTGCCCAACGAGCAGGTTGCAGCCGTCACCGCGCTGACCGCCGGCGTCATGACGATTCTGTTCGGGGTCATCGCCCGCCTGCCCTACGGTTTCGCCGCCGGCCTCGGCATCAACTCGTTCCTCGCCGTGAGCGTCGTCGGCCAGGTCACCTGGGCTGAAGCGATGGGCCTCGTCGTCATAAACGGTCTCATCATCGTGTTGCTCGCCTCGACCGGCCTGCGCGAACTCATCTTCAACGCCATTCCGCGCCCGCTGAAAATTGCCATCACCGTCGGTATCGGCCTGTTCATCGCGTTTATCGGCCTCGTCGACTCCGGCTTTGTGCGGGCCAGCGGCGCGAACTCGCCGCCGGTGCAGCTCGGCGACGCCGGCTCGATCGCCACCCTGCCGACCGCAGTATTCGTGATCGGGCTCATCATCATCGGTGTGCTCCTGGCCCGCAAGGTCAAGGCCGCGCTGCTGATCGGCATCGTCGCAACCACCGTCATTGCCGTGATCCTGGAAGCCATCTTCACGGTTGGCCCCTCGCTCGGCACGAACCCGGACGGTTGGAACCTGAATGCCCCGGTGCTGCCGACGAGCGTCGTCGCCCTGCCCGACCTCGGACTGATCGGCCAGGTCTCCTTCGGTGCCTTCGAGCGCATCGGCATGCTCGCCGCCGTGATGCTCGTCTTCACCCTCGTCTTCACGAACTTCTTTGATGCCATGGGTACGATGACCGGCCTGGCCAGTGAGGCCGGACTTGCCGACCAGGACGGCAAGTTTCCGCGGCTGAAATCCGCACTGATCGTCGAGGGCATCGGCGCCGTCGCCGGCGGTGCGACCAGCGCCTCGTCGAACACGGTGTTCATCGAGTCGGGGGCCGGCATCGGAGAGGGAGCCCGTACCGGCATGGCCAACGTGATCACCGGCATCCTCTTTCTGGCCGCCATGTTCTTCACCCCGCTGACCCAGATCGTGCCGCTCGAAGTGGCCGCCGCCGCACTCGTCATCGTCGGAGCGCTCATGGTGTCGCAGATTCGCCACCTTGACTTCACCGAATTCTCGAGCACGCTGCCGATCTTCTTGACTATCATCGTCATGCCACTGACCTACTCCATCGCCAACGGAATCGGCGCGGGGTTCATCAGCTGGGTACTCGTGCGCAGTCTGTCGGGCAAGGGCCGCGAGATCAGTCCGCTGCTCTGGGTCGTCGCGGTCGGTTTTGTGCTCTACTTCGTGCGCGGCCCGGTCGAGGCGCTGATCGGCTAGGGTTCCCGGCGAGCGCACGCGCCTTTCCGGCCCTGCAGGCCCCGCCATCCTCTTCGATCGCGTCGGCCGTCGGGCTTCCATCGTGACCGCCTGCATTGTGGCGGTGCCGTGGTTTCTCGTGCTGTTTTACGATTCTCGACATCGTCGCCGGATTCTACGGCCCGGTCGGCGCGTTCCTGCCCGAACTGTGCGCGACCGCGCTGAACTGGCCGCTGATTCGTAAGAAAAGCACCGTCGTGTTCGTAGTACGGTGCTTTTCCCACCATTCGGGCACGGCCCCATCGGATGCTGCGGCGCCCGTTGCGAAGGCGGCTAGATTTCGCGACAGTGCGTCGTGAGCATGCCGATCTTGTCGATTGAAATGGTCACGGTCGAGCCATCGCGCAGAAAGATCGGCGGTTTACGGCTGTAGCCGGCGCCGCCCGGGCTGCCGGTGGAAATCAAGGTGCCGGGCATGAGCGTGGACGTCTTCGACAGGTAGGAGATGATCTCCGCCACGGTGCGCACCATGTCCCCGCTCGAGGCGTCCTGCAGAATGCGACCGTCGACATGGGTGGTCAGCCACAGGTTCTGTGGGTCGCCGATCTCATCGGCCGTGACCACGAGCGGGCCGGTCGGGGTGAAGCCGTCGAACGATTTGCAGCGTGACCACTGCGCTTCGGAGAACTGCAGGTCGCGCGCGGTGATGTCGTTCACGACGGTGTAACCGAAAACATAGTCCAGGGCATTGGCGACCGACACATTGCGGGCCGGGCGGCCGATGATGACGCCGAGTTCGGCCTCGTAGTCGACCTGGGTGGTGAGGTCGCGCGGCCAGGTGATAACGGATTCGTGTCCGGTGAGCGAGTTCGGCCAGAGCGAGAACACGGTCGCTGCGGTCTCCAGGCGCAGGCTCAGCTCGGAGGAGTGGGCGGCGTAGTTGGCGCCGATCGCGATGATCTGCGGCGGGCGCAGCACCGCGGAGGAGTGCCGCAGCTCGTCGACCGGGGTCAGGACAGCCCCGTTGGAGACGGCATCGAGGCTGATCGCGCGGGTGCGTTCGTACCCGGCGTCGCCCTGTTCGAGCAGGTCTTGCAGGTCGCGGGGGGCGTCGTCAGTGACGTCGTCGAGAAACAGTGCCGCATCGTCGAAGATCACGGCCAATCGGGGAACGGAGGAGCCGTCAACTCTCAAATGCGCAAATTTCACTCTTCTAGGCTAACTGGCCCTGCCCCGAGCTGCCCTGCGAGGTGCTCCAACCCTCGGTCGGTCTGCTTGGAGGAAACGGGCGAAGTGTTGCCGTAGGCCCGCCACAGGTGCATTCCGGCGTAACTGCGCCACGGAGCCCAGTCCGCCCCGCGGGCGGCCAGCGCCCGCGGTTCAACGGCGAGCCCGAGTCGGCCGGCCCCCTGTCGCAGCGCCAGATCGCTCGTCAGCAGAATGTCAGGGCTGCCAAGCACCCGTATGGCCACGTACCCGGCCGTCCATGGTCCGATTCCGGGCAGGGCGACCAGGCTGGCTTCCAGCTCGGCGCGCGTCTGCCCAAACGACAGCGCCAGATCGCCCACAGCCAGTGCCTGCGCGACCCCGAGGATCGCCTCGACGCGGGCGCCCGGCCCGCGCAGCACCGTCCGACCGCCCGCGGCGATCTGCGCCGCGGTCGGAAAAAGCAGCCGGAGCTCGGGACCGGGCAGGCGCTCGCCGAGCGCGTCGGCCAGCCGGGTCAGCGCGGTGCGGGCGGCGGCGACCGAGATCTGCTGCCCGATCAGCGCCCGAAACAGGGTTTCCTCGGCGTCCATGCTACCCGGCACACGTATGCCAGGGGTCTGCGCGACCGAGGCGGCCAGCGTCGGGTCCGCCGCGAGGTGACGGTCGATCGCCGATGCGTCAGCATCGAGGTCGAACAATCGACGCACGCGGCTGACCAGCGGTGCCAGGTCGGTGAGTTGTGCGAGACGGATGCTGCAGGCCACCGCGGGGGCCGCATCCGTTCCCGACAGGGTCACCTCGACCGTGGCCGTGCCGTGCGGCAACCGCACGGTGCGGGCGTAGCTCGTGTCGGTGGCCGTTTCGACGCCGGGCAGGGCGCGCGTGCCGAGAAAACGCAGCACGCCGACGCCATCGAAGGGCGCCCGTGCCGGCAGTTGCAGCGTAATTTTGGTTTCGGCGTGATCGACGCCTGACACCGCATGCTCAGGCGCTGTGCGCCGGGCGGCGCGCACCTCGGAGGGGGTGCGTTCGTACACGGCGGTGACGGTGTCGTTGAACTGGCGCACACTGCCAAAACCGGCGGCGAAGGCCACGTCGGTGATCTTCAGGTCGGTGCCGAGCAAGAGCAGTCGGGCGGTCTGCGCACGATGGGCTCGGGCGAGTGCGAGCGGACCGGCGCCGAGCTCGGCGACGAGCACCCGGGTCAGGTGCCGGGGCGTGTAACCGAGGCGGGCGGCGAGACCCGGCACACCGTCACGCTCCACGACGCCGTCGGAGATGAGTCGCATCGAGCGGGCGGCGAGATCGTCGCGCATATTCCAGGCCGGTGAGCCGGGCACCGCGTCGGGCAGGCAGCGTTTGCAGGCCCGCAGCCCGGCATCATGGGCGGCTGCAATGGTGAGATAGAACGACACATTGCCGGGCTTGGGCGTGGTCGCCGGGCAGCTCGGCCGGCAGTAGATGCCCGTCGTGTGCACGCCGGTGATGAACTGGCCGTCGAACCGGGTGTCGCGCGCGCACATGATGCGGTAGCGCTCGGCGAAGACCGGGTCGGTCAACCCGGGTGCGGCGGCGGGAGAGAAGGACACCTTTTGAGCCTGCCACGCCTGGCCGCGCGGCGGTAGCGGAAAACAGACCTGGAGCGGCTCGATAGGCTGGGGACATGAACGCACTGACGCGCCTCCAGTCCGAGCTCGGCGACATCGTCAGCGTTGAACCACTCGACCTGGCAGCCAGTCGCACGGACAAGTCCGGCTGGGTGGCCGATGGCACACCGCTGGCTATCGTGCGCGCCACGACGGTCGCGCAGGTTCAAGCCGTGCTGCGCATCGCAACCGAATTTCGGGTGCCGGTGGTGACCCGCGGCGCCGGCACCGGCCTGTCTGGCGGAGCCTGCGGCACCGACGAATCCATTGTGTTGAGCGTTGCCGGGCTCACCCGCATCCTCGAAATCAACCACGATGACGAACTCGCTGTCGTCGAAGCGGGCGTGATCAACCAGCACCTCAACGACGCACTAGCGGAACAGAACCTGTGGTTCGCCCCCGATCCGGCCAGTAAAGCCATCTCCACCGTCGGCGGCAATATCGCCACGAACGCCGGCGGGTTACTCTGCGCCAAATACGGGGTCACCCGGGAGGCGGTGCTCGGCCTGACCGTCGTGCTCGCCGACGGCAGCCTGCTGCGCACCGGGCACCGCACCATCAAGGGCGTCACCGGTTACGATCTGACCGCGCTGCTCACCGGCTCCGAGGGCACGCTCGGCGTCATCGTCGAGGCGACAGTGCGGGTGCGGGCCCGCACGGCGGGCACCGTTGCCACGATCGGTGCGGTTTTTGAGACCGTCACTGCGGCGGCCGCAGCGAGCGCGGCCATCACGGCCGCACGCATCCGCCCTGCCGTGATGGAACTGATCGATCCGGTCGCGCTCGGCCTGGTCGCCGCCTACCTCGGGCCAGAGGGCTCCGCCGGCCTGCCCCTTGGTCGGGGTGCGTTTCTACTCGTGCAGACCGACGGTCCGGCGGCGCTCGCCGAAGCCGAGGCGGCCGTGGAGGTGCTGCGGGCGGGCGGCGGCGAAGCCAGCCTGTCAACGGATGCAGCCTCCGGCGACCGCCTGCTGGCCATCCGCCGCGCCATGCACCCGGCCCTGGAGCAGTTCGGCCGGGTGCTCATTGAAGATGTGTCGGTACCGCGTTCGCGCATGGCGGAGATGTTCGCCGTAATCGACGAGATCAGTGCCCGCACCGGCATCGCTATTCCCACGGTTGCCCACGCCGGCGACGGCAACCTGCACCCCAATTTCGTCATTCCGCGCGGAGGGACCGCGGATGCGGCGGTGCCCGATGAGATCTGGGCGGCCGCCGACGAGATGTTCGAGGCGGCGCTCGCTCTCGGCGGCACGCTCACCGGCGAACACGGCGTGGGCGTGCTGAAACGTCGCTGGCTGCGTGACGAGATCGGCGACACAAGCCTCGCCCTGCAACGTCAACTCAAAGCAGTCTTTGACCCCCTGGGTCTGCTGAACCCGGGCACCATGTTCGACGCCTGAGGCGCGGGACCGACGGATCGCGCCGGTTCGATCTCCAGACGGGTCTGGCACTGGGGCCGGTATTCTCAAGTAATGAGCCTCGATCAGCCGCCAGGCCACCAGCCCGCAAAACCCCGGCCGACCGCACAGCAGCCAGTCCAACAGCTGCCAGTGCAGCCGAGTCCCAACCCGGTACAACAGGTCTGGAGCAGGCCGGTTCCTCCGCGTCGCACCGGCCGAATCGTCGTGGCCTTTGTCGGCATCGTGCTCGCCGGGTTGGCCCTGCTCGCCGTGTTTGCCTACCTGACGACGTTTCTCGGCACCGGGGCGCTGCTGTTCGGACTGCTCCTGGCACTGCTGCCGCTCGCGGTCGTGCTGTTCGCGGTGCGTTGGATGGACCGCTGGGACCCGGAGCCGCGGCCCGCGCTGATCTTCGCGCTGCTCTGGGGCGCTGGCATCTCCATCGTTACCGCGCTGGTATTTGACCTCGGCGTTCAGATCACGATTGCGGCCAGCGCGGGCTCGCTTACCGGGAGTGATTTCGCATCCGCTGTTATTCAAGCCCCAATTGTGGAAGAAGTCGCCAAGGGCTTCGGCGTGCTCGTGCTGTTCTGGGCGGTGCGCCGGCATTTCGACGGACCCCTCGACGGCGTTGTCTACGCCGCGACGATTGCGGCCGGCTTCGCGTTTTCGGAGAATATTCAGTATTTCGGCCTCGCCATGACCGAGGGCAACGCGCAGAGCCTCGGTATCACCTTTCTGCTGCGCGGGGTATTCTCGCCGTTCGCGCACGTCACCTTCACGATCTGCACCGGGCTCGCCCTCGGCCTGGCCGCGCGCCGCAGCGCTACCAAGAGCGGGGTGGTCGGCTACTTTCTGCTCGGCCTGATGCCGGCGATCGCCCTGCACGCGCTCTGGAACGGCTCGACCTTCGTGCTCACCGGCGACGCCTCCGTACTCTTTTATTACGTGATCGTACAGGTACCGTTGTTCGTCGCCGCTGTCCTCATCGTGGTGTTTTTGCGCCGGCAGGAGGCCCGCATCACCCTGCGCCGGCTGCACGAATACTCGCAGGCCGGGTGGTTCACGCCGGCGGAGGTCTCCATGCTCGGCACCGGCGCCGGCCGACGTCAGGCGCTGGCCTGGGGCCGACACCAGGAGCGACCGAAGAAACTCGCGACGCGCCACTTCATAGCGGATGCGACGCGGCTCGCCTTTGTGCGCGACCGCCTCGTTCGGGGGCAGAGCACGCCGGCTCTGCACGCCCTCGAGGCGCGACTGCTCGAGCTGCTGATGAATCACCGGGCCGACATGCTCGGGCACACGCTGCCGGGTTCGGGGCCACCGGAACAATAGTGGCGCTGGGGCTGCGCGATCGCGCCGAAGCGCAGCATCGGAACCAAGTGGCACCGGAACCAAGTGGCACCGGAACCAAGTGGCACCGGTAACAACGAGCACCAACAGAAACTCGCCGCTTCGGTGGTGTGGCAATGCCGACGACTCTACCGATGCGACGAGTTGGTGTACATCAAGGATGCACCCGCCGGCGGCCGGGCGCAAGCATTATTTTCGTAGGTCTTGCTCGGTGTGCATTCCGGTGCCGAATCCGGTTGGATGGGGGTATGACTGATTTGAATTCCAAGCCCGAAATTGATTTCCCCGAGGGCGCTGCGCCCGAACAACTCGAGATCACCGATGTCGTCGAAGGCACCGGCGCCGAGGCGACCGCCGGCGCCACCGTCGACGTGCACTACCTCGGCGTCGAGTTCGCGTCCGGGGACGAGTTCGACTCGTCCTGGAACCGCGGCCAGTCGATCAACTTTCCGCTGCGCTCGCTCATCGCCGGCTGGCAGCAAGGTATCCCCGGAATGAAGGTCGGCGGCCGTCGCAAGCTCGTGGTGCCCCCGCACCTCGCCTACGGACCGGCCGGTTCCGGCCACCGTCTCTCCGGACAGACCCTGATCTTCGTCATCGACCTGCTCGGCGTGAGCTAGGTCAAGGCACACCAGTTTCACACCGATCGGGCTGCGGCTGAGCCAGTCGCAGCCCGGTTTCGGTGAGGTTCACAGATGACTGCGACCGGTGAACACGACGGGCTATGACCGCGGATGATGCTCACGTCGCGCTTGGCCACCTTGAAATGCTTGGCCAAGAGCGCGACCAGGGCATCGTTGGCTGCGCCCTCGATCGCGCGCTGCTGCAGAAAGACCGTCACCGACACGTGATCCGGTGTGCTCTCCGGGTCCTCCACAACGAGTGGGCCTTTTCGACTGTCCGGCTTCACGTGCACCGTCAGGCTGAGCATGGCGGGCACGGCACTCCTGTTTGCCCCGGGTTTGCGGCCACCGGGCAAAATGCAACGGTAGCGCCCCGCCAGCTGCCGGGCAGTACGAGCGCAGGCCAGCATAAGCGCAGGCCGCTACTACAGCAGGGTCGCCGTCGGCTCCGGGCCGAGCGCGAACCGCCGCCCGGTGATCAACTGCGGCACGATCTCGACAAAGATCGGCTTGACCGTGGGAATCAGCGGCCGCAACGGTAATGCGACGGCGTCATCGATCTCACGCTGGGTGTCGAGCGCCTTGGCCGTTCCGTGCACGATGACACTCCACGCCTCGTCGCGACCCACGCCATCCGTTTCGAAAGCGACTCGGTTGTTGACCGTGAGTTCGATCAATTTGGTGCCCGACGCGGTGCGAAACAGCAGGCGTCGGTCGGCCGCCACGAAATTGACCGGAAAAATATCGGGGATGCCGCCGACGGCCACGGCGAGGCGGCCCAGACTGGCCGAAAGCAACGCATCCCAGCACTCCTCTTCGCTGAGAACCTGCACGGGGACTGCAGTCGCGTTTACGTCATCGAAAGTCATGGTCCATCGTCACACGCCCAGCGCCCCACGGCGAGCGGGGTAGACACATTATTACTCCGCCCGCGGCGGACAAATCATGAACGGGTGATCACACGACGAACAAAAAAAGGCATATATATATATTGCTCTCCCCGGCGGTGCGCTTTGCCTGTACACTGTAATGTTGCCCAGCGGGGCACGCACCTGACGGTGCCGAAGCGGTTTCTTATCGTGCTCCGCAATCTAGTCGTTGAGAAAGTTCCACCGTGAGTGCACTACCCGAGATTCCGTCGAAAAAGCCGAAGAGCAGCCCGCCCACATCCCGGCGACTGGTCATTTCGGCACCCCGAGTGTTCTTCCCAGCGCTTGGCATCATCCTGGCCGTCGTCATCATTGCCATCGCTTTCCCGGTACGCACCGGCAGCGTTCTGGCCCTCCTGCAGGGCTGGGTGGTAGCCGGCCTCGGCCCGTACTACATGGTCATCGTGGCGGCGTTCGTGGTGTTCGCGATCTGGATGGGCGCGAGCCGCTTCGGAGACATCAAGCTCGGCCAGGACGACGACAAGCCCGAATTCGGCATCATGAGTTGGTTCGCCATGCTGTTCGCCGCGGGCATGGGCATCGGACTCGTCTTCTGGGGAGCGGCCGAGCCGCTTACCTTCTTCACAAACCCGAAACCCGGTGTGACCGGTGACGCGCAGGAACTCGCCGCTGCCGCCATGTCGCAAACCTTCCTGCACTGGGGCTTCCACGCCTGGGCCATCTATGCCGTGGTCGGGCTCGCGGTGTCCTATTCCATTCACCGCAAGGGCCGCCCGGTATCCATTCGCTGGGCGCTCGAGCCGCTGCTCGGTGACCGGGTCAAAGGTCGTCTCGGTGACGCCATCGACGTCATCGCCATCGTCGGAACGCTGTTCGGCGTGGCGACCTCACTCGGCCTCGGCGTCAAGCAAATTGCCGCTGGGCTGAGCTACCTCGGTGTTGTCGGAGAGGTCAACAACACCCTCCTTGTCGTGCTCATCATCGCGATCACAGCCGTCGCCACCGCCTCTGTGGTCAGCGGTGTCGGCAAGGGCATTAAATGGCTCTCCAACATCAACCTCGGCATGGCTGGCCTGCTGCTGATTGCGGTGCTGGCGCTCGGCCCCACCCTGTACCTGTTGCGCGTGCTCGTCGAGTCCATCGGTGCCTATTTTCAGAACGTCGTCGGACTCACCTTCGATGCCGGTTCCTTCACCGGCCAGGCCGGTATCGACTGGCAGGGCGCCTGGACCGTCTTCTACTGGGGCTGGTGGATCTCGTGGGCGCCGTTCGTCGGTGTTTTCATCGCCCGTATCTCGCGCGGCCGCACCGTACGCGAATTCATCGCCGGCGTGCTGCTCGTTCCCACCCTGGTCACCTTCGTCTGGTTCGCCGTCATGGGTGGCAGCGCCATCCGTCTCGCCTGGGAGGGCGACGGCGGCGGGCTCTTCGACCCTGCGGTCGGGATCATTTCCGAGAACGTGCTGTTCAACTTTCTCGGCCAATTGCCGCTCGGCGGCATCCTCTCGGTGCTAGCGGTTATTGTCGTGGCGATTTTCTTCATAACCTCGGCCGACTCCGGTTCGCTCGTGATCGACATGCTCGCTTCCGGCGGCGACACCAACCCGCCCAAGTGGAGCCGCATCATGTGGGCCAGCCTCGGCGGAATCGTGGCTATCGCCCTGTTGTTGGCTGGTGGACTCGCCGCTCTGCAGACCGGCGCGATTCTGACCGCGATTCCGGTGAGCATCGTCATGATTGGCATGTGTATCGCCACCTACAAGGCGTTCCGCATCGAACACGAGGTTCTGGTCACCGCCGAACGCCGCCAGCGTCGCGAGGAGATGGCCCGCCGCATCGGCAAGACCGTCACCGCGCACCTCGAGGAGAATTTCGACGACCACTTCGGTGACCAGGTCGACGGACACATCGAGGCGGCACTGACCGACGATCCGGCTCGCCGACCACGCTGGGGCCGTCGACCGAAGGTCTAGCACCGCCTGAGACCGCGGTCGAGGCTGCTACATGCCGTTGGCGGCCCTGACCCGGTTGACCAGATCGCGCCACGGACCGTTCACCTCGGGTTCGGCGAGCACCACCTCGTGCGGAGCGCACCGAATGCGATAGGCGAAACGGTCCGGGGTGGCCTCGCTGTCGGTGACGTCGTCCCACGGCAACGAGTTCAAGAACTCGGCCCAGGTATTCGGGTCGGGCTGTTCTTCGACTCGAACTTCCCAGGTGAGGCGGATTCCCGCCATCCCGCCGCTGCGCGAGACGATGACTTTCATACCGTGATATTACTCCGGTGGCAGCGGTGCGGCCGGAAGCGGGGTGGGGCTGCCCGCCATCACCCCCACCGTCGCCCAGGCGCGCATAACCGCGTCGTGGGCGCCCCCGCCGCTGCCGTACAGCCTGGCCGCGGTGTCGGCCGTGGCCGCGGCGAATGCAGCGAAATCGCTCTGGCGGCTGAGCCCGGTGCCGGTCAGCGTGTCAAACCAAATCCGGCCCGGCGTCTCCCAGGCATTGCCGCCGAGGGCGTCGGCGACCAAGTAGAACGCCCGGTTGGGAATGCCCGAATTGAGGTGCACTCCGCCGTTGTCGTCGTCGGTTTCGACGTAGCCGGCCATGCTGTCGGGCTGGGGATCCTTTCCGAGCACGTCGTCGTTATACGCGGTCCCGGGCGCTTTCATCGAGCGCAGTGCTTCGCCCTCGACCTGGTCGGTGAACAGGCCCTCGCCGATCAGCCAACTGGCCTGCGCCGTCGACTGCCCCGTGGCGTACTGCTCGACCAGGGCTCCGAACACGTCGGAGATGGATTCGTTGAGCGCCCCGGACTGGCCCCGATATTCCAGATTGGCCGTGAACTGTGTCACGCCGTGCGTGAGCTCATGCCCGATCACACTGGGCGAGATCGTGAATCGGTTGAAGACCTGCCCATCACCGTCGCCGAACACCATGCGTTCGCCATCCCAAAAGGCGTTGTCGTACTGCCTGCCGTAGTGCACGGTCGCGTCCAGTGGAAGTCCGAAGCCATCGATGCTGTCCCGGCCGAACTGCGTCCAAAACAGGTTCTGTGTGGTGCCCAGACTGTCGTACGCCTCGTTCACGGCCGGATCGCTGCCGGCCGGCTGGCCCTCGGCACGCACCCGGCGACCGGGCAGGCGTTCCTGGCCGCCGGCATCCGAAATGGTGCGATCAGACTCGCCCGGGGTGCGCGCCGGCAGGGTGCGTGCTCCGGAACGGGGAACCGGATGCGCCCCGCCCCGCAGTTGTCGAATTTGCGAGTCCCGCAGCAGCGACGCTCGTGCGGCCGCTGCCGTCTGCGCAAATCGGGGATCGTCGAGTTTCGCCAGTCGCACCAGCAGATACGGCGGAACGATCGTGCAACGGGCGTGGAGCGCCGGGTGCATCTGCGGAGTGTGCATCTGCGGAGTGTGCATCTGCGGAGTGTCTATGTGCGGAGTGTCCATGTGCCGAGTGTCCATGTGCCGAGTGTCCATGTGCAGAGTCTGGCACTGGCCGGCGACATTGCAACCGCGGGTTTTTATCCCACTGAATAGACTCGACTCATGCGCTTTGGAATCGTCATCCTTCCACAGGACCCCTGGCCGATTGCTCGCAGAAAGTGGCTTGGCGCCGAGCAATACGGCTTCGACCACGCCTTCACCTACGACCACCTGTCCTGGCGTTCACTCGCCGACGAGCCGTGGAACGCGACCATCCCCACCCTCACCGCGGCGGCGGTCGTGACCGAGCGCATCACGCTCGGCACCTTTGTCTCGTCACCGAACTTTCGGCATCCGGTGCCCTTTGCCAAGGATGTCGCAACGGCCGACGATGTGTCGGGTGGGCGGTTTCTGCTCGGCATCGGGTCGGGCGGCACCGGTTTTGACGCGAGCGTTCTCGGCCAGGCACAGTTCACGCCTCGACTGCGACACGAACGGTTTGTTGAATTCGTCACCGACCTCGACCTGTTGCTGCGCGGCGAAGAACAGGGCGCCACCGACGGTATCAGTTTCGCCGGCGAGTGGTACACCGCCGATCACGCGCGCATGGTGCAACCAGATATCGGTGACGGAGACCGCCAGCGGGTACCGTTCCTGATCGCCGCCAACGGGCCGAAAGGTCTCGGACTGGCCAGCCGTTTCGGGCAGGGCTGGGTGACGACCGGGCAGGACGGCGCGGAGGGGGAGGACTGGTGGACCAGCGTGCGCGCTCTCACCCTCCGGCTCGACGACGTCGTCAGCGGCGCGGGCCGGGACCCCGCCGCGATCGACCGCTACCTCTCGCTCGACAGTGGCGGAACATATTCCCTGCAGAGCATGAACGCCTTTGAGGATGCCGTCGGCCGGGCCGCTGAGCTCGGCTTCACCGATGTGATCAGCCACTGGCCGCGCGAGCACGGCCTCTACGCGGGCGACGAGGGCATCCTCGACACGGTCGCGGGTGCCCTGCACTGAATCAGTCAAAGAGGCCGGTCGATCGGTGTTTCTGCCCAGCGGATGTCTAGGCTGGGTGCATGCGCGCACAAGACGACCCCACGCCATTGGTACCTCGCACCCCACGGAACGATCGGCTCGGCTGGCTCGGATTGCGCAGCGGCCAGATTCTGCTCGTCATCATTCTCGCTTCCGCGGTCATCTTCGGCCTGGTTCAGCTCAAGCTCGTCGTCATCCCGGTACTGATCGCGATCATCCTCGCCTCGGCGCTGAGCCCGGTCATTAACGGACTGCGCAAGCGCGGCGTCGCCGCCATCCTGGCCACCTGGATCACCCTGCTCGGCGGCATCACCGTCTTCGGCGGCATCATCACCCTCATCGTCTTCGCGGTGCGCGACCAGTGGAACGAACTGTTCTTCTCGGCCTCCACCGGCATCGACCGTCTCCAGCAGTTTCTGATCGACGGGCCGATTCAGGTCGACGCGAAGCAGATCAACGGCGCGCGCACCGCGATCGTGGACTTTCTCACCAGTAGCCAGTTCGGCACCGGGGCGCTCGCCGGAGCATCCGCTGTCTTCGAACTGATAACCGGCACCGTGCTGCTCGTGGTCATTCTGTTCTTCTTTCTCAAAGACGGTGGCCAAATCTGGAACTTCTTCCTGACGCCGTTCACGGGCGAGCGCCTCGCCCGCGGACGCCGAATCGGCCACACCTCGCTGCGGGTGCTCGGCGGCTACGTGCGCGGCACGGCGATCGTTGCTGCCGTCGATGCCACCGCGATCGGCATCGGACTGGCCGTCTTGCAGGTGCCGCTCGCCTTGCCGCTGGCGGTCATCGTGTTCCTCGGTGCGTTCATTCCGCTGATTGGCGCGACCGCAGCCGGTGTGCTCGCGGCGCTGGTCGCCCTCGTCGCGAGTGGGCCGGGCGTCGCGCTCATCGTCATCATCATCGTGATTGCCGTCAACCAGCTCGAGGGCAATTTTCTGCAGCCGGTCGTCATGGCGCAATCGCTCAAGCTGCACCCGCTCGTCATTCTGGTCGGGTTGACCGCCGGAACCATCCTCGGCGGCATCGTCGGCGCCGTGCTCTCGGTGCCGATCGCGGCCGTCGCGTGGGCAATCGCCAAGGCGTGGAACACACCGGAAACCCCGCGCCCCCGTGCCATCCCGCCCAAGCGTCGCATGCGCAAGCGCTGAACCGGCGCATCCGCTTTCCCCTGCCCGTGCCACCGCTGCCACCCGCGTGACTGGAGAACAACTTGACGCAGAGCCTTTTTCACCTGCCCCGCCCGCGCCTGACTCTCGAGCAGGCGACCCAGCTCGCCCGGGACCGGTTCGGCGTCACGGGCACCGTCACCGAGCTCGGCAGCCACCAGGACCGCAATTTTCGCATCGAAACGGATGCCGCCACCGTCGTTCTCAAGGTCTCCAACCCGGCCATCACCACCGTCGAGCTCGAGGCTCAAAACGCCGCCCTGGCGCACCTCGGCGGCCTGGGCCTCGACCTGCCCTCGGCCGTTGCCGGGACCGACGCAGACGAGATTCAGCGCGTCAGCATCGACGGGCAAAACCTTGACCTGCGTTTGCTGACCTACGTCGACGGGCATCCGCTGACCGACTCGCGGCGCCTGTCGACCGGGCAGATGCGTGCGCTCGGTGACGTGGCCGGTCG
Organism: Cryobacterium sp. CAN_C2; assembly: GCF_015751745.1. Classification (NCBI taxonomy): domain Bacteria; kingdom Bacillati; phylum Actinomycetota; class Actinomycetes; order Micrococcales; family Microbacteriaceae; genus Cryobacterium; species Cryobacterium sp. CAN_C2. The sequence goes on from NZ_JADOUX010000016.1 coordinate 49,453, forward strand.
CATCGTTCGGGGACTCGCCGACTTCGAGCACCCGGGAACCGACCGGTTTCTGCAGTGGGATCTGCGGCGCGGCGGTGAGGTCGTCGACGCGCTCCTGCGGTTTGTCGACGACGGCGACCATCGCGAGCGGCTGCGCACCGTCACTGACCGGGCCCGGCAGCAGCTCGCCCGGGTCGCGGTCGACCTGCGCGTGCAGACCATTCACGGTGACCTGACCGACGACAACGTTGTGAGCCGCGATGACGCTGCCGTCACGATCAGCGGCGACACGATCACCGGCGTAATCGACTTCGGTGATCTGGCGCAGGGCTGGCTCGTCGCCGAACTCGCCGCGACGTGCGCCTGCGTGCTGTACCGGAGCCCCAAGCATCCGCTCGCCATCCTCGACCCGATCGTCGCCTTCACCGGGCTGGTGCCGCTCTCCGACGCCGAACTTGAGGCGCTCTGGCCCCTTATCGTGCTTCGTACGGCGGTGCTCGTTGTGAGCGGTGAACATCAGGTGCACCTCGACGGTGACAACGACTACGCCGACGCGAACCGCGCCCGCGAGTGGCTCGCCTTCGACACGGCGGCCGGCCAGGACGGCGCCGAGCTTGAAGCCCTCATCCGCTTCGCCGTGACCGGCGCGGATGCGCCGATCGGGGCAACCGAACACCCCCTGGCCGGTCCACTGGACCGCGCAGCCATCATCGACCTGTCGGTCACGAGCGCCGTGTTCGACGCCGGCAGCTGGCTCGAACCGGGCATAGACCAGCGGGTGGCAGCGGATGCCGCAGCCCGCCTCGGCCACGCCGTCACCCGCTACGGCGAGTACCGGCTATCGCAGACCCGCCGTGACACAGCCAAGGAGTCGGTCACCCTGGCCCTCGGCGTCGAGGTGTACCTGCCCGCCGAAAGCCCGGTCATGGCGCCGATCGACGGGACCGTCGTTGTGGTTGATGCCGACGCGGTGCGACTTGAAGGTGCCGACCATGACCTGTGGCTGACCGGCGTCGACGCGAGGGCCCTGGACGGTGAGGCGATTGGGGCGGGAACCGTTTTTGGCGCCGTTGTTGGCACGGTCGACGCCGGCTCCGGCGGCGCACGGCACAGCAGCGTCATCGCTCGCGTGACCGTGCAGGCCAGCCGGCTCCGCGGCATCCGTCCCCCGTTTTTCGTCGCACCGTCGAACGCTGCACTGTGGCAGCGGGTGTGCCCCGACCCCTCCGCGCTGCTCGGGCTGGAAACCTTCCGGTCGCTCGACGACCCGGCGGCCCTGTTGCAGCGCCGCGATGCGTCGTTCGCGCGCGTTCAGGAACACTATTATGCGGACCCGCCGCAGATCGAGCGCGGCTGGAAACAGCACCTCATCGACACCCACGGGCAAAGCTACGTCGACATGGTCAACAATGTCACGACCGTTGGACACGGACACCCGCGCATTGCCGAGGCCGCACGCAGCCAGTGGTCGCTGCTCAACACCAACTCCCGTTTTCACTACGAAGAGCTCGTGCGGTTCACCGAACGCCTCGCCGAGCTCGCGCCCGACCCGCTGGACACCGTCTTCCTCGTCAACAGCGGTACCGAAGCCGTCGACTTGGCCCTGCGCCTGGCCCTCACCTACACCGGCCATGACACCGTCTTGTCGGTGCGGGAGGCCTACCACGGCTGGTCGATGGCAGCCGAGGCCGTCTCCTCCTCGGTTGCCGACAACCCCCGGGCGCTCGATACGAGGCCGGACTGGGTGCACCTGGTCGAGGCGCCCAACGCCGTGCGCGGCAAGTATCGGGGCATGCACTCGGCGCCGCACTACCTCGACGATCTCGACGGTGACCTGCAGGCCGTGGCTGACGACGGGCGCACGGTCGCCGCATTCATCGCTGAGCCGGTGTTCGGCAATGCCGGCGGCGTGCTGCTGCCCGATGGCTACCTGACCGGCGTGTACGACAGGGTGCGCGCCCGCGGTGGACTCTGCATCGCCGACGAGGTCCAGGTGAGCTACGCGCGCCTCGGCGAATACTTCTGGGGTGCCGAGCAGCAAAACGTGGTCCCCGACATAATCACCATCGCCAAGGCGATGGGCAACGGTCATCCGCTTGGAGCGGTCATCACTCGCCGCGACATCGCCGAACGATTCGCCGACGACGGACCGTTCTTCTCCTCCGCCGGCGGCAGCCCGCTCAGCTGCCGTATCGGCCTCACCGTGCTCGACATCATGCGTGACGAAGGCCTGCAACAGAACGCGGAGGTCGTCGGTCGTCACCTGAAGCACGGACTCGAACAGCTCGGCGAACGATTCGACCTGATCGGTGCGGTCTACGGCCTGGGTCTCTATCTCGGCGTTGAACTGGTCAGCGATCGGGCCGATTTCACGCCGGCCACCGCCGCCGCCGCCCTGATCTGCACCGAGCTGCTGCTGCGCGGCTGCATCGCACAGCCCACCGGCGATTTCAAAAACGTGCTCAAGATCAAGCCGCCGCTCTGCCTCACCATCGCCAGCGCCGACCATTTTCTACACGCTCTCGAGGACGTGCTCAGCGAAATTTCGGCATGAGGAGTCTCCAACGGTTTCATCTTCATTACCATCGCGTTCGATCTGACGCAGCTGGAGGCCACTGCGCCATCACACCGGGATGCTGCGCGGAGCACCTGAGTGCTCGGCCCAGCGGCGAGGTTTCGACGGCTCTGGTGCGGCGATGAAGACCAGGCCGCCGGCGCTATTGGCCGAGGGCATGAGCGCGTCGATCGTCGAAGATGATCACGGTGCCCGGATTGCCGGAGAGCAACGTACCCATGAGTGCACCTCCTCGATTATTTCCCACGCTGTAGCGGCACACAGGTAGGGGACGGACCGGAAGGGATGCCGCCAAATATGCACCGTGGGACCGCGCCGGTCGCCCGTTCTGCTAAAGTGTTTAGGTTGCCGTTCAACGGCCGCGGATAAAGAGAGCTCAGGCATTCAGCCAGGGGCACCGCGCAGTGAGAGAAAGGGGTTCTACTTTATGGCACTCGAACCAGATGCTAAGAAGGCGATCATCGAAAAGTACGCTACCCACCCAGGCGACACCGGGTCCCCGGAAGTTCAGATTGCAATGCTCACGCAGCGCATTCTCGACCTCACCGAGCACCTGAAAGAGCACAAGCACGACCACCACTCACGTCGTGGCCTGCTTCTTATGGTTGGTCAGCGTCGCCGTCTGCTCGGTTACCTGTCGGACATCGACATTACTCGGTACCGCACACTGATCGGCAGCCTCGGCCTGCGTCGCTAATTTTTCGTAGCGAATGCAGCGTTGATACCGCGAACTTCTTCAGAACGGGCCGTCACCTCGGGGTGGCGGCCCGTTCTGCGTTCCCCAACGTAGACCGAAACGGTGCTCATTCGGGTCTGTCGGCGCTCTGCCCACGCCCGGCCCTTTCTCTCGAATCAGCCCCGCACGGGCCGGCTACAACTGAACGGGGGGAGAACGGGGTTGCTAGCATGGGGAGTTGGCAAAAACGAACGGATACCACTACGCATGAGTCTCTGGCGCACCAAGAGTATTGAAGATTCGATAGCAGACTCGCTGGAGAAGGGCCACAGCCTCAAACGCACCCTCGGCACCTGGGACCTCATGATCATGGGCGTCGCCGTTGCCGTGGGCGCGGGAATCTTCTCGGTCGGTGCCAAGGCCGCCGGCAGCTACGCCGGACCGTCGGTCACCCTCGCCTTTCTCCTGGCCGCGTTTACCTGTGCGCTCGCGATCATGTGTTACGCCGAGTTCGCCTCGGCCGTTCCCGTCGCGGGTTCCGCCTACACCTTCACCTACGCCACCCTCGGCGAACTGCTCGCCTGGATCATCGGCTGGGACCTCATTCTCGAGATGCTCACCGCGGCCGCCGTGATCGCCAAGTACTGGGGCATCTACCTCAGCACCGTGTTCGACCTGGCCGGCTGGAACGTTCCGTCCACGATCAATGTGCTCGGCCTGGACGTGAGCTGGGGTGCCTTCGTCATCGTCGCGATCTTCACCGCGCTGCTCGTGCTCGGCACCCAGCTCTCCGCCCGGGTCGCGAGCGTCTTCACGATCATCAAGGTCGCCATCGTCGTCTTCGTCATCATCGTCGGCGCGTTCTTCATCAACCCGAAGAACTACACCCCGTTCATCCCGGAGTCCGTGCCGTCCAAGCCGGGCGAGGGCGACGTGTGGATGCAGTCACTGTTCTCGTTCATGACCGGCGCGGCGCCCGCCCAGTACGGCCTGTTCGGACTGCTCGCCGGCGCCTCGCTCGTGTTTTTCGCGTTCATCGGGTTCGACGTCGTGGCCACGAGCGCTGAAGAGGTCAAGAACCCGCAGAAGACCCTGCCGCGCGGTATCTTCGCGGGGCTCGCCATCGTCACCGTGCTCTACCTCGGCGTGAGCCTGGTGCTCACCGGCATGGTCCCGTACACGGTGCTCGCCGACGATCCCAATGCCTCGCTCGCGACGGCTTTCGTGGCCGTCGGTGCGGGCTGGGCGGCCCAGATCATTTCCGTGGGTATCCTCGTCGGTCTCACGACCGTCATTATGGTGCTGCTGCTCGGGCTCTCGCGGGTGCTGTTCGCCATGAGCCGTGATGGTCTGCTCCCACGCTGGCTGAGCGTGACGAGTGAGAAGCGCCGCACGCCGGCCCGCATCCAGATCATCGCGGGCACCGCCGTCGCCCTCATCGCCGGATTGACCGACGTCGGCGTACTCGAAGAGATGATCAACATCGGAACCCTCTCGGCCTTTGTGCTCGTGAGCATCGCCGTTGTCGTGCTGCGCAAGAATCGCCCCGACCTGCCGCGCGCGTTCAAGGTGCCGTTCTCTCCCGTGTTGCCGATTCTCTCGGCGGTGCTCTGCACGTGGCTCATGCTCAACCTGACCACGTTGACCTGGGTACGGTTCCTGGTCTGGCTCGCGATCGGGTTCGTCGTGTACTTTTCCTACGGTCGACGCCACTCGGTGCTCGGCATCAAGCAGCGCGCTGCCACAGCGGCGGCTGCGGAGGCAGCCTTCGACCCCAGGTCCGTTGAATCCAGGCCCATCGACTAGCTCTTGCTGTCGGTGAACTCATCGCTTGCCCAACGGCGACCCAATGGGAAACCCCGGATAGAACCGAATCTATCGCGGACCTACAACACAGCGCCTGCCGCGAAATCGATCGTTCACATGGGTATCGCCTACGACAATCGCTCCGAGCTGGAGCCAGGCATCCGTCCCGCGCCGGCTGCACCACGGACTCACACGCGCACAGCGGCTCAGGACCGGCAAAAACCGGCTGTCTGATAAGCTGACACCGGCCCTTCTTCGGAAGTGGCCGAGCAACCGGAGCAGGCTGGCAGGAAGCTGGTCCTCGGTGGTGGTTTCCCAGACGCGTAGCTCCTGGTGAATTTCTACTGGTGGCCAGCAAAGCGTAAGCGTTGACATGCGGCTTAGTCCTGCCTGTTCGGGCTCCTCGTCCCACTCGTGCGCCACATGGGCACGCGAGCCTTCGTCGCCAGAATGGCGAGAAGCATACTTAAAGGAGAAAACCCCCACATGGAGGGTCCAGAGATCACGTTCGCCGAAACCGTTATCGATAACGGCAAGTACGGCACGCGCACCATCCGTTTTGAAACCGGGCGTCTCGCCCAGCAGGCGCAGGGTTCAGCTGCCGCGTACATTGACGAAGAGACGATGCTGCTCTCCGCCACGAGCGTCAGCAAGCAGCCGAAGGACAACTTCGACTTCTTCCCGCTCACCATCGATGTCGAAGAGCGTATGTACGCTGCCGGACGCATCCCGGGCAGCTTCTTTCGTCGCGAAGGTCGTCCCTCGACCGACGCAATCCTCACCTGCCGTCTGATCGACCGGCCGCTGCGCCCGTCGTTCGTTGACGGTCTCCGCAACGAGATCCAGGTTGTCATCACCGTTCTGGCCATCGAGCCCGACGAACTCTACGACGTGCTCGCGATCAACGCGGCCTCCATGTCGACCCAGCTCGCCGGACTGCCGTTCTCCGGACCGATCGGTGGCGTTCGCGTCGCCCTCATTCCCAACGAGAACGGTGGCGGGCAGTGGGTTGCCTTCCCGAAGCACTCGCAGCTCGATGACGCCGTGTTCAGCATGGTCGTCGCCGGCCGCGTCGTCACGGATGCTGCCGGGGCACAGGACGTCGCGATCATGATGATCGAGGCCGAAGCGACCGACGCCGCCTGGAACCTGATCAAGGGTGGCGCCATCGCGCCAAACGAAGAGGTCGTTGCCCAGGGCATCGAGGCCTCCAAGCCGTTCATCAAGCAGCTCGTGTTCGCGCAGCAGCAGGTAGCCGACGCGGCCGCGAAGCCGACCGCCGACTTCGCCCTGTTCCCGCCGTACCAGAGCGCCACCTACGACGCCGTCGCGGCGCTGTCCTACGACCAGCTGAAGGCGGTCTACATGATCGCCGATAAGGTCGAACGTCAGAACGCTGACGACGCTCTCAAGGCATCCGTGAAGACCGCCGTCGCGGCCAAGGTCGACGCCGGCGAGCTCGACTCGAGCGCCAATAACCAGGTCAACGCGGCCTACAAGTCGGTCACTAAGCTCGTCGTGCGTTCACGCGTGCTCGACGAGGGTATCCGTATTGACGGTCGCGGGCTGGCAGACATCCGTCCGCTCGACGCCGAGGTTGCGGTCATCCCGCGCGTGCACGGCTCAGCCATCTTCCAGCGCGGCGAAACCCAGATCCTGGGCGTCACCACCCTGAACATGCTCAAGCTTGAGCAGTCAATCGACTCCCTGAGCCCGGTCACCAAGAAGCGCTACATGCACAACTACAACTTCCCGCCCTACTCGACCGGTGAAACCGGACGCGTCGGTACCCCGAAGCGCCGTGAGATCGGGCACGGAGCCCTCGCTGAGCGTGCCCTGGTTCCCGTGCTGCCCTCGCGAGAGGAATTTCCGTACGCCATCCGTCAGGTCTCCGAAGCGCTCAGCTCCAACGGATCCACCTCGATGGGTTCCGTCTGCGCCTCGACCCTGTCGCTGCTGAACGCCGGAGTGCCGCTGCGCGCCCCGGTGGCGGGTATCGCCATGGGCCTCATCAGCGACACCGTTGACGGCCGGACTCGTTACGCGGCCCTGACCGACATCCTTGGCGCCGAAGATGCCCTCGGCGACATGGACTTCAAGGTTGCCGGTACGAGCGAATTCATCACAGCGATCCAGCTCGACACTAAGCTCGACGGCATCCCCGCCTCGGTCCTGGCCGGCGCGCTGACACAGGCCAAGGATGCCCGCACCACGATCCTGTCCGTGCTGAACGCCGCGATCGACGCCCCCGACGAAATGGCGCCCACCGCGCCCCGCGTCATCAGCGTGCAGATTCCGGTCGACAAGATTGGCGAGCTGATCGGCCCGAAGGGCAAGACGATCAACTCGATCCAGGACACCACCGGTGCCGACATCTCGATCGAGGAAGACGGCACCGTGTACATCGGCGCCGTCGATGGACCGTCGGCCGAGGCCGCTCGCGCCCAGGTCAACGCCATCGCCAACCCCACCAACCCTGAGGTCGGCGAGCAGTTCCTCGGAACCGTCGTGAAGATCGCCGCGTTCGGCGCCTTCGTCTCCCTGCTCCCGGGCAAGGATGGTCTGCTGCACATCTCCGAGGTGCGTAAACTTGCTGGTGGCAAGCGGGTCGAGAACGTCGAAGACGTGCTCGGCGTCGGCCAGAAGGTGCTCGTGGAAATCACGAAGATCGACGACCGTGGCAAGCTGTCGCTCGCCCCGGTTCTCGACGAGGCCGCTGACACCGAAGGTCGCGCTGCGGCCTCCGACAGTGCAGACGCTTCGACCGAGGTTTAATACAGGGGGCCAACCAGCCCCGAAGATCTCCCGATCACCTCTCGCCAGGTCGGTCGGGTAGACGGAAGGCCCGGGCCGCTTCGGCGGTTCGGGCCTTTTCGCTGTGTTGGGCCAACAACTGGTCATGCGGCCCTATTGCTCGGCCGTAGTGTGGCGCGGTACGGTGCCCACATGATGAATCCTCAGAACAAAGCGCGGTTGCTCACGCGCACAGCTGCACTGTCCGTGCTCGTTCTCGGCCTCGTCGCGGGCGTGTCTGCCATGCCCGCCGCGGCAACGCCAGCGATGGCCAACGCCACCATCGCACAATCAGGCCTGGCCGCAGCATCCTCTGTGCGGTCCGGTGCTTCGCCAGCCCTCGACTACGTGGCTATCGGAGACTCGTTCACGGCCGGGCAGGGTGCCCCCCCGTATGATCTCAGTTCGGGGGTATGCCTGCGCAGCAGGTCCTCGAGCTACCCGACCATTGTTTCTGTGCTCAGTCCGTTCCGACTCCCCACCAACCGGGCGTGCTCGGGCGCGACCGTGGAGAACGTACATCAACAACTGGATGCCATCACGAGTTCCCCCGGGTTGGTGACACTGACCGTCGGCGGCATCGATGCCGGTTCCAATCAGGTCCTGGCCGCCTGCGCGGACTATCCAGTGAATCCGAATAGTACGTGCCTGGCCACCATCGCTCTCAGTCAACAGAAGACCCTCGCGCTGGCGACCACGCTGCCCACGCTCTATGTCGCCATCGCCGCGAAGTTTCCCCGGGCCAGGATCGCCGTTCTGGGCTATCCACTGCTGTTCGAACCGGCGGTTCCGCCGGTCGGAGACCTCGTAAACGCTGGCACGGTTGGTCTCAATAGCGTCATTGCGGCGTCGGAGGATCTGGTTCCTGCAGCCCTGGGCGGGAACCGAATCCGCTATGTCGACCCGACCCAGGAGTTCGCCGGCCACGGCATCGGCTCCAGGATTCCGTTCATCAGTTTCGACCCGAGCAACCCGGCAGCACCGGCCAACTTTCACCCGAACGCCCTGGGTAATGCACTCGGCTACTATCGCGCCCTACTCCACGACGGGTTGCTTCGCCGCTAGTTGACCGCGGCCAGATAACCACCGACAGATGCTGCGTCCGCGACGTGCCGCGCAGCATCTGCCCGGTCGACCCCGCTGATCCACGCAGCGGCTAACTAATTGAAAGAATTAGAAACTAGCTATATAATAAAGCTGTGCTAAGTTCTGGTCTGCCCGCCGCCCAACTCAAGTCTGACTTGTTCAAGTCGCTCGGGCATCCATTGCGCGTGCAGGTATTGGAACAGCTCGTAGCCGGTGAACGATCGGTGGGTAGCCTGGCCGAGGCCATCGGTTGCGAACTGTCGAATCTGTCCCAACAGCTCGGCGTGCTTCGCCGGGCCGGCGTCGTCACCACCCGGCGCGACGGCAACACGATCTTCTACGCGGTGCGGGGCACCGATGCGGCCGAGCTGCTCGTCGCCGCCAAACGCATGGTCATGGCCAACCTCACCGACTCACACGCCCTGCTCCGCCACCTCGAGCAGGAGTAGTTCCGCCCGGGCGCAACCCGGTCTACAGGTCGTTTCCCGCGTAGGACAGGTTGAAGCTCTTGTTGGCGAGCGGAAAGTCCGGAACGATCGTCTCCGACAGGGCGTCCGGCACGGCGGGCCAGTTCAGGAAGGACGGGTCGACGACCTTCACCCGTGCGAGCGTGCCGTCCGCGGCGAGCTCGACCCGGTGGGTCGCCGTTCCGCGCCACGCTTCGACCAGGGCGAGCCCGGTGCCGGCTGTGGTCGGGTTCACGCTGAACGCGGTTCCGGTGTGGCCCTGCAGCCGACGCAGCAGGTCGAGGGCGACCGCCGTCGACACCTCGACCTCGCGGGCGCGCACGGTGTACCGAGCGAGCACATCGCCACCGTCCTCGATCACGACGTGGAAGGCTTCGCCGAGGTTGACGAACGGATGCTCGTTGCGGGCATCCGTATCGATGCCGGACGCCCGGGCGACGTACCCGAGCGTTCCGATCGTGGTCGCGCGCGCGGTGGAGAGCCGGGCCGTGCCGCTGAAACGACCGCGCACGATGGCGTGGCCGAGAGTGATACCAGCCAGTTCGGCCATGGCCGCGGCGATGCGGGACAGGTCGGCCGCATCGGGGAGCGCGTTCACCCGGGTGCCGCCGACGCTGAGGGCGCCGCGGAGCAGGCGGTGTCCGGTGACCGTTTTGTTGATGCGCAGAAGCTGTTCGCGCAACCCTTGGGCGTGGGCGTCGATGATGCCGAAGCCCACGTCGTTGGCGAGGGAGCCGAGGTCGGTCACGTGGTTGTAGAGGCGTTCCAGTTCCAGCAGCAGGGCACGCAGCAGCCGGTCGGGCTCGGAGACCTCGATACCGGCGGCCTGCTCGACGGCCATGACGAAGGCGAGGGAGTGGCCCACGGCGGTGTCGCCGCTGATCTGCTCGGCCAGGAACACCCCTTCGGCCGCGGACTTGCCCTCGAACACCTTCTCGACACCGCGATGCAGGTACCACTGACGGGCTTCCATGCGCACGATGGTTTCACCGACGACCGAGAATCGAAAGTGTCCGGGTTCGATGATGCCGGCGTGGATGGGACCGACGGCGATCTCGTAGACGCCGGGGCCCTCCACCGGCACGAACGGGAATGACTCGACGTCGGGCTCGAACTCGGGCACGACGGTGTTGGCGCGCAGCATCGGGTACCAGCCGCGCGGCCAGTGGCCATGCCGCACCAGGCGGTGCGGCTGCGGGTGGTTGAGAGGAACAACGCCATACAGGTCGCGTATTCCGCGCTCGAAGTTTCCGGCCGATAGGGAGATCTCGGCGAGGCTGGGTATCCACGCGTCGTCCCGCGGAACGCTGACCGACAGCTCGGCGCGTAGCGACGGGGTCGCGCCGACAAAGGAGTACACGATGCGAAAATCATCGTCGTCTTCGTGACAGGCGACCAGGGCCAGGCGACTGCCGGAGTCGAGCAACGCGCCAGCGGCGGCCGGTAGCTGTGCCCGGTCGAGGTGGCGCAGTTCGGCTCCGCCAGCCGCCCGGCCGCCAGGGATGGGATGACTGGCGGCCGGGTTGGCGGCGGTCAGGTCTTCTGGTGTTCGCTCGTCACGCATTAGTTGGAACCTCCGAGAACGGCTGTGGCCTGCAGGAGAAGGGCGCCGACCGGTTCGGCGACGAAGGCCACCGCGGCCGTCGTCGCCAGGGCCAGGATGATCGGCAGGCGCGGGCCGTGGGCCGAATAGTCGGGCGTGAACGCAACGTCGTGCGGGGGAGCGCCGATGGTCATCTGCACGGTCAGACGGGTGAACGCGGCGAAGATCACGAGCAGCAGCACGAGAGCTGCTCCGACGACGACGCCGAGGCCCACCGACCAGCCGGCCATGATGATGCCGACCTCGGAAAAGAAGATGCTGAACGGGGGAAAGCCGACGATGGCGGCCATGGCGATGAGCCAGGGCACGGCGAGGCCAGGTCGCCGGACCAGCAGGGCGCGCACATCGGAGATCACCGGGGTGCCCTCGACCTTGAGGATTCGCCCGGAGATCACGAACAGGGTCGCCTTGATCAGGCCGTGGCCGAGAATGTACAGCAGCACCGACGGGAGGGCGGCCGGGCCGATGGCCACACCGATCGCCATGAGGCCCATGTGTTCGATGCTGGAGTAAGCGAGCATCCGCTTGTAGTCGCGTTGCCGAATGAGCAGGGAGGCTGCCACGAGCAGCGACAGCAGGCCGCCGATGCTGAGCATGGTGCGCAGAAACTCCGGGCCGATCACGAGGTTGGTGATCGACTGGATGCGCAGGATGGCGTAGAGCGCGACCGACAGCAACACGCCGGACATCAGGCCGGAGACCGGGGCCGGGGCCTGGCTGTGGGCATCCGGTAGCCAGCTGTGCATCGGGGCGAGGCCCGATTTGGTGGCGAAACCGAGCACGGCGAGGGCGCCGCCGGCCGTAATGAGCGCCGGGTCGAGGCCGAGGTCGGACTGGCTCAGCAGCAACCAGGACAGGGTTGGGGTGTCGGTACCGACCGAGGCGGCGTAGATCAGCACGATGCCGAGCAGTGCGATAGCCACACCGACCGAGCCGAGGATGACGTATTTCCAGGCAGCTTCGAGGGACCGGCGGGTGCGGTGGTGGCCGACCAGGAACGCGGTGGCGATGGTTGTGGCTTCGACGGCGGCCCACATCAGGCCGATGCTGTCAGCGAGTACGGCGAGCGACATCGCGGCGAGGAACAGGGCGAGGAGCGCCTCGTAGCCGGCTGCGTCCTTGGTGCGGCTCGATGCGGCGCTGCTGAGGCCGCCCCAGGTCGAGATGAGCCCGACCGCTCCGACGACGCTGAGCATGTAGGCCGAGAGGGCGTCGGCGCGCAGCATGCCGCCGCCACTGGCGGGCACGGTGCCGTTCAGTACCGCGCTGACCAGGAACAGTCCCGAGACGAGCACCGCGCTCGAGGCGGCAACACCGACGAAACGGCGAAGCTCCGAGGTACGCAGCAGCAGGCTGAGACCGGCGAAGAAGAGGGGGCCGACCAAGGGAATCCACAGAACAACAGACATTAATCGTGCAACTCTCTGAGCTGATCGACGGCGGTGCCGCCGAACTTGGTGCGCATGCGGCCGGCGAACACGTGCAGGATGAGAACGACCAGCAGCACGTCGAGGGAGACCGCGAACTCGAGCAGAATCGGCACGCCGCCGCTGGTCAAAAACGCGATCGTGGCAATGCCGTTATCGAGCAGCAGAAAGCCGATGAGCTGCGAGCGGGCGCGGCGTCGGCTGATCAGCAGCAGAAAGCCGATGAGCACCATGGCGAGGCCGATCGGTGCGGCGTGGCCGGTCGTGGTGTCGCCGAGGCCGAAGACGCGGCTGACCACGACGTAGCTGAGGATGGTCAGCAGGGTGACGGCGAGTAGCGCGGCGGTCGGGTTGAGCCTGGGGGACTCCTGAATCTGCTTGATCGACGCTTTGGACTGGTGTGCGAGTACCCAGGGAAGGCCGATGCCCTTGACCGAGAGAATCAGCAGCGACACGAGCACGAGTTCGGATTCGCCCTCGGCGATGCCGATCACCGCGACGAGCGCGGCGAGGGCGACGCCCTGCAGGGCGAGCAACCGGATCGAGGCGAGCAGGGAGTGACGCCAGACCATGAGTGCGCTCGTAAGGAGCAGGGCGCCGGTGCAGAGGCCGATCAGTTGCGGATAGAACGTTTCGAACACGACGGATGCTCCTCAGGCGACCAGATAGGAGGCGGTGACGGCCAGGAAGGCGAGGGCAAAGGAGCCCGCGAGTAGCTCGGGCACCTGGAACAGGCGCACCTTGGCCAGAAAGATCTCGCCGACGCTGAGCAGCACGCCGAGTACGAGCACCTTCACGGCGATGCTGACGACGCCGATCAGCAGGCCGAGGGCGCTGAAATCGGTGACGACGCCCCACGGCGCGATCAGGTTGCTGACCAGTCCGAGCAGGGCGGCGAGCTTCAGCCAGGAGCCGACTTCGAGCCAGACCAGGTCGCGTCCGCTCGCTTCGAGGGTCATTGCCTCGTGCAACATGGTCAGTTCAAGATGGGTGCCCGGATTGTCCACCGGCAGGCGGCCGGTTTCGGCCATGATCGCGATCGACAGTGCCACGAGGGCGAGGACGCTGACCGGCGAGATGATGACCTCGGGGGAGAACAGCCGGGTTTCGACGATGGCAGAGATGGTGCTGGTTCCAGCCGGGATCGACAGGGCGTAGACCGAGAGCAGCAGTGTCGGTTCGACGAGCGCGGCGACGGTCATGTGCCGGCTCGAGCCCATGCCGCCGAATGCCGTTCCGCCGTCGAGCCCGACCAGGGCGAGCGCGACCACGCCGATGAGCATGACCGAGACGATGACAAACAGATCGCTTGGAATGGATGGAAACGGGATGGTGCCCACGAGCGGCAGCAGCACGCAGAGCAGGAGGCTCGAGACCATCAGGGCTACCGGGCCGACCCGCAGCATCCAGCTGCTGTCGGCGGCGCGCACCGGGTTCTTCACGAGCAGCTTGCGCACGTCACGCCAGGGCTGCCAGATTCCGGCGCCGGCGCGTCCTTCGATCGTGGCCCGCACCTGGCGGATCACACCGATGAGCAGCGGGGCGAGGAAGACGAACAGCACAACCTGAACGAGAGCGATGATGATCGCGCTGACGGCGGCCATCACAGGGACACCGCGCTCAGTTCGCGTGGGGCCAGCGCGACGGTGGCGGGAGTACCGAGGGCGTTCATAGCGAGACCACAATCAGCACGATCAGGAGAGCAACAAAAGAATAGGACAGGTAGCGGTGGATGCTGCCGTTGGCGACGTGGCGCACGACGATTCCGTAGCGTTGGAACAGGTTGAGCACCGGCCGATACAGCCGGGTTTCGATGACATCCGAGACACGCTGTTCCACCCGGACGTGTTCCACCAGATAGCGGGACTCGGCCACGTGGGTGACCTGCACGTCGCGCGACGGCTTGAGCACGTCGTCGAAGACCCGCACGAGCGGCTCGGCGTAGGAGGTCGCGGTGTACTGCATGCGCGGCCGTGCTCGGGAGCCGCCGCCACCCCATGGCAGGTCAATGGTGCGATGGGGATGCCGGCGAGCCGACACGATGATCGACACGATCACCGGGATGGCGACGAGGGCCGACAGTGCGACGAGTATGATCGGGTCGAGGACCGCCCCGATGCCCGGAAGTGACACGCCGCCGAGGCCGACCGACTGCACCGCGACGGTGGGGTTCGAGCTGATCGTGTTCGCCACGAGCGCGGCGATCGGCCCGGGGAGCAGCCCGAGGGCGAGCACCGAGAGGGCGCCGAGGGCCAGGGCGAGTTGCATGAGCGGCGGCACCTCACGGGCATCCGCGGCTTCAACGCTGCGGGGACGCGCGAGGAAGGCGATGCCGTAGGCCTTGACGAAGGTAAGCAGGGCCAGGCCGGCGGTGAGCGCGATCACGGCAACGGCGAGGGGCATGGCAACGGATGCCGCGACCGAGACGACCGCCCCGTCAAGGCGACCGCCGTGAATGAGTGACTGCAGCAGCATCCACTCGGCGACGAAACCGCTCGTGATCGGGATGGCGGCGGCGCCGAGGCTCGCGATGCCGAACGCCGAAGCGGTCACCGGCATGCGTGCGCCGAGCCCGCCGAGCCGGTCGAGGTTGCGTTCCCCGGTGGCGTGGATGATGGCACCGGCGCCGAGAAACAGCGTCGATTTGAACGCGGCGTGGCTGACGGCGAGGAGCAGGGCGGCGACGAGCGCGGCATCCGCTGCCGCCGTGGCGTCGTACCCGCGCAGCAGCATGCTCGCGCCGAGTCCGAGAAAGACCAGGCCCATGTTCTCGGTCGTCGAGTAGGCGAGCAGTACCTTGAGATCGCTCGATACGGAGGCCTGCAGAATGCCGTAGAGAGCGGATGCGCCACCGACCAACATGATCGCGATGGCCCACCAGGCGGGGCCGTCGGGCAGCAGGCGCACGCAGACCAGCAGACCGCCGTAGACACCGATCTTGACCATGGCGCCACTCATCGCGGCCGAGACGTGGCTGGGCGCTTCGGGCAACACCCGGGGCACCCAGACGTGCAGCGGCACGAGTTCGGCCTTACCGCCGAAGCCGAGTAGGAACAGCACGAAGGCCACGTTCGCCGGCCCTGAGCCGGGTTCAATCGCCTGCAGGTTGGTGAAGCTCGTACCATTCGACGCGGCTGCGAGCACGGCGAATCCGGCAAGAATGAAGAAGAAGCTCAGCTGCGACATTGCCGAGTACCAGATGCCGGCGGAGGCGACGGTGGCGCGGCTCGCGTGGTCGGCGAGCAGCAGCACGGTCGAGCCGAGGGTCATGATTTCCCAGGCGAGCAGGAACGAGACCGAGTCTGTCGCGGCTGGGACGAGCTGCATCCCCACGAGGAACACCGGCATGGCTGCCCAAGCGGTACGGCTCGCGTCGGGGCCGCGGGTGGAACTCATGGCGTAGAGCGACACGAGAATACCGACGCCGGAGACGATGAGCATGAACAGGCCGCCGAGACGATCGGGGGCCAGCAGCAGCGGGTCCATCGGAAGCGCGATCGGAATGAGCAGGCCGCCGGTGGCGCCCAGCAGGGCGGCGAGTCCGGTCAGAAAACCGGTCACCGCGATCAGGGTGCAGAGGATGCCGCCCGCCCGCGACCGCAGAGACGGTGCCCCCGCGAGGGCGCTCACCACGGCCAGCGCGCCGAGGCCCAGTTGCAGGAGCAGTCCTGCGCCGATGCCGGTCATCGGCCGGTCATCCTGCGCAGGGCCTCTACGATGTCGGCCGGCTCCGGCGGACTGCCGTGCACCTCGATGTCGACGTGCACGAAGTCCGACACGGGCCCCATGATGCCATAGCCGTCGCGGAAGGCTCCACCGTGCAGGGCGCAGTCACCGACCGCGATCACAAACCGGGGCGTGGGGGTGGCCTCGATGGTGCGGCGCAGCGGCTCAGCCATGTTGCGGGTCACGCTGCCGACGATGAGCAGCACGTCGGCGTGCCGCGGCGAAGGCACAAGGCGCACGCCGTAGCGTTCCACGTCGTAAACCGGGCCGAACGCGGCGGACACTTCAAGCGCACAGTCATTACAGCCGCCAGCATTGATGAAACGCACCTGCACGCTGCCGCCGAAGACCTGCGCACCCTCAAACAGCGGCGGGGCCAATGGTGCCGGTTCGGCGATGCGAGCGCCGTGACGAATAAGCGTGGCCAATCGCAGGAAACTCATACGAGTCCCCGGTGTGCATGCATGTTCACGAAGCTGGTGCCTTCTGTGGGGAGCGCGAAGTCGAAGGGTGAAGGGCAGGCGACGGATTCTGCGGTGCGTCTGGTTGAGTGCAATACTACCAGCGCAAGTAACTTCATTACTTCTTTATATAACTATATGAAGAATTTAGCAAATAGATCGAGAGGCGAGCACTGCCTACCCGCGTCGGTCCAGCAGCGGTGTGAGCCGATAGGGGATGACCTCGCCCATCGCGAGCGAGGTCTCGGTGC
Source organism: Cryobacterium sp. CAN_C2 (assembly GCF_015751745.1). NCBI lineage: Bacteria > Bacillati > Actinomycetota > Actinomycetes > Micrococcales > Microbacteriaceae > Cryobacterium > Cryobacterium sp. CAN_C2. Next base: position 66,303 of record NZ_JADOUX010000016.1, read on the forward strand.
GCTCGACACCGTTGCAGGCAAGAATTGTGCCGTCGATGCGAAACAGATCGGCGGCGTCGGTGCAGACCACCCGCACGAGCAGATCGGCCTGCCCGCTCATACCGTGCGCCTGCACGATCTCGGGGATCAGCGCAAGGTCGAGCACGATCTGGGCGAGCCGTTTCTGCTGCACGTGTACCTCGATGAACGCGGTCAACGGGTAGCCGAGGGCGGCCGGATTGATGCGGCGATCGAAGCCGAGAAAGGCGCCAGAATCTTCCAATCGTTTCATGCGGGCCTGCACGGTGTTGCGTGACAGGCCCAGGGTATCGGCGAGCGCAACAAAGGTGCTGCGCGGGTCGGCGGAGAGCGCTTGGAGGAGCTTCGTGTCGGTCTTGTCAAGGCTGTACATAGTGCAAAACATTAACACGGTCTGGCGAGCCTGAATAGGGCACTCTGCTCACTATTTCTGACAGCGGTTGTGCTCCCTGTTGCCTCGACATAGGCTCACGACAACTTTAGCAATGACGCTCGGAGCGAACCATGATTGATTTTTCCCCCCCGCTGGTGCAGCTTCTCTCGCTTGACGGCGAGCGGATTTCCCGCCCCGACTTCGACCCGTGGGTCTCCGATCTCGACGGGCCGGCTTTGCTGGCCCTCTACCGCGACATGGTCGTGGTCCGCCGCATCGACACCGAGGCGACCGCCCTGCAACGCCAGGGTGAACTGGGCCTGTGGCCGCCACTGCTCGGCCAGGAGGCCGCCCAGGTCGGCTCGGCTCGCGCCCTGCGCAACGACGACTTCGTCTTTCCGAGCTACCGCGAGAACGCGGTCGCCTACTGCCGCGGCGTTCAACTGACCGATATCGTCAGGGTCTGGCGGGGCAACGCCCAGTCCGGCTGGGACCCGTACACGGTCAATATGGCCACCCCGGCGATCATCATCGGCGCGCAGACCCTGCACGCCACCGGCTGGGCGCTCGGCGCCCAGCGCGACGAGGTCGACTCCGTCGCCATCACCTACTTCGGTGACGGCGCCACGAGCGAGGGCGACGTCAACGAGGCCTTGATCTTCGCGGCGAGTTTCCAGGCCCCGGTGATCTTCTTCTGCCAGAACAACCACTGGGCCATCTCCGAGCCGGTCGGGGTGCAGGCGCACCGCAACATCGCCGATCGCGCGCCGGGCTTCGGCATTCCCAGCCTGCGCATTGACGGTAACGACGTGATCGCGGTGCTGGCGGCGACCCGCATCGCCCTCGATCGCGCCAGAGCCGGCGATGGCCCCACCTTCATCGAAGCGGTCACCTACCGCATGGGGCCACACACCACAGCGGATGACCCCACCCGCTACCGCGACCCGGCCGAACTCGCCGAGTGGAAGACGCGCGACCCGTTGGTGCGCCTGCACCGGCTGCTGACGAAGCTCGGTGAGATCACCCCCGAGGTCGAGGCGGCCACCCAGGCCCTCGCCGATGCTGCGGCCGCCGAGCTGCGCGCGGGCTGCATCGGCATGCCCGACCCCGAGCCGCTCAGCGTATTCGACCACGTCTACGCCACCCCCAACGCCACCCTCGAGCGCCAGCGCACCGACTACGCCGGGTACCTCACGAGCTTCGGAAGTTCAGATCAGCCTGGAGAAGGACGATGACCATGACGACCCTGATGACCCCCTCAATCGTGTCGACGGTGCCCGGCCTCAACGCGCCGCAACCCAGCCCGCTCAGTGAAACGACGACCCTCACCGTGGCCAAGGCCATCAACGAGGGTCTGCGCCAAGCCATGCTCGATGACCCCAAGGTCGTGCTGCTCGGCGAGGACATCGGTGCCCTCGGCGGTGTCTTTCGCGTGACGAGCGACCTGCTCGCCCAGTTCGGCGCCCGCCGCGTGATCGACACGCCGCTCGCCGAATCCGCGATCATCGGCACCGCCGTTGGCCTGGCCTACCGCGGCTACCGCCCGGTCTGCGAGATCCAGTTCGACGGCTTCATATTTCCCGGCTTTGACCAGATTGTCAGCCAGGTAGCCAAGTTTCACTACCGCACCCAGGGTGCCGTGCGCATGCCGATCACCATTCGGGTGCCGTTCGGCGGCGGAATCGGAGCGGCCGAACACCACTCCGAATCGCCCGAGGCCTACTTCACCCACACCTCCGGCCTGCGCGTGATCGCCGTCTCCAACGCCCAGGATGCCTACAGCCTCATTCGGCAGGCCATCGCGAGCGACGACCCGGTGCTCTACTTCGAGCCCAAGCGCCGCTACCACGTCAAGGGCGAGGTCGTGCCCGAGCTGGGGGCTCCGATGGAGCAGGCCGTCATCGTGCGCCCCGGAACGGATGTCACCCTTCTCACCTATGGCGCGCTCGTGTCGACCGCGCGGGACGCGGCGCTCGCCGCCGCCGATGAGGGCGTTTCGATCGAGGTCATCGACCTGCGCTCACTGTCACCGGTGGACTACGCGGTGGTGGAGGCATCCGTTCGAAAGACCGGGCGTCTCGTCGTGACCCACGAGGCGGCCCAGTCGGGCGGACTCGGCGGCGAGATCATCGCGACCGTCACCGAGCGCTGTTTCAGCTACCTGGAATCTGCGCCGGTGCGGGTGACCGGCTTCGATGTGCCGTACCCGCCGGCCAAGCTCGAAAGCCACCACCTGCCCGACCTCGATCGCATTCTCGACGGCGTCGACCGGGTCATGGGGCGACGATGATCAAGGTATTCAAGCTGCCCGACCTCGGTGAGGGGCTCACCGAGAGTGAGATTGTGGCCTGGCTCGTGGCGCCGGGCGACGAGGTCACGCTCAACCAGCACATCGCTGACGTCGAGACGGCCAAGGCCGTGGTCGAGCTGCCGAGCCCGTTCGCCGGAGTGGTGCGCGTGCTGCACCAGCCGGCCGGCGTGGTCGTGCGCGTCGGCGAACCGATCGTTTCCTTCGACATCGGCGGCGCCGCCGAGCCCGCTTCCGCTCCACCAACGGATGCCGCAGCGTCGGCCGCAGCGTCGGCTTCGGACTCCGCTCCGGCCGAGCAGCGCGAGGCCAACCTGGTCGGCTACGGCCCGACGGTGGAGCGCGGCGGCCACCCCCAGCGTCGGGCTCGCCCGGGCAGCGGTCCACTGGTGCCGGAAGATCAGCCCGCGGCCGACCACGCACCGTCAGCCGAGGCTGACCAGCCTGTGGCCGCCGCGACGCCCGCCGAACAGCCCGCCGAACAGCCCGCCGCGACCCCTACCGAACAGCCCGCCGCCGCATCCGCTGGGGACCGGCCGCGCTCGACGCCGCCGGTACGGGCCCTGGCCCGTGACCTCGGAATCGACCTCAACACCGTCACCGGAACCGGTCGCGACGGCCTGATCACACGCGCTGACGTGCGTGCCCACAGCACCGAGTCGGTGCCGGCGCGCGCCCTGCACGGGGCCCCCCCGACGACAACGGGCGGCCGGGCCACGTCGGCCACGAGTCTCGACGTCGGGGTGCGCGAGACCCGCACACCGATCAAGAGCCTGCGCAAACTCACCGCTGCGGCCATGGTGCAGAGCGCGTTCACGGCGCCGCACGTGACCGAGTTTCTCACCGTCGACGTCACACCAACCCTCGAGCTGCTCGATGCTCTGCGCGCCGACCGGCACTTCGCCGACGCCGGGATCGGCATCCTCGCCGTGGTGGCCAAGGCGCTCTGTCTCGCCGTGGGCCGCACCCCCTCGGTGAACACCCGGTGGGACGAGCCGGCCGGGGAAATCGTGCAGTTCCACCACGTGAACCTCGGCATCGCCGCGGCGACGCCGCGCGGGCTGCTCGTGCCGAACATCGTCGATGCCGACCGCCTCGACCTGCGCGGCATCGCCGACGCGCTCGCCGAGCTCACCGCTGCGGCCCGGGCCGGCACGACGACCCCGGCGGCGCTGTCCGGCGGCACCATCACCATCACCAATATCGGGGTGTTCGGCATTGACGCCGGTACGCCGATAATCAACCCGGGGGAGGCGGCGATTCTCGCACTGGGCGCCATCCGCTCCAAGCCGTGGGAGTATCGTGGGCAGGTCGCCTTGCGCAAGGTGCTCACGCTCAGCCTGTCATTCGACCACCGCCTGGTCGACGGCGAGCAGGGTTCACGCTTTCTGGCCGACATCGGAACTGTCCTCGCCAATCCCGCCCGGGTTCTGACCATGGTCTAGCGGTTGACTGGGGTGCGGGGGCGGAGCAGAGTGGAGTCATGAATGCTCACGGCGCACTCCTCGCCCCTTTCACGACGACGAAGCAGCTGGCGGAGACGGCTTTCGTGCACCTCGACGGATGCCTGCACGCCACGTTCCGCACCAAAGACTTCGCGTCGGCTCTGGAACTTGTCAACCGGGTGGGCGAGGTCGCCGAGGCCATGAATCACCACCCCGACGTGCGATTGGGCTACGGCACGGTGTCACTCACCCTGACGTCCCACGACGTCGGGGGAGTCACCGCGCGCGACCTTGATCTGGCGGCCCGGGTGCAGCAGATCGCCGACACCCTCGGCGCCACTGCGAGCGACGCGCGGCCGACCCGCTACGACATTGCCATCGACTGCACCGACGCGGACGCGGTTCGCCCGTTCTGGCGGGTCGGCCTCGGCTACATCGAGGTTGCCGGCGACGACGGCGTTGAGCTGGTCGACCCGCGTGGCCTCGCCCCCAAGGTCTGGTTTCAGCACATGGAAATCTCCCGCACTGATCGCAACCGTATCCACCTCGACGTCTACGTTCCCAGCGATGATGCCGAGGATCGGGTCGCGGCCGTGCTCGAGGCCGGTGGTGTGCTGCTCACCGACGAACACGCTCCAGACTGGTGGGTGCTCACCGACGTCGAGGGCAACGAGCTCTGCGTCTGTACGGCCGCGTTCTAAGCTGCTCGAACGGACCGGTGAAGGTCGGCTCGCCAAAGAAACTTAGTCCCCGGTCAGGCCGAGGGCCGCGAGCGCCATCTCCTCGAGCAGGGCGCGCACGGCGGGCTGCGCTGAGGCGCGCGCGCTGTGCGGCGTCGAGTTCAACAGCCCGAAGGTCGCGTGGGCGCGAATGCGCAGCTGCGCCTCGTCGACCGGGGGGTGCACTCGCTGCAACACCCGTACCCAGAGTTCCACGTACTCGCGTTGCAGCACTCGCACGCGGTGCCGGTCCGACTCGGCCAGGCTGTCGAGGTCACGGTCCTGCACGCGGATCACGTCGGGGTTCGACAGGGCGAAGTTCACGTGAAAACGCACGAGATCGCGCAGGGCGGCCGCGGCATCCGTTGTCGCCGTGACGACCGAACCGCCCCCGGCGACGAGATCCTCGCTCACGTCAGTGAGCAGGGCGGCGAGCACGGCCTGCTTGCCGGTGAAGTGGCGGTACACCGCCGGTCCGCTCACCCCGACGGCCGCACCGAGGTCTTCGATCGAGACACCGTTGAAGCCCGATCGGGCAAACAGGGTAGCCGCCGCGCGCAGCAGGGCGCTCCGCCGGTCGGCCTTAGCCTGGCTGCGCGGAGTTGTTGGACTGCGCGGAGTTGTTGGACTGCGCGGTGTGCTTCTCTGAACGCTGGACATTTCAGTTAATACTAGCTAACCTGATCTGAGTTACCAATCATTAACTGTGATTGGCGTCAAGTCGAAGGAGACTCAGCCGGCGATGCACGCACTCACGAGTGAGCTCGACCACAGCGCCCCGACCTTTCGCGCCAACGACACCGAGCAGCGCGCCCTCGTCGCCGATCTCCGCTCGCGCCTCGCCACTGCTGCGCTCGGCGGCCCCGAGGCCTCCCGGCAGCGGCACGTCGCCCGCGGCAAGCTCCTGCCGCGGGAGCGCGTCGACCGGCTGCTCGATGAGGGCAGCCCCTTCCTCGAAATTGCCCCGCTCGCCGCCACCGGGCTGTACCACGACGACAGTCCCGGCGCCGGTCTCATCGCGGGAATCGGCCTCGTTCACGGCCGCCCCGTGCTCGTCATCTGCAACGATGCCACCGTCAAGGGCGGCACCTACTACCCGCTCACGGTCAAGAAGCACCTGCGTGCCCAAGAAATTGCCCTCGAGAACCGCCTTCCGTGCGTCTACCTGGTTGACTCCGGCGGCGCCTTCCTGCCGCGGCAAGACGAGGTCTTTCCCGACCGCGACCACTTCGGTCGCATCTTCTTCAACCAGGCGCGGATGTCCGCGGCCCGCATTCCTCAGATCGCCGCGGTGCTGGGCTCGTGCACGGCTGGCGGCGCCTACGTTCCGGCGATGAGCGACGAAACCGTGATTGTGCGCAACCAGGGCACGATCTTTCTCGGCGGACCGCCGCTCGTCAAGGCCGCGATCGGCGAGATCGTCTCGGCCGAGGAATTGGGCGGCGGCGACCTGCACTCCCGAGTGTCGGGCGTCACCGACCACCTCGCCGAGAACGACGACCACGCCCTGCAGATCGTGCGCGACATCGTGGCAACCCTGCCGCCGCCCGCCTCATCGGCCTGGCCGGTGCTGCCGGTGCGCGAGCCGACCGCCCCCGCCGACGAACTCTACGGCGCCGTGCCCGTCGACGTGCAGCAGCCCTACGACGTGCGTGAGGTCATCGTCCGGCTTGTGGACGCGAGCGAATTCCACGAATTCAAGAAGGAATACGGCACCACCCTCGTCACCGGATTCGCCCACCTGCACGGCCATCCTGTGGGCATCGTCGCGAACAACGGCATCCTGTTCGCCGAATCGGCGCAGAAGGGCGCCCACTTCATTGAACTGTGCGACCAGCGAGGCATTCCCCTCATTTTTCTGCAGAACATCTCCGGATTCATGGTGGGAACGGACGCCGAGGCCGGCGGCATCGCCAAGCACGGCGCCAAAATGGTCACCGCCGTCGCCACCACCCGCGTTCCCAAACTCACCGTCGTCATCGGCGGGTCCTTCGGCGCCGGCAACTATTCCATGTGCGGCCGCGCCTACTCGCCGCGCTTCCTCTGGATGTGGCCGGGAAGCCGCATCTCGGTGATGGGTGGCCCGCAGGCGTCCGACGTGCTCGCGACCGTTAAACGCGAGCAGATCGAGTCGCGTGGGGAAAAGTGGTCGGACGAGGCCGAGGCGACGTTCAAGAAACCCATCCTTGAGCAGTACGAGCAGCAGGGCAGCCCGTACTACTCGACTGCTCGGCTCTGGGACGACGGCGTTATCGACCCGGCCGACACCCGCACCGTACTCGGTCTTGCCCTCGAAGTATGCGCCGCCGTCGCCCTGCCCGATCCCGCCTTCGGCCTGTTTCGGATGTGAGCTGATGCCCCAGAACTCCGCCTTCGATACCGTGCTCGTCGCCAATCGCGGCGAGATCGCCTGCCGCATCATGCGCACCCTGCGCGAGCGGGGCATCCGCTCGATAGCCGTCTACAGTGACGCCGATCGTGGGGCCAGGCACGTGCAGCTAGCGGATGCGGCGGTGCGCATCGGCCCCGCCGCCCCGGCCCAGAGTTATCTCAGCATCGACGCTCTTCTCGCCGCCGCCGCGCAGACCGGCGCCCAGGCCATTCACCCGGGCTACGGGTTCCTCAGCGAAAACCAGGCCTTCGCGCAGGCCTGCGCCGACGCCGGCATCGTGTTCATCGGGCCGAGCGTCAACGCGCTGGCCGTGATGGGTGACAAGATCCGCTCCAAGAACCACGTCGCCGCCTTCGGGGTGCCGATCATTCCCGGAATCGCTCGCCCCGGGCTCAGCGACGAGGAGCTCATCGGGGCCGCGGCTGAGGTGGGGTATCCGCTGCTGATCAAACCGTCAGCAGGAGGCGGTGGCAAGGGCATGCAGATCGTCGAGGGCGCCGAGCTCCTCGCCGATGCCCTGGTGACCGCCCGTCGCATCGCCGCGAGCGCGTTCGGCGACGACACCCTTTTTCTGGAGCGGCTCGTCGCCACGCCCCGCCACATCGAGGTGCAGGTGCTCGCGGACAATTATGGTGCCGTCATTCACCTCGGCGAACGGGAGTGTTCGCTGCAGCGCCGCCACCAAAAGGTCATCGAAGAAGCCCCGTCACCGCTGCTCGACGCGTCCACCCGGGCACGCATTGGCGAGGCCGCCTGCGCCGCCGCCCGTAGCGTCGACTATCGCGGAGCCGGCACGGTCGAGTTTCTGGTCGCCGCCAACGCCCCCGACGAGTTCTTCTTCATGGAGATGAACACCCGTCTGCAGGTCGAGCACCCGGTCACCGAACTCGTGACCGGCGTCAACCTGGTCGACTGGCAGCTGCGCATCGCCGCGGGGGAGCCACTTACCCTCGCACAGACCGACATATGCCTCAGTGGGCATGCGATCGAGGCGCGGGTCTACGCCGAAAACCCAAACCGCGACTTTCTGCCGATGACCGGCACGGTCCTGGCCCTGCGGGAGCCCGTCGGCGACGGAATTCGCGTCGACAGTGCACTCCTACCGGGCTTGGAGATTGGCGGCGCCTACGACCCGATGCTCGCCAAGGTCGTGGCCTGGGGTCCCGACCGGGCCACCGCCATCGCCCGCCTCGACCGTGCCCTCGCCGACACCCTCGTGCTCGGCGTACATACCAATCTGGAATACCTTCGCCTGCTGCTGCACGAACCCGCCGTGCGTGCCGGCCAGCTCGATACCGGTCTGATCGAGCGCACCCTGCCGCATCTGGCCTTCAGGCAGGCCGATGACCACGTGCTCGCGGCCGCAGCCCTGCTGCTTCATGTTGCCGCCGAGCCCAAGACGTCGATCTGGGAGCGGCCGAGCGGATGGCGACTCGGTGAGCACCGTCCAACCCGCTACCAGCTCGGTGTGGCTGGTGCGGGTGCGGGTGGTGCGGGTGCGGGCGGTGCGGCTGCGGGTGGCGGTGTCGTCACCGTGAGCGTTCTTGGGGAACCGGACGCAGCATCCGTCACCGTCGGCGAGCACCCGCCGGCCCTCGGTAGCATCCGGGCTGTGGATGTCGGCCGGGTTCGAGTCGAGTTCGCGGGAGTGACGCGCCGGTACGACCTGGCACGCACGACCAGCCACCTGCACCTCGGTCACGACGGTGTCGTGTTTGATCTCGGGCTGCCCAGCCGCGCCGAACAACTGGCCGAGCTGCTCGCCGGGCGCGATCGGGTTGCGGGCACGGTGCCCCCCGAGGTGCGCTCCCCGATGCCGGGCACGGTCGTGTCCGTGCCGGTCACGACCGGGGACCGGGTGGTCGCCGGGCAGACCCTCGCCACCATCGAGGCCATGAAAATGGAGCACAAACTCGTGGCAAACCAGCCGGGCACCGTCACCATCACCGTCACTCCCGGCGACCTCGTGCGCCTCGACCAGATCGTCGCGACCGTCACCCCCGAACCCGTCACCCGCCAACCCGGCACCCCCGACCCCGCAATCCCGAAACCCGCTGCCGAACCCGGCATCAGTACCCACCCAGACCAGGGAGACCCACAATGAGCTACGAACTCAGCCCCACCCAGCAGGCCCTCAGCGACCAGGTTCGCGACTTCGCCGACACGGTTGTCGCGCCCGCCGCCTACGAGTACGACACCAAGCGCAGCCTGCCCTACGGCATCATCGACCAGATGGGCGAGATGGGATTGTTCGGCCTGCCGTTCCCGAAAGAATACGGCGGCCAGGGCAGCGACTACTTCTCGCTCTGCCTCGCCGTCGAACAACTCGGGCGCGTCGACCAGAGCATCGCTGTCACCCTCGAAGCCGGCGTGGGACTTGGCATCATGCCGGTATACCGTCGAGGCACCGAGGAACAAAAGCAGGAGTGGGTTCCGCTGCTCGCGAGCGGTAAGGCACTCTCCGCCTTCGGTCTCACCGAAGCGGATGCCGGCTCCGACGCCGCCGGCACCAAGACCACGGCAGAACTCGTGGCCGGCGAATGGGTGATCAACGGCAGTAAACAGTTCATCACCAACTCCGGCAGCGACATCACTCGACTGGTCACGGTGACCGCGGTCACCGGCCAATCGACCCGCGGCGACGGCTCGATCAAGAAAGAACTCACCGCCATCCTGGTGCCGACACCGGCACCCGGGTTCACCGTGCTTCCCGCCTACGACAAGGTCGGCTGGCACACCTCCGACACGCATCCGCTGCTTTTCGACAATGTGCGCGTACCCGAGGCGAACCTGCTCGGTGAGCGTGGCCGCGGCTTCGCCAACTTCGTGCAAACCCTCGACGAGGGTCGAATCGCCTTCGCTGCGCTCTGCACCGGAGCGGCCCAGGGCTGCCTCGAGGAGTCGGTGCGCTACGCCAAGAGCCGCAACGTGTTTGGCCGCGCCATCGGATCCAACCAGCACATCGCGTTCAAACTCGCGCGGATGCAAGCGCGTGTGCACAGCGCGCGCCTCGCCTATTACGACGCGGCGCTCACCATGATCAGCGGTCGCCCGTTCAAGATGGAGGCGTCGATCGCCAAGATGATCGGCAGCGAAGCGGCTATGGACAACGCCCGTGACGCCACCCAAATCTTCGGCGGTTACGGTTTCATGAACGAAAACCCGGTCGCCCGGCACTATCGTGATTCTAAAGTGCTCGAACTGGGCGAGGGTACGACCGAGGTACAGCTCATGGTCATCGCCCGGACGCTCGGCTTCGCGGCCTGACCGAACTGATCGGCCTGGATCGGCTGGGCGGCCTGATATGACTGGGCGGCCTGATATGACTGGGCGGCCTGATATGACTGAGCGGCCTAATATGACTGAGCGGCCTGATAAGACTGAGCGGCCTGATAAGACTGAGGAGAAGCGGATGCCCGACCCCGGTACCCCCGATAGCCCGCCCGTCGTCGTCGTGCCCAGTGCGGGCGAGCGCCACCCCGTGGAGCAGCGCGGCCTCTACTACGAGGAGTTCGACCTCGCCGCGCTCTACCAGCACCGTCCCGGCCGCACCGTGACCGAGGCCGACAATGTGCTGTTCACGACGATGACCATGAACACGCAGGCCTTGCACCTCGACGCGGCCTGGTCGGCCACCCAGCCGTTCGGCGAACGCCTGGTGAATTCGATGTTCACCCTCTCAACCATGGTCGGCAGCTCGGTCGCGCAATTGACCCAGGGCACGATCGTGGCGAACCTGGGTTTTTCGACCGTGACGTTTCCGCATCCGCTTCATCACGGCGACACCCTGTATTCGGAGACCATCGTTACCGACAAACGGCTCTCCAACAGCCGAGTGGGGCAGGGCATCATCACGCTCGAACACACCGGCCGCAACCAGAACGGTGTCGTCGTCGGTACGGCTGTGCGCACCGTGCTGGTCTGGTGCCGCGAGGCTGCAGAATGAGCGGCCCGTTCGATGGCGGCCCCCTCGATTCTGACCCGTTCGATTCAGGCCCGTTCGATTCAGGCCCGTTCGATCAGGACTTCGACCCGGACGGCCCCGACCCCTTCAACGGCAGCACCGCGGGGCTCAGCCCGTTCACCCCGGCCCCGTTCACCCTCGGCCCTGCCCTGTTATTCTGCCCGGCCGACCGGCCCGAGCGCTACGCGAAGGCGAGCGAGCGCGCCGATGCTGTCATCCTCGACCTCGAAGATGCCGTCGCGCCCGTCGACCGGGCCGCTGCGCGGCGCGCTCTGATCGAGCATCCGCTTGACCCTGCGCGCACGATCGTGCGCATCAATCCGGCCGACAGCGTCGATTTCGCGCTTGACCTGGCCGCGCTCGAGCGCACGGACTACCGTGACGTCATGCTCGCCAAGACCGTCAGCGCCGGTCAGGTCGAATTGCTCGCTGCGTTTCGGGTAATTGCCCTGTGCGAAACCGCAGCCGGTGTCATCTCGGCAACCGAGATTGCCGCCGAACGCAACGTCGTCGCGCTCATGTGGGGTGCCGAAGACCTCGTCGCCTCGCTCGGCGGCACCTCCAGCCGGTACCCCGACGGGCGCTACCGTGACGTCGCCCGCCAGGCCCGGTCGATGGTGCTGCTCGCTGCCGGAGCCCACGACAAGGCCGCCATCGACACCGTGCACCTCGACATCACCGACACGGCCGGGCTCGCGCTCGAGGCAGCGGATGCCGTCGCAAGCGGATTTACCGCCTCCGCCTGCATTCACCCCAGCCAGGTCGCCGTCATTCGCGCCGCGTACCAGCCGACCGCCGCCGAAGTGGACTATGCCCTCGGATTGCTCGAGGCCGCCGCGAGTGCGCGCGGTGTCTTCCAGCACGAGGGCCGCATGGTCGATGGCCCGGTGTTGCGTCACGCCGAGGCCGTGCTGCGTCGGGCCGCCCGCTGAGCGAGCCTCGCCGGGCCCACCCGGGAACACGGTAAGTTCTGCGCCCCTGTGGCGGTCCCGGGCCCGGAACAGGCAGAGGCGGGCTCAAGCGGCCTTTGCGGCCAGAACCTTGTCGATCGCGTCGATGATCTCGGTCGACTCCGGCTCCACCGACGAGGCGAAACGGTCCACGACCACACCGGTCGGGCTCACCAGAAACTTTTCGAAGTTCCATTTTATCAGTCCGGGCAGCATGCTCTTTTTGAATTTGGTCAGCTCGGCATACAGCGGATGCTGGTGCTTGCCCCGCACATCGACCTTGGCCGTCATCGGAAAGGTCACCCCGTAGGTCATGCTGCAGAATTCAACGATGTCCGCCTCGGTGCCGGGTTCCTGGCCCATGAACTGGTTGCTCGGCAGTGCGAGTACGACCAGGCCCTTGTCAAAGTAGCGCTGGTAGAGCGCCTCCAGGCCGGCGTACTGCCGGGTGAAGCCGCACTTCGAGGCCACGTTGACGACAAGAACCGTCTTGCCTGAGTAGGTGCCGAAGGTGGTTTCTGCACCGTCGATGAGCGTGAGGGGAATGTCATACAGCGCAGAAGAAGTCATTCGAAAATATTATCGATACCGCCTCCGCGCTGCCTGAACAGCGCCTGTGTAGATCGTGCGTGTGCCCCAACCAGGAACTCGGTCACGTAGTCTGGACTCAGTTCAGAAGTCATGGCGGTCCAGTAGCGGACCCGGGTTTCTCAGCTCGCGCGGCGCAGCGCATTCTTCCCGCCGACCGGGCCACCCCCCAGTTTCACTCGAATAAGTCCCGCGCAGACATGCCATCTTCGTGGACGCTTCGACGATCGCGCGTTGCTCTGGTCCACGGTCGGCATTCGCTAGTCATCAATTGCACCAGGAGCACCATGAATTCCTACGTATCGAAGTTCACGAACCGCACCAACACTGCCAATCAGTTCATCACGCCCGACGTTCGTCGTGCGATCACCGCCACCGGCTACGTCAGCGGTTCCGCGCAGCACCTCGAGGCTGGCGAATACGTTTCGCCGCGCACTGCCGCGCCCCGCGCCGCCTAGTCAACAGCTGGACCGTCCCCGGGCGGTCGGTAACCCGACGAGAGGGACTCCGCCATGCGCGGGGTCCCTCTTTCGTACCCGAAAACGCCGATCGTTGATGCATCGGTAGACTAAGGAGGTATCTGGCCGGCATTTTGCCTGCCCGCCGGACACGACGCGAGGAACGCGTATGCGCACTGAAGCCCCCTGAGTAATCCTTCGAGGCTTCGCATGCCCGAGCTCGGTCCCCACACACCTCGACGTGCAGTACCGCAGACAACGAAATGAGATTCATGAATAACCACTACCTCGACCTGAGCACTCCGCCGGCACTGCCGGCTCGCGGCATGCGCATCATCCCGCTCGGAGGCCTCGGCGAGATCGGCCGCAACATGACCGTCTTCGAGCACAAGGGAAAGCTGCTCATCATCGACTGCGGCGTTCTCTTTCCCGAGGACAACCAGCCCGGCATCAACGTGATCCTGCCCGACTTCACGGCCATCCGCGACCGCCTGCAGGACATTGAGGCCATCGTGCTCACCCACGGCCACGAAGACCACATTGGCGCCGTACCGTACCTGCTCAAGGAACGCGGCGACATTCCCGTCGTCGGCTCCAAGCTCACCCTGGCTTTCCTCGCTGCCAAGCTGCAGGAGCATCGTCTCAGCCAGAACTTCATCGAGGTGAAAGAGGGTGAGCGCCGCACCATCGGCCAGTTCGACCTTGAGTTCATTGCCGTCAACCATTCCATTCCCGACGGGCTGGCCATCGCCATTCGTACCGAAGCCGGCCTGGTGCTCGCCACCGGTGACTTCAAGATGGATCAGTTCCCGCTCGACAAGCGCCTCACCGATCTCGGTGCCTTCGCACGCTTGGCCGAAGAGGGTGTCGACCTGTTCATGACGGACTCGACCAACGCCGAGGTTCCCGGCTTCACCACCGCTGAGAAGGACATTGGACCGGCGATCGACACCGTGTTCCGCACCTCCCCGCGTCGCATTATCGTGTCGAGCTTCGCGAGCCACGTGCACCGCATTCAGCAGGTCATCGACGCTGCCGTGACGCACAACCGCAAAGTGGCCTTCGTTGGCCGTTCCATGGTGCGCAACATGGGGATCGCGAGTGAGCTCGGCTACCTCAACATTCCCAAGGACCTTCTCGTTGATATGAAGGCGCTCGAGCGCATGAAGGACGACAAGGTCGTTCTCATCTGCACCGGCTCGCAGGGTGAGCCGATGGCTGCTCTCTCGCGCATGGCGAATCGCGAGCACGTCATCAAGATCGGCGAGGGCGACACCGTGCTGCTCGCTAGCTCGTTGATCCCCGGCAACGAGAACTCCATCTACCGCGTCATCAACGGCCTGATTCGTTGGGGTGCCAACGTCGTGCACAAGGGCAATGCCAAGGTGCACGTCTCCGGCCACGCAAGCGCCGGCGAGCTCGTCTACTGCTACAACATCGTCAAGCCGGTCAACGTCATGCCGATCCACGGTGAATGGCGCCACCTCACTGCCAACGCCGACCTCGCCATCCAGACCGGTGTCCCCGACGAGAACGTTATCGTTGTCGAAGACGGCGTCGTCGTTGACCTCATCGATGGCCAGGCCAAGGTCACCGGCCGTGTTGTCGCCGACTACATCTTCGTTGACGGTATGACTGTTGGTGGGGCATCCACTGCCGCGATGGAAGACCGTCGTAAGCTCGCCGAGGATGGCACCATTACCATCCTCGGAATTCTCAACGCCAAGACCGGCACGCTCTCCGAGCCCGTCGAGTTCCTGGCCCGCGGTTTCGTGCACGACGACGAGTGGGTCAAGGGCGCGACCAAGGTCATCGATGAAGCCATGAAGGCCGCGAACCGCATCAAGATCGTTGACGGCGCCGAACTTGAGGACCTGTTCACGCAGTCCGTGAGCCGCTGGATGAACCGCAAGTACCGTCGCAGCCCGGTTATCACCTCCGTGGTCGTCGACGCCTAACCAACACCGACACGGGCGAAAGGCCGCATCCTCGTTGAGGATGCGGCCTTTCGCCATAACTAAACAAGCTACCTGAAGTCGTCGGCGGTTGCGTTCGCGATGTCGATCAGCACGAGCTTCGGGTTCTCCTTGGCGATCGCCTGCAGCCGCCACGGCGTACTGAACAGTGCCAGTAGCGTGCCGTCCGAGCGGGTGAACACCTCCACCTGACGGGTTCCGGCGAGCAGGAGCGCGCTTTCCTTATCGGTCTTGCGGGCCACCTGGTAGGGGAGCGCTTCCATGCGAATGTCGGCGTGAAAATCGTGCACCATGCGGTCTTCAACGACCTCGAACTGCATCGGCCCGACGGCGCCGAGCACGGGAGCCTGCTCGCCGCGCACCTCGGAGCGCATCACCTGGATGACGCCCTCATGGTCGAGCTGGTCGATGCCGCGTCGAAACTGCTTGTGCTTGCTGCTGTCGACCGGGCGGATGGCACGAAAATGTTCGGGAGAGAACAACGGCAGCGGTGGAAACTCCACGCGCTCGTCTTCGAAGATCGAGTCGCCCACGCGCAGCGCCGACGCGTTGACGAGCCCGACGATGTCGCCGGGCCAGGCCTGGTCGGTGACGGTACGTTCCTTGCCGAACAGCTGCTGGGCATACTTGGTGGCGAAGGGTCGGCCGGTCGCCGCGTGGGTGACGACCATGCCGCGGCGAAATTCGCCCGAGCACACGCGCACGAAGGCCACGTGGTCGCGGTGCGCCGAGTTCATGCCGGACTGCACCTTGAACACGAAACCGGAGAATGGTGAGGTCACCTTGCGCGGGTTCCCGTCGATGTCGATACGGGCTTCGGCCGGCGGCGCGAACTCGACCAGGGTGTCGAGCAGCTGCTGAACCCCGAAGTTCGCCACGGCGGCGCAGAAGAGCACCGGGGTGGTCTGCCCGTCGAGAAACAGCTCGGCGTCATGATTCTGGGATTCCGCGTCGAGCAGTTCCGATTCTTCGACAGCGGATGCCCAGGCCGGGCCTTCTTCGATCGCCGCGTCGGCCGCATCCAGCCGCACCGTTTCGGCCACTGTCGCGCCGCCGGCGGTGCGGGTGTATCGCAGGAAGTCGCCCGAACGGCGATCGAGCACGCCGCGCAGATCGCCAGCCTCGCCGACCGGCCAGTTGAGCGGGGTCGGCAGCAGGCCGGTGCGGGTCTGGATCTCATCCATCAGGGCCAGGGGAGTGTCGCCCGGGCGGTCCCACTTGTTGATGACGGTGATGACGGGAAGCCCGCGCTGCTTGCAGACGGCGAACAACTTCATGGTCTGCGGTTCGAGGCCCTTGGCGGCGTCGACGAGCATCACCGCGGCATCCACTGCGGATAGCACCCGAAAGGTGTCCTCAGAGAAGTCGGCGTGGCCGGGCGTGTCGACGAGGTTGATCACGGCATCGTGGTACTCGAACTGAATCGCGGCACTCGTGACCGAGATACCACGGGCCTTCTCCATCTCCATCCAGTCTGAGACGGTGCCGCGGCGACCGGCCTTTCCGTGCGTGGCGCCAGCGGAGGTGATCGCACGGGCGTGCAGCAGCAGGGCTTCGGTCAAGGTGGACTTGCCGGCGTCGGGGTGGGAGATCACGGCGAAGGTGCGGCGCCTGCGAGCCTCACGGGGAACCTGGGGGTTGGGCACGTCGGCGAGGGTGGTCATGGCTGCTTTCCTGCGGCTGATTCGGGCAGGATACCTAGCCAGCCGATCGATCAGAAGATTCGACAGCGGGCGGCCCAGGCCGGATGTGCACCTGCATATCCGGCCCAATTTTCGCGCAACCTCCAGTCTAACAAACCGGGCGCGTGCCGACTTGCGGGCCACAGCCGACAGTCACCACCCCGATTAGCCCGCAACCGACGTACATTTTGGTAACAGTTTCGCGTGCCTCCGGAAAATGTCGGTGGCCTCGCCTACTGTCGGGCACAGAGAAGTCTACGAAGAGAAAACCCGTCGCACCTGAGGGGCCGGGCGAACAACCGGGAGGAGAACGCAATGACCCGACAGGCTGTCTCGTCCTCTCTCGATGCGATGGCGATCGACCGTTTGGACCAGGCTGAGACGACGGTCGGTGCGGGCCCGGTTCGCCGCCAGATTTCGGGAACCGAGCTGCGCGTGCATCCGCTGGCCCTCGGCTGCAACGCCTTCGGCTGGACGGCGACGGGTGAAGCCTCCATCGCTATTCTCGACGCGCACCAGGGCCTCGGCGGCAATTTTCTCGACACCGCCGACAGCTTCGCCGCCGGGCGCAGCGAAGTGATTATCGGGTCGTGGCTGCGTTCGCGCGGAGCGCGCGCCGAGACCGTTCTGGCCACCAAGATCGGCCGCAATCTCGATAACCCCGGACTGACCCAGCGCAGCATCGTGGGCGCCGTCGAAGCCAGCCTCGTGCGGCTCGGCACCGATTATCTCGACCTGCTCTACTTTCACCTCGACGACAAGACCGTCCCACTCGAAGAGAGCCTCGTGGCCGTTGACGCCCTCGTTCGCGCCGGCAAGGTGCGTTACCTCGGGGCGTCGAACTTCGCGGCGGACCGGCTCATGGAGGCGCGGGTGCTCTCGGCCCTCGGCCTGCCCAAGTTCGTCGCCGTCGAAACGCCCTACAATCTAGTGCACCGGGCCGAGCTCGAGAAAGACGTCGCCGTCGTTGCCCGCGCCCAACACCTCGCCCTGATGCCCGGCTTCGCCCTCGCCCACGGGTTTCTGGCCGGTGCGTTCCGCACCAAAGCGGATGCCGCCGGCACCGCTCGCGGGCAGCTCGCCGCGGTCTACCTGAACCGTCGCTCGCGGCGCGTGCTCGCCGTGGTCGACCGCATCGCTGCCGCGAACGCCGTGGCACCGGCGTCGATTGCCCTGGCCTGGCTGCTCGCCCGCCCCGACGTGGTCGCACCGGTGGCTGGCGCCGGCCGGGCCGACCAGGTGCACTCCCTGGTCGCCGCGGCCGGCATCCGCCTGGGCCGTAACGACCTGCTCGACCTCGACCGGGTGTCGGCCTACTGAGCGTTAGTCGCCCGACTCGTCGAGAACGCGCTGGATAGCGCGCAGCAAAGCGGTGTGGGCACCGATCGGGTCGCCGAGATTGGCGCCGGCGAAGGCGCCGTCTCGGGCCAGAAAGAAGTCATCGGCCGCGTCACCGGGTCGGGCATGGCCCATGCCACGAAACATGTCCTCAATCGACCGGCCGTACCAGTCCCGGTGTGCAGCAACAGCCTGACGCACCGGATGGGCCGCGTCGGTGAACTGCGCGGCGGCGTTGATGAACGGGCAGCCGTGAAAGCCTTCGCGAATGACCTGCGCTGAGATCTCGTTGACCACGCCGCGCAGCCGCTGCTCGGGGGTGTCGAAGCGGGTGTCGAGGCTGGCGAGAAAATCGCGGGCAAGCCGGTCCCGGCCCTGTAGATACACGACGATGAGGGCATCCTTGGAACGGTAGTACTTGTAGAAGGTCGCTTTGGTGACCTTGGACTCGCTGATGATGCGGTCCACACCCACGGTGTGTACACCCTCGGTATAGAACAGACGGTCGGCGGTGGCGAGAATGCGCACCTTGGCGTGTGTCGCCGGCCGAACGGCTTCATCTGTCAGCATGGTCATGCGGGCACTCCTTTGGTGAGGGGGTGAAATCGGCCCCGGATGAACGTAAATCCGGAGGTTTCCCCGGTCGGCCTCCAGACTGTAACACACCCTAGACAGACCAGTCTGTCGAAACGGGCCGCACGGGCAGTTCCGGCCAAAGTGGGGGTAGGCCGGAGGTTCGGCGCCGGGCACCCCGTCGCCATGAACGGGTCTTGTAAGGTGGGGGATGACATGAACGGTGCAGTGGACTTTCCCCTAGACCAAGCCGAACTCTCGTATCGGGCCGCCGGCGATGCCCTCGTGCGTCGAACCGCTCTGCCCAGCGGGGTGCGCATTCTCAGCGAGCAGGTACCGGGTGCCCGAAGCCTCACCATCGGCTACTGGGTAGCCGTCGGATCCCGCGACGAACAACCGGGCCACTTCGGGTCCACCCATTTTCTGGAACACCTGCTGTTCAAGGGCACGCCAACCCGGTCCGCCCTCGACATTGCCATCTCCTTCGACGCGGTCGGCGGCGAACACAACGCCATGACAGCCAAGGAATACACCTGCTACTACGCCAAGGTGCAAGACCGCGACCTGCGCATGGCCATCGACGTTCTCACCGACATGCTGACCTCCTCGAAGCTGGATGCCGGTGAGTTCGAAACCGAGCGCGGCGTCATTCTCGAGGAACTCGCCATGGCCGACGACGACCCGGCCGACGTCGCCAATGAGCGATTCTTCGAAGCCGTATTGGGCAAGCATCCGCTCGGTCGACCCATCGGGGGCAGCGCCGACGACATTCGCGGTGCCACCCGCGCGGCCGTGTGGGAGCATTATCAGGCCAATTATCGGCCGCAGGACCTCGTCGTCACGGTTGCCGGCGCCGTCGACCACGACGTGCTCGTCGCCGCTGTCACCGGTGCCCTCGAACAAGCCGGCTGGGACCTCAGTAGTCCGCAGACCCCGGTCAGCCGTCGTGGCGGTGTGCCCGCCGAGATTCACCAGGGCCGGGCCCTGACCATCGTCAAACGCCCGCTGGAGCAGGCGAATCTGCTGCTCGGCATGCCCGGCCTGCTGGCTGCCGACGACCGTCGCGTCACCATGAGCGTACTCACCTCGATCTTCGGCGGTGGCATGTCGAGCCGCCTGTTTCAGGAAGTGCGGGAGAAGCGCGGCCTGGCCTACTCGGTCTATTCGTTCGCGCCCGGCTACTCCGACGCCGGCCTGTTCGGCATGTATGCCGGGTGCACGCCGGCCAAAGCCGGGCAGGTCGCCGAGCTCATGCTCAGCGAACTGCACCGCCTCGCCGATGGCGGTGTGACCGCCGACGAGATGAAGCGGGCGTCTGGCCAGCTGAGCGGAGCATCCGCTCTCGCCCTGGAAGATTCGGACACCCGCATGTCTCGGCTGGGTCGCTCGGAGATCACCCTCGGCGAGTTCGTCGACCTCGACGAGGCGTTGCGGCGCCTCGCGCTCGTCACCGCGACCGACGTGCAGGAGCTCGCCGCCGAGCTCGCGAGCGGACCCGTGTCGATCTCCGCCGTCGGCGCCCTCGAGGATGACGCGTTCGCGGGGATCCTCCCGGGCTGACCGGCCACCCCACACCAGCTTCTGCACATTCCGGCCCGGCCGGACTCCCGAACTTCGAAATGGACAATGATGCCCCAGTACATCTATCTGGTACGCCACGGCGAGCAGCAGGACGCCGAACATGGTCTGCACGATGGCCCGCTGTCGCCCCGCGGCAAACGTCAGGCGCTGCTGATCGCCGACCGGCTCAGCGGTGTGCCGTTCACGGGTGCCTGGCATTCGCCGCTGCAGCGGGCCGCTGAAACCGCCGAACTCATTACCGAGCGGCTGCCAGCCCTGCACAGCGAGCCGACGGCGCTGCTCTTCGACTGCATTCCCTCCGGTCGGGCAGCCGAAACACCCTCGGCCTACGACCCGTTTTTCGGCTCGGTCACCGACGATGAGATCGCTGCGGGACGGGCCCAAATGGAAGACGCCGTCGCCGAATTTCTGCAACCGCGCCGTAGCCAGCGGCACGACCTGCTGATCACCCACAATTTCGTGATCGCCTGGTTCGTGCGTGAAGTGCTCGGGGCCCCCGACTGGCGCTGGGTCGGCATCAACCAGGCCAATTGCGGCCTCACCGTGCTGCAGCAAAAGCCCGGCCGCCCGTGGACGCTCGTCACCCATAACGACCTCGGTCACCTGCCGGTCGAGCTGCGTACCGGGCTGCCCGAACCACTGATGTTCTAAGAGTCCAGGCGCTTGCGATACCAATGCGTCGCATTGGGATTGTCGTTGTACGGATGGACGTTCTCGTACCCGGCGCTCTGATAGAGCGCCCCGACGGCGGTGCGAACTGCTCTGCCGTCTGGTAGGTCGGGTGGTACGTGCCCTGGGATTGTCGAAACGACAGCTCGGGACTGCGAAAATATTCGGTGAGCAGGGTGAGGGCCGCAGTGTCTCTGACCGACGCGGCGTGAAACTGAGGCACTTCCGTAGGCTGTTGCGCAAACCGCGATGCCGCGATCGATTGGTAGATTGGTTATATGACAACGACGGTGGCCATTATTGGTGCAACGGGCAAGATGGGCCGCCTGGTTTCCGACCTGATCGACCGAACCGAGGGCTTCGAGGTCGTCGCCCGGCTGGACTCGCGCAGCGAGCTGAGCGAGATGCTCGGTGCGCAGATCGCTGTCGACCTGACCCGGCCCGACGTGAGTCGGGACGTCGTCGATTTTGCGACCGAGCATGGTGTGCGGGTGCTCGTCGGTACCTCCGGCTGGAGCCAGGACGGCATCGACTCCCTCACCCGACGCCTTGCCGGCCGCGACGATACCGGGGTCATCATCATTCCGAACTTCTCGATCGGTTCGGTGCTCGCGACGGCGTTTGCGGCCCTGGCTGCCCGTTTCTACGACTCCATCGAGATTGTCGAGGCACATCAGCCCTCCAAAGTCGATTCACCCTCGGGCACGGCCGTGCGTACCGCCGAACTAATCGGCCGGGTGCGCGCCGAACTCGGCCCGGTCTCGGCGCCGCACACCGATCAGCGTGCGCGCGGCCAGCAGGTCGCTAGCGTGCCCGTGCACAGCCTGCGCCTGTCCGGTTTACTGGCCCGCCAGGACGTGTTTCTCGGCGGCACCGGGGAAACCCTCACGATCAGCCACAACACGCTGTCACCGAGCGCCTACGAGAGCGGCATTCTGCTGGCTCTCGCCGCAGCGCGAACCATTCGGGGAGTCACGGTCGGTCTTGACCAAATCGTCGATCTGGGCTTCCGTTCGGCCGCTGCTACCGCCAACGAGTCGGGGGCCTCCAAATGAAGGGCAAGGTTGCTGTCGTCCTCATGGCGGTGCTGCTCGTCTTCTACCTGGTGTTGGTCGGGGTGCGCGCCGTGCTCTTCATCCAAAGCGGTGAGCCGGTTGGCATCGCCATCGGGCTCGCGCTGCTCATTCTGCCGCTGATTGGTTTTTGGGCGCTCGCGCGTGAGGTTGCGTTCGGCATCCGCTCGGAGCGTTTGGTACGACGGCTCGGCGAACTCGGCGAGCTGCCCGCCGCCAACCTGCCGGTGCGCCCGAGCGGTCGCCCCTATCGGGACGCGGCCGACGAGCAGTTTCCGGCCGCGCGGGCCGCGGTCGATGCCGAACCCGAGAACTGGCACGCCTGGCTGCGCCTCGGTCTGGCCTACGACGCGTCGGGCGACCGCAAGCGCGCTCGCGGCGCCATCCGTACCGCGATCGCCCTCGAGCGCACCCCGAAGTAGCGGCAGGCCGGCCGACTACGGTTGGCGCAACATCCAGGCTATCGCCGTGGCCGGCGTGCGATGGGCGAACTCGAACCCATCGTCCAAGAGTTTCTGGGCGCTGACCTGCTGGTCGGCAAGCAGCAGCTGGCGGGCGGCATCCTGCAGCAGCAGGGTCAGGATCGGTTTGGGGACCGCCAGCAGGAACGGGCGGCGCACTGCGGTGGCGAGAGCACTGATGATGTCGTTGGACGTCGCCGGGGTCGGCCCGACCAGGTTGACCGGGCCAGACAGTGTTGAGGTCAGCAGGTGCACGATGGCGGCGGCCTCGTCGTGCAGGCTCACCCAGGCCCAGTGCTGGGTTCCATCACCGAGAGGTCCGGCGAGGCCGAGTTTAGCCAGGGGCAACACCGGTTTCAGCGCACCACCCTTGGCAAGTACCAGGCCGGTGCGCAGCATCACCACCCGGGTTGGTTCGGGCGCGAGCCGCGCCTCTGCCTCCCAGCGGGTGACGACGTCCGCGAGAAAATCGGTTCCAGCAGTGGATGCCTCGCTCAAGACTTCCCCCGGACGATCCCCGTAGATTCCCACCGCGGAGCCGTTCAACAGAACGGTCGGCGGCGTCACGGCCCGGCCGAGAGCGTCGGTCAGCGTGCGGGTGGCCTGCAGACGGGAGCGCAGAATTTCTTTGCGGTACCCGCTTGTCCACGGCAGTCGGGCCAGCGACGCCCCCGACAGGTTGACAACGGCGTCGATATCGTCGAGCACGCTCGGATCCAAAACCAGGGCGGCCGGGTCCCAACGAATTTCATTGGTTCCCAAGGCCTCCCGCCGCACCAGTCTGACGGGGGTGTGGGCAGCGGCGGCCAGCTGGCGGCTCAGCTCACTGCCGATGAGGCCGGACGCTCCGGCGATCAAAACGCGCACGGGAGCGACCTAGGCCAGCTCGGCCTCAATGGTGATGGGAATCCCGGCGAGTGCCTTCGAAATCGGGCAGTTGTCCTTGGCGTCCTGGGCGAAGACCTCGAACTCGGCCTCGGTCAGACCGGGAACCTTTGCACTGACCAGTAGGTGGCTGCCGATGACGCCGGTGCCGGCCGCGAACGTGACGGCGGCTGTGGTCTGGATGTTCTCCGGGGTGTGGCCGGCCGATCCGAGGGCGTTGGCCAGGGCCATCGAGAAGCAGGAGGCGTGGGCGGCGCCGAGCAGTTCCTCGGGGTTGGTCGTGTTCGAAACGCCTTCGGCGCGGGCCTTCCAGTTCACCGAGAATTCGGCGGCGTGCGAGGAATCGAGGGTGACGGTACCGGAACCGGTCGGAAGATCGCCGGTCCAGACGGTGGTTGATTCACTGGTGAGCGTCGTGGGCATGGTGTTACCTCCAGGTGGTTGAATTCCACCCTAACCGTCGGACCTGCCCCGTGAACGAGTCTCGTCTGGGAATTTCCTGAGAGCCAGTCGACACGCCCGGGCGACGCGAAGGACGTCGCACCGGGCATGTCCTGGTCAGGTTGGAGTGAGCGTGAGGGTGGCGGTTCAGGCGTTCCCGAACGTTCGGCCGGCCCGGTGGGTGAGATCCACGTCCACGTGCACCACGCCCGGTCGGGACTCGGCCACGGCTCCCAGCAGACGACGGGTGCCCGGGCAGCGGGCGCGCAACTCGGTTGAAAACTGCAGCAGGGTGGCGGCGGGGCCAAACGTGATCGTGGCGGCGACATCCGCTGGGGTGATGACGTCGCCGGTCAGGCGGGCCACTGGCCCCTGGCGTTCCCGCCAGACCAGGCCCAGAACGGTTGTCGCAGCCAACAGGGCCAACAGCAGTCCGATCGCTTCGAGTGGGTTCATGATGCCGACGTTACGTGGGCGCGAGCACGCTCGAGGGACTATGACGGCACATTGCGGGCGCGCGGCGGCGTTTGGGCCGGCAGACCGGCTAGCCTGAGGCCGTGTCTGAAATTGAGTTCCGATCCGAAATGACCGTGGAGTTGGTGCGCGCCAGCGCCCACGACTCGGACGTGTTGTTCGCTGCCCGGGTGTCGACCCTGGGGGAGCAGACCCTGGAGCAGAGCCAGCTCGACGGCTCCGAAAGCGAGGCCGACGAGAAGCGTGACCGCGGTCTGATCAACTACCTCATGCGCGACCGGCACGGCTCGCCGTTCGAACACAACTCGATGACGTTCTACGTGCGCGCGCCGATTTTTGTGTTCCGCGAGTTCATGCGGCACCGCATCGCCTCCTACAACGAAGAGTCGGGCCGTTACCGGGAGCTCAACCCGGTGTTCTACGTGCCGTCTGCAAAACGCAACCTCGTGCAGGTCGGCAAGCCGGGCGCCTACGACTTTCTGCCCGGCTCGATCGAGCAGACCGCGCTCGTGCAGCAGCAGACCCGCGCCGCCGCGATTCACTCCTACGAGGCTTACCAGCGGATGCTCGAAGCCGGCGTCGCCCGCGAGGTCGCCCGTATCGTGCTGCCGCTGAGCATCTACTCCTCGATGTATGTCACGCTCAACGCGCGCTCACTCATGAACTTTCTCAGCCTGCGCACCAAGCGTGGGGGCTCCTCATTCCCGTCGTTCCCACAGCGCGAGATCGAAATGTGCGCCGAACAGATGGAAACTCATTTCGAGAAGCTCATGCCGCTCACCTACGCCGCCTTTAACCAGAACGGCCGAGTCTCCCCCTAGTCAGCTGTGAGCGGGAAAGCGATAGCCTGTTCTGCGTGTCTACCTCTACGAATCCCTTTGGCCAGGTGCTGGTCGCGCTGGTCACCCCGTTTACCTTTGATGGCGAAGTGGACTGGGCCGGGGTGGAGAAGCACATCGACGACGTCATCAATGCGGGCGCCGATGGCATCGTCGTCACGGGCACGACCGGTGAGACGAGCACCCTGACCGACCCGGAGAAGATCCGTCTGGTCGAGGTCGGCAAGTCGGTTGCGAACGGCCGTGCCAAAATCATCACCGGCGGTGGATCCAACGAGACCGCACACGCCATGCAGCTCGCCCGCCAGAGTGAAAAGGCCGGCGCAGACGGCAACATGATCGTCACCCCGTACTACAACAAGCCCACGCAGGCTGGCATCCTCACCCACTTTCGCATGATTGCGGACGCGACCGATCTTCCCGTCATTCTCTACGACATCCCCGCCCGCACCGGTGTGGCGATCGCCTACGAGACCATCCTGCGCGCGGCCAAGCACCCCAACATTCTGGCGATCAAAGACGCCAAGGGCGACTTCGCGCAGGCCAGCCGGGTGCTCAACCAGACCAACCTCATGTACTTCTCCGGCGACGACCCCAACGTGCTCGGCCACCTCGCCATTGGCGCGACCGGCCTGATCGGCGTCACCGGCAACATCACGGCGACCCCATATCGGCACATGGTCGACGCGGTCAACCGGGGCGACCTCAAAGTCGCGACCGCCGCACACCAGATGCTCGAACCGCTCGTGCGGGCCGTCAGTACCCACGTTCCCGGCACCGTCGCCGTAAAGTACATCCTGCACGGCCTCGGCCGCATCGGCAGCCCGCGCGTGCGGCTGCCCCTGGTCGGCCCCGAGGACTCCGAAGCCGCCCAGATCGAAGACGAACTGTCGCTGGTCGTGGACATTCCCGGCGTGGACTTCTCCAACTTCCGCCCGGACCGCAACGCGGCCGCCGGCGGATCGCTGCCCAAGGTTGCCGGCACCACCCGTTAGGCGTGCGCGGCGCTGTGTGCCGTTGTGATTGTCGAATCTGCGAGAAAGATTCCTACTCGAGAGTCATCGATCCGCGTGAGTACTTCTCGCTAACGCGGTAGTCCGCCCGAATACAACTTCGCACAGAAATCAGATTATATCTGAGAATCCCTCGACTCTGGCTCATGGTTTTGGTAGAATGAAACCATGAGCCAGAGCGGCGACACCCCCGAGCCGGGCTCCGTCGATCCGTTCGTTGCGGCGTACGGATGCTCGCCAGTGTCGGTCGCGGAACGCCTCGAGTTCGAAACATTTTGGGCCCAGTGTGAAACCGACT
>NZ_JADOUX010000017.1:0-86394 GCF_015751745.1 Cryobacterium sp. CAN_C2
AGTCTTACCTTCGCGGGGAGTGGTCGTCGCCCAGCCGAGGCCGCGCGTTCACGACCACAGCGGCTTCGTGCACTTGCTCCCACCATCAGGGCAGCGCCAAGTGACCATGCTCTAAAGTCACGGATTATTGTTGCGATTCATCAGTCAGATCGATCGGCAAGGGGCAGGGTGCACGGCCTTCGAGGCACTGGCCCATAATGAAACACGATGTCAGACTGCTGGTGACCATGGAGCTGAACATGTCCGAAAGCGATGACCAGATGAGACAGCTGGAGCGCGGTTTCATCGTGGGTGGCGTCGTTTCTGCACCCATAATTATGGTCGTAGGAATTGTTTTGCTTACTCTCGGGAATCCTTGGGCCATATGGATGCTTCTCCCGATGATCGTCTTCGACGGAATCTTCATTGTTCTACTTTTTC
This sequence comes from Cryobacterium sp. CAN_C2, assembly GCF_015751745.1. Lineage (NCBI taxonomy): Bacteria > Bacillati > Actinomycetota > Actinomycetes > Micrococcales > Microbacteriaceae > Cryobacterium > Cryobacterium sp. CAN_C2. Next base: position 421 of record NZ_JADOUX010000017.1, read on the forward strand.
GGTGGAATAAACGCGAAGGTAAGGGCAATCTCGATGAGACTATTCCGTAGCCAAAATCCCCCGTAACCCAGGGATAGCGAGAACGCAGCTCTGGCCAGCAGCACCGAAGCGCGCTGGCAAAGCGACTGTTAACGCCGGTTGAAAATAGGGCCAGTTCTATTGGCCCTGTTTTGGACCGGCGTTAACAAGCGACAGCGCGCTGGAAGTCGGTAGTGTCAGCCGCATGAGCAAAGTCCAACGATCCATTTTCTTGCTGGTTGTCGCCGCGGCGTTCTTAATCGCCGCACTTATTGTAGTCCTATTCACAGAGGACTTCGTTTTCCGCATTGTGGGAGTGATCGTTTTTGCCGCAGCGGTCCCTCTCGGTATCGCGGGTGGTCGGGGCCTACGCGGCCCACGCCGAGGGCTCCAGAATTCTGTAGATCTCGCCACTGGCCGACCCGAAAGCGAACCAAATAAGCCGCGGTAAAAAAGATGCAAGACAAACATGCGCGCGTCAGTGACCTCGCCGAGAGCACACCGCCTGACAAACACAATGACCGTATTGAACGCGTCTCGCAACCTGAGCGCCTCGCGTGCCTGGGTTGCGGAAAGCTACCAGGCCAGGAATGTAACCATTTCTACTGCTGCCGACGACGCCAACAATCGTTCGGACGGGTGTCGACGATACGCCCGGTCGGGACAGCCCCGCGGCTCCGCCTCCGCTCACAAAGCCACATTGGTCTCACCCGAGGCGGCGATGGGCTTCCTCTTCGGCCCCCGGGTGTTCAGTGTTCGACGGTGCGCTCGAGACCTTCGTTAAGCTCATTTTGTCGCCGTGGAATGCCGGGTGATCCGTCTGCTTCCACAGCATTCGAAACGTGTAGACGTTAGACGTGAAAAGGATGGCGTAGAAGGCGAGTATCAACCAATTCGGTGCCCAATCAAACACCGTGTCCGTTACGAGGGCTACCAAACCCAGGAATAGCGCACCGAGCATCATCCGGTACAGCGGGGTGAGTTTGCGAATCCAGCGCATGAGGGCAGCATCGAATGGAACAGACGGCCACACTAGGCTCCGCTCAGGACCCGTGCGTCAGCTGGGAATCTGCGGTGATCGGCTCTTTCCCTAGCTGGACCACTCCGGATTGGGCAGGATGGAGGCGTTGCCTTCGTACGGTTAGAGCGCTGACAATTACTCCCAGCATGAGATTTGATGCACGCACGTTTATTCACCGTATATTGAATCGAGAACGGCCTAGACGGGGCTAAGTCTTGTGATGGTCCGGGAAATGATCTTGCAAGGAACTCCTGGTCAGACCGAGATCGATCTCCATCCGTTGAGGTTTCGACAGATAGGGTCATGGAACGGATAGGGCCCGCTTCAATCCGTCGGTCGTGGGTTCAAGTCCCACCCGCCCTACTGTAAAATTGATCTGATCGGGGTTTCTTGTCTTGACCAAAGGCCAAGACTTGATACATCCATTGTTTATACATTGTTTATTGCTCTAATCGCGAGGATCGGTCCAGGGCGAGGCCCGGAATTACGAACCTGTTTCGCGGTTTTCGGCCGCGGGGAAGTGATTTTGGGGCGGTGCGATTCGGGTTCAAATCGACACACTCGCGCCCAAAAAGAGACTTGATCAGCGTTTTCTATTCTTCGCATGAGCTCGAGACTTGATACATTGGACTTTTATTGGACTTTTATTGGACGTTTATTCAAAAATCCGGACTTCAACGGGCCCACATGGACAAAGATGCATGATCCAGCTCGGCGGAGTTAGATTGACCTCGAACTCCTCCGGGTCATGGACGATGAACGATCTTCGGGGGTGGTGCTCTAGCGCGACCTCACCACGGGCGTCTCGCCGAGAATCTCGGTGAGAACGCCCACCTGACATCAGAGTGGACCGGCGACCGCGTCTTGGCTGTTCTCTGGGAAGGGGACCGACCCGGGAGCTCAAAAACATCTCGTATCGGACGCACTTTGCGCCGAGTCACACGATGAAGTCGACGTACTTCTGTGAGTCGTATTTCATTGCTGAAGCATTAAATCTGCCGAAGCTGAGCCAGCGATTATTCTGCTGGTTGCTCTAGTCCCTGCGGAGGCTGAGAAACTGATTGGCCATGGCCGTAGGGTGAAGCCGCCGACCATGGCCGTCCTTGGGGTTATTTCTCGTCAGCTCCACCTTCGTGGTTGGCGTCGACGCCTTCGGCGTCAGCATGGCCACCGTCGTTTCCGTCGTCTGGTGTGGATGACTCGGTGTCGGGCGCCTCAGTGGTACCGGGCGTTGTCGTGTCGGTCACTGCGGTAACGGGGGCCGGCGTCCCGGGGGTAGCTGCCAATGCGGCGCCGCTACCGATTCCTGCCAAGGCGAGAACGATGACTCCGGCGGCGGCGATTTTTTTCTTGTTCATGTGGGTCTCCTTGTTGTGCGTTTGTGTGGGTGAACGATTGTGACTTTCGCAGGTCGGGGTAAGAGGCCGGTAAGGCCGGCTGGCAGGAGGCTGTGCTCGTGCGGAGGAGGCGTCCGTGCCGCAGGCCATCAAGCGGGGCGCCGAGCACGAAGCGGTCCTGGGCAAGGCTTAGCGTCCGCTTACCTGAGCATGGGATGCTAAAGGGTCGAATGCGCGCATTCGCGTTTTGATGGGTGAGGAAAGCAGATGAAGATACTTATCGTCGAAGACGAAGCCTCTATAGTGAAAGCTTTGCAGACGGGATTGGCGGCAGAGGGCTTTGTTACCGAAGCCGCGATGAACGGTATTGACGGGCTCTGGATGGCAGAAGAGAACGAATTCGACGTCATTATCCTCGACATCATGCTCCCCGGATTATCGGGCTACGACGTATGCCGCAGGTTGCGCTCGCGCGGTGCGACGGTGCCGATCCTAATGCTGACCGCAAAGGACGGCGAATACGACGAAGCGGATGCCTTGGACTTGGGAGCGGATGACTTCTTGTCGAAACCGTTCTCTTTTGTCGTTTTGCTAGCTCGCCTGCGAGCGCTGTTGAGGCGCGCGCCCATTGAGCGTGAACCCGTGCTGACGGCAGGCAGCATCCGTCTGGATCCGGCGGCCCGGCGGTGCTGGCGTGGGGAAGAAGAGGTAACGCTCACCGCCCGCGAATTCTCACTTGCCGAGTTCATGATCCGCCGAAAAGGTCAGGTGGTGAGTCGTAATATTATCGCCGAGCATGTTTGGGATTCGGAGCTGGATATTGACTCGAACGTTATTGAGGTTTACATCGGGTATCTGCGTCGCAAACTTGACGACGGCCGCACGAAGGGACTCATCGACACGGTGCGCGGGACCGGTTACCGGCTCATGGAGCCGGCAGAGAAGGAATCCGATGCCACGCATAGGGAATAAGACGAAGCGGTGGCATTCCGGGATCCGATTTCGGGTGACCCTCACCGCATCATCGGTTGTGGCCCTCACACTGTTGGCGGGCGGCTTCGCTCTTGTCCTGCTGCTGCAGCAATCCTTGATCGCCAGCCTCGATACCGTCGCCAGCGAGCGTGCACAGGTGGTTGCCTCACGCGCGGTTGGCGGCAATCTGGGCAGCACCGTGACGAACACCGGTTCCCAGAACACGTTAGTTCAGGTCGTCGACTCTTCGAATAGGGTTGTCGCGGCTACCAGTGATATTGACGGCGAAGGGCCGATGCTGGTTGCCCCTGCTGAGCGAGTGACCAGGGTGTTCAATGTGGACCGGCTGCCGGCGGGTGATGGTCCTTTTCGTGTGATTGCTCTGCCGGTGCGACTGCCAACCGGGAGCGGCTGGATCTATGTTGCCACGTCAACCAACCAGGTTGTTTCGGCCGTCGTGAATCTGGCGTCCCTGTTCGGTATCGGACTTCCACTTGTTCTCATCGTTGTTGTGTGGGCGCTGTGGCGCGCTGTGGGTCAGGTAATTCGTCCCGTTGACGCCATCCGCCGCCGGGCTTCGAGTATCGGCGGGGAAGATCTGTCCCAACGCGTACCCGTACCAGACACGTCCGATGAGATCGCGAGCTTGGCGGTAACGATGAACGACATGCTCGAGCGACTGGAGACAGCCTCGCTACGGCAGCGTCAGTTTGTGGGAGATGCCTCACATGAGCTCCGCAGTCCCTTGGCAGCGCTGCAGGTGCAGGTGGAGGTGGCAATCGCGCACCCCGAAGACCCGGGTTCGGCACTGGTTCTGGCAAACGTTGAAGGTCAGGTCGCAAGGATGGCTGCTTTGATTGACGACTTACTCTTTCTCGCGCGCGGCGCAGAGGGCGCTCCGCGAGGCCCCACGAGGCTAGTCGATTTGGATGATCTTGTCTTGTCGGAGTTGCGTCGCCTGCGCGAGCTGGGCGGGCCCGCCGTTGAACTTGACGGAATTCGTGCGGCGCGGGTGGTGGGGTCTGAGCGTGATTTGGCCAGGCTGCTGCGTAACCTCGGAGATAACGCCCGTCACCATGCCCACTCGCAGGTCTCAATTCGCCTGACTACGAGAGAAAATTGGGCTAAAATATATGTCACGGATGATGGCGCAGGCATCCAACCGCAGGACCGGGACAGAGTCTTCGAACGTTTCACACGACTGGATGATGCTCGCAGTCGCACGGCTCGCGGCGGCGGCGCCGGGGTGGGTTTGTCCATCGTGCGGCAAATCGTGCGGGACCATCAGGGCACCATCACTATTAGAGACCGGTCAGACGATCACGCTGGTTCGGTATTTCTCGTCTGCCTTCCGCTCGCACCCGAGGGCGGTCCATCGCACCCCTGACGAGTGGGCTCCCTTACTGGCGTGTCGCGTAGTGGACTAAATCACATGGAGTCGGTAGCGATTGCGCCTGACTGATTAAAAAGTCATGGGCCCGAGGCACGTGGCCATTTGGCGGGTGGGGCAAGACCTTGGCGGCCACTTGTGAGCGGCTGAAGCGCTGCCCGGTGGCGGCGAACGGCTGTAGTTATGCGACGGAAAAGGGACCGTCGGGATCGTCGACGTTGAGCAGTAGCGTGAATCGTGTATGGGGCTTTCTGGCCGATACAAACAGGCGCCCGCCCTGGTCTCCGGCGAGTTGGCGGGCGAGGGTAAGGCCGAGCCCGCTCCCGCCGTCCGCGGAATGCCGAGTTAGGAAGATTTCGTCGCCGGAAACCAGATGCGAACCTTCATCCTCGACATCGATTGCCAGCACCCCGTGGGCGGCTCTCGCCCGCAGGGTCACCGCACCCGCGCCATGACGCAGGGCGTTCTCAATGAGAATGCCCAGGATTTGCTGAAGCGCGGCCGCATCAACGATCGGGCGAGGCAACTCTCGCTCGGTTTCGACGCGCAATGGTCGTCCGGCAGCTGCCAGCGGGCCCTTCCAGCGTCGCGCAGCGTTATCGAGCTGCTCGCTCGCGTCGACGGGCGCAGCGTTTGACTCACCGCGGTTGAGGGTGATTAGTTCGTCAATCGTGAGTTCGAGCTGGTCGGCTCGTTCAATGGCCTGCGCAAGCACTGCTCGAGCATCGGCGTGCGGCGTTGCGAGTCCGGTCTCCAACACCATCCGCAATCCGGTCAATGGTGTTCGCAACTGGTGTGATGCATTGGATGCGAGTTCTCGCTCCCTTCGCACAAGCTCGCCCAGGCGCACAGCTGTTAGATTCAGTGCAGCGCCAGCGCGGTCGATCTCGGGTAGTCCGGTCGGGAATGTCCGCACATCGAAGTTACCTTCACCCAGTAGATGCGAGGCGAGGGTCAATTTCTCCATCGGCCGGGTGATGCGCCGGGCCAGGGAACGGGCCACTAGGATTCCCCCAGCCAGTGCGATTCCGGCGGTGCCCAGCAGAATGAGCCAGACCAGCCGGGTGCGGGCCCAGACCTGTTCAATCGGCATCGCTGACCGCACGGCCCCGGTGACGACCTCGGCTGAACTGATGGGCACGACCGCGACGAGCCAGCCGTCGGTGTTCGTTTCGGTAAACCTACCGTCAAGCGCGTCGCGCACGCCTTCGTCGGCTGCGCTCGGCCCGGTTCCCAAAGAGAGCATTCCCGCACGGTCGTACAGACCCAATTGCTGACCGGATGCTGGTGTGGGCAGCTCGGTCCGATCCGCCTTTGAGAACGTCGGATCAACGACCACGGCCGCGTGGAGGGCGTTCCGTTCGAGTGAGGCGTGCGCATCCGCTAAAAATAGGTTGTACACGACAATGGCCAACGGCACGAGAAAGAGTGCGAAAGCGATCAGCGAACTGATCAACGCAATAGCCATTATTCTCCGCGTCATCAGTTCTCCTCTTCTGGCTGGGAAACCGCGTCCAACCGGTAGCCGAACCCGCGCAGGGTCGATATTTCCGGCAGGTTGGCGAGTGTGTCCGGGCCGGCACGCTCGGCCACGACCCGCAGCTGTCGACGCAGCGCCGCTACGTGCACATCAAGCGTCTTGGTCGATCCGAACCAGTTGCTATCCCACACGTCGTTCATGAGGTCTTCCCGCCGAATCGCCAGACCGACGCCCTGCGCAAAACGCGCAAGCAGATCGAACTCCCGGGCGCGCAGTGGTACCTCGACTCCACCCACCAGCACTCGCCGTGCTGCGATGTGTATTCTCAGCGAGCCGAGTACAAAATGATCGTCGATGCTGGTCAGATCTGTCGGGGACGCACCGGCCGCGCGCCGCAGGTGCGCACGAACGCGGGCGAGAAGCACCACAATGCTGAATGGCTTCGTGAGGTAGTCATCGGCACCAGACTCCAGGCCAGACACGATGTCCAACTGGTCATGTCGCGCGGTGAGCAGCACGATCACCAGGGATGGATGCAGCATCCGCAACTCCCGGCACACGGTGAACCCGTCGATATCTGGCAGACCGAGGTCGAGAAGAACGAGGTCGGGAGCGACGCGTGAGGCCGCCGCCAGACCAGACGCGCCGTTCTGTCGGCGTTCGGCCGAAAACCCACTGGCGCGCAAGGAGGATTCGAGGGTCATCCCGATCACGTCGTCGTCCTCGATGATTAGCACGTGGGGCATACCCGGAGCTTAGCCGCGTGTCGAGCACACGGCCTGACCGGCGACGAAAGCCAATCGTCATTGTCTAGTTGACCAGCACAGAGCACAGGATTCGGTTCATCAGGGTTCTCGCGGTGGGCGGACACGGCCGACCTGCGGCGCAACTCCACAGCAGGAAGCAGTTAGTTTCGGAGGCAGATTTTGCCGTCCGCTTGCCTTCCCGGCCACTCGCGCTGGCCGGGACCTCTTTATCTTGGCTTGTATGCATATGACATCGAGGAGGCACTCATGCTGAGAATCCGTACGAGCACTCGTTGTCGATCGGTCGGGCTGGTCGCCGTTGTCGCGTTGGGACTGATCACAGGGTTATCCGCGTGTTCCCAGCCGAATCCATTGACAACCTCATCGTCGACCTCGGGCGGGGGTGCTCCAGCTGCTCCGCAGGTCACCGAGGTCAGCCCCGCCGGGGACATTCCCGACACCCAGGCTTTTGTCGCGGTCACGGCTGATTCGGGCTTGTATAAGCTCACGGTCCCTGAGGGATGGGCGCGCACATCAGCCGGTGCGTCGTCGATGACGTTCACCGACAAGCTCAACTTGATCACGGTGGAACAGTCGAAGACTGCGGACGCACCAACCGTTGACACGGTCAAGCAGTCACTTGTGCCCACGCTTGAGTCAACTCGACAGAAATTTCAGCTCACCGACGTGAGCACGTTCACCCGGCCCGGCGGCGACGGAGTCCTCGTCACCTTTCTCGATGATTCTGCGGCGAACGCAGTCACGGGAACGGTTGTGCGCGAGGAGGTGGAGCTGTATCTGTTCTGGAAGAACGGCCAGCAGGTGGCGCTGACGCTTAATTCTTCACAGGGATCTGACAATGTCGACCCCTGGAATATTGTCACGAAGTCCTTTACATGGCTGCCGTGATACCGCGGGAGGCGCCCCCCATTGAAGCTCGGGACCTGTACCGGTTCTTCCGAGCGGGAGAAGAAGAGACCCTCGCCCTACGAGGCGTGTCTCTCGCCGTTTCGGCTGGCGAGATACTCGCCGTGACCGGACCGTCGGGGTCCGGAAAGTCAACGCTGTTGGCTTGCCTGGCGGGGCTGGACGAGCCAGCCGGCGGATCTGTCTACGTGACAGGCCTGCGCCTGAGCCATCGCCCGGAATCCGAGCGCGCCGCACTGCGCGCCCACCACATCGGCGTGTTGTTTCAAACGAACAACCTGCTCGGTCACCTCAGCATCACGGAGAATATCGAGCTCGCCCAGCGAATAATAAAATCTGACGTCCCCTCGCCGCAGGAGATCCTCGAACGGGTGGGACTCGCAAATCGCGCAGCGGCTAAGCCGTCTCAGTTGTCCGGCGGCGAAGCAGCCAGAGCCGGACTTGCCGTGGCGCTCGCGAACAACCCGGCTGTGCTCCTGGCCGATGAGCCGACCGGCGAACTCGATGGCGGCACGGAGAGGCGCCTCCTCGATCTTCTTCGCAGTCACGCCGACCGCGGATGCGCGGTGCTGGTGGTCACCCACAGCCCCGACGTCGTCGCCCGCGCCGATCGAGTCATCGCCCTGAACGACGGCCAAGTGGGATCATGACCGATATCATCCGCTGCAAGGACGTTGGTCACACCTACGGGGCCGGGCCGCGGGCCGTCGTGGCCGTGCACAGCGTGAGTTGCGTGGTTCCCGGAGGGGCCCGCATCGCCCTCACCGGACCGTCGGGGTCGGGGAAATCGACGCTGCTGCACATGATGGCTGGGCTGGAACGGGTAACCACCGGCGAGCTGACCTGGCCGAGTCTTGACGGCCACCCCAGTGGCAAGCCCGGGGCTATCGGTGTCATTTTTCAAGGTCCCAGCCTCATTCCCGCCCTCAACGTCGTGGAGAACGTGGCCCTTCCGCTTGTTCTCGATGGGGTTTCTGACTCTGCGGCACGTCGGTTGGCCCGGGATGCGCTGGGAGAACTGGACCTTGACTGGATGTCTCAGAAGCTGCCGGACGAACTCTCCGGTGGCCAGGCCCAGCGGGTCGCCATTGCGCGCGTTCTGTGTACACAACCCACACTGATTCTCGCGGACGAGCCGACCGGGCAGCTTGATCACGAAACGGGTTACCACGTCATCGACGTACTGATGCTCGCTGCCGACCGCCTCGACGCGACATTACTGGTCAGCACGCACGATCCCGCTATCGCGCGCCGCTTAGGCACCCAGTGGCAAATGCACGACGGGCGCCTCTCCATGACGGGTGACCGAACCACACAGACGGCACCCTCGACGGCATCAAGGCAGACGAATGGAACATGATCATGAGTTGGATCTGGTTGCACGGTCTGCTGACCCGTCGCACGGGCGTACTCGCCGCTACCGTGACGGGTGTCGCCATCGCCGTCGCACTGTTGGCCAGTCTGGGATCTTTCCTGGTCGCCGCCCAATCGAGCATGACGCAGCGAGCCGCCTCGGGCGTCGCGGTCGATTGGCAGGTGCAGATTGCTCCCGGAAGTGATGTCGCGGCCCTGATCGACAAGGTCAGGGCCGCACCGGGAGTGACGAAGGCGCTTCCGGTGGGTTTCGCACACTCGAGCGGATTCGTGGCCACGACGAACGGCTCAACCCAGACGACGGGCCAGGGCGTCGTTCTCGGACTGCCCGACGGGTACGCCGCCGCATTCCCCGGGGAGATTCGATACCTCGCGGGTTCACACGAGGGCGTTCTGGTCGCCCAACAAACGGCGGCAAATCTCCACGTCGCCCCCGGCGACACCGTGAGCATCGGGCTCGACGGCGCCCGGGCTATTGACGTGACGATTGACGGAGTCGTTGATCTGCCGCAAGCGAACTCGTTGTTTCAGACCGTCGGAGCTCCCGCCCAATCCCAGCCGAATGCCCCGCCAGACAACGTACTCCTCCTACCGCCGGCAGGCTTCACCGCGGTCAGAGCGGCCCTGTCTACGGCCCGACCGGATCTACTGAGCACGCAGGTTCACGTCTCCCGCGCCAGTGCCCTGCCGGAAGACCCCGCGGTGGCCTTCGTAGCGGAAACGGCCGCTGCCCACAACCTCGAGGCGCAGCTTGCCGGAGCAGGGCAGGTCGGGGACAACCTCGGCGCAGCCCTCGATGCGGCACGCGGCGACTCCAGCTACGCGACCCTGCTTTTTCTATTCCTCGGGCTCCCCGGCGCGGTGCTCTGCGGCATCCTCACCGTGGCCGTCGCCAACGCCGGTGCCGAACGGCGCCGCCGCGACCAGGCGCTCCTTCGAACCCGCGGCGCCAGTGCGCGGCTCATTGCGCGTTTCGTCACCGTTGAGGCACTTGTCGTCGGCGTCATCGGTGGCCTCATCGGACTCGGAGTTGCCGTGATGGTTGGCTTCTTCGCCTTTGGCATCGTTGGGTTTGGGAACGGGCTGCAGACGGCCGTGCTGTGGCCACTGGCCGCCTTTCTTGTCGGACTGTTCATCTCCTTGGGGGCGATTCTGATCCCGGCGTTGCGTGACTTTCGCACGCTGACCGTGAGCGACGCTCGCGCACAGGTTCTCACCGCACGTCGGCCGTGGTGGGAGCGTGCGTACATTGACGTTGTTCTTCTGATCGTGGCGGCCGTCGTCGTTTTCATTACCACCCGCGACGGGTATTCCCTGGTGCTGGCGCCGGAGGGAGTCGCCTCGATCCAGGTCAACTATTGGGCTTTTTTTGGGCCGGGGCTGTTCTGGATCGGAGCTGGCCTGCTTATCTGGCGCCTCACCGATGTGGTCCTTGGGCGAGGCAGGCCCGCCATTACCCGGCTCTTACGCCCGATCAGCGGAAATCTATCCGGTGTCGCCGCTGCATCCATGTCGAGGCAGCGCAGTGTTTTGGCCCGGTCCACGGTTGTGCTCGCGCTGGCGTTGGCCTTTGCAGGCTCCACCTCGATTTTCAATGCCACCTACCAGCAGCAGGCGGAGGTGGACGCGCAGCTAACGAACGGAGCCGATGTGACGGTCACCGAACCGCCGGGCTCATCCGTCGCACCTAACGCTGCGAGCGGGATCTCCCAGATCGCGGGGGTTGTCGCCGTCGAGCCACTGCAGCACCGCTTCGCCTACGTCGGGAGCGACCTGCAGGACCTCTTCGGGGTGAACGCCGACACCATTACGCGAGCCACCTCGCTCCAGGACGCTTACTTTCAGGGCGGAACGGCGACGGAGCTGATGGGCAGGCTCGCCACTCAGCCCGACGCCATCCTCGTCAGCGACGAGACGGTGAAAGACTTCCAGTTAAGCCAAGGCGACCTGATTAATCTGCGCCTGAGCAGTGGTCAGACCCACCAACTCGTCACCGTTCCGTTTCACTATGTGGGCATTGCGAAGGAGTTTCCGACGGCCCCCAAAGACAGCTTTTTCATCGCCAATGCCGCCTACGTGGCCCAGAGCACTGCCGACAACGCGGTTGGCTCCTTTCTCGTCAGCACCGGTGGTTCGCACACTGAGGCGGTTGCGACCGCCTTGCGCGACAGTCTCGGTACCACGGCGACCGTGACAGCTATCGGGGAGGCACGGTCATCGGTAGGGTCGAGCCTGACCTCCGTCGACCTCGCCGGACTCACCAGGGTCGAGCTCATTTTCGCCCTCATTTTGGCTACGGCAGCAGGCGGCCTCGTGTTCGCGCTCGGCCTCGCCGAGCGGCGGCGCTCATTCGCAATTGCAACCGCGCTCGGCGCCAGTCGGAAGCAGTTGCGTGCCCTCGTTCTCTCCGAAGCCGCATCCACGGCGGTGGGCGGCGTAGTAGCCGGCATTGTCGTGGGCTGGCTGCTCTCGCAGATGCTCGTTTCGGTGCTAACGGGAGTCTTCGATCCGCCGCCAGCCGCTCTCGCCATCCCGTGGGGCTACCTCGCCGCAACCGCTGTCATTGCTCTCGGCGCCATCGAAACGGCGGCAATGCTATCGATCCGACGAACAAGCAAGCCGACGATCGAATACCTGCGTGAGCTATGACCTCGAGTCAGTTACCGACTCATGGCGGCCGTGCATAACGACGTAGAGAATGCTCCGGTCAGGCCTTGACCCCGGTTCGTGGACACGGGTTAATCGGCGTTTTGAACTTACGTCTGCGCTGATGAGTCGGGACCGCTTCGACCGCACCGACATCGCGTTCATCCTGATTAGCATGCCCGGGTTCGAGAAACAATTCAGCCACTACCCACAGCTCTACAGCAGGCTCGGCTTCGCCCACCAATACCGGCGCCTCGGACACGATGCACGGCAATTTGTTCTCGAACGCCACTGGCATAAACTCGGCAAAACGCTCGATCTCAACGATTTCACCGACGCCCAAGCGTTCGCCTCCGTCGAGCGCATCACCCGCGGCAACTTCCGCCCCCTCAAACGACTCTTCCTCCAAATAGAACGCGTCCTGAAAATCTCCGTTGTTTTCGAACTCGTTGTGCGCGGTCAGCAGCACACTTCCTGGTACCGGCTCGCTCACGTGAAGCCACTCCCGCAGCGGTCCGTACGCCGTCAACCGGACTGTGGGGTTCTCATCAGACAATGTATCCCCTTCGCGCACTCGAGGGTTGCGGCTGTCGAACTGCAGGTTCCCGCCCGAGATGGCGGAGAGGGCCGCGTTTCCACGGCATTCGGCAGTAGTTTCGGGCTCGCGATTCCTGCGTCAGACGAAGATCAGCTCCTCGCCGCGGATGACGAGCGTCTGCCCATCGCGTAGTGCCCAGAACGGCTGGCGCTCATTCGTGCAGGAGGCGGCGATCTCGCTGAGGACAGTGGTTCAGGGTGTCCTGGCGAATCGAGGTGGGCCGTGCGCAGCGTGAAGGGCGTTCCCGCTACCGTTACTCCTGTGGCAGACCATTCGATCACGTTGGCGCGTCTCCCGGAGGTCGGCATCGATGCCGTGACCGCCCTGCTCAGCGAGCCTCGTAACGCGCGGCATATGCCACTGGCACGCGAGCCATTCACGACCGAGGCCGCGACGCAGTGGGTCACCGATAAAGACTGGCAGTGGCAGCAGAACGGATTCGGACCCTGGGCGATCCTGGTCGACGACGAGTTCGCGGGCTGGGGCGGCTTCCAGGCAGAGCGTGACGGCGCGGACTTCGCGCTCGTGTTGGATCCCCGCTACTGGGGGCAGGGGCAGGCCATCGCTCGAATCGCGTTAAATTACGGCTTCTCTTTATTCGGATTCGACTCGGTGACGATCGCCTTGCCGTACAGTCGCACTCCCGGCCGCGTGGTCGCGCGATGGGGCTTTAGACCGGACGGTGAGATCTCCCATGGGGGCAGTCGATTCCGTCAGTACCGCCTCGATCGCAAGGCGTGGGCGCAGCGCAGGTCTCGTCGAGACGAACCGGCCTGAGCGAACATTTCGGAGCGGAGCGGGGCGAGGCGTCCTTCGTGTGAAGATGACGGCTGCGCGTTGCGCAGCACCTCGAGCGCGTGAGCGAGGTCGGCGGGGTACTCGGAGGTGAAGGTGACCTGCTCCCGCCAGTGGCCGGATGCACGAACGAGAATTGCCGCGCGTGCAGCCACAGGCGGGTCAGGCCCAGCCGCGCCCGTCCCACTGCGCCCAGGTCCGGATCGGGATCTGAGACTTCAGCAGCGACCCAGGCTTGGTGTGGCTGCGGGCCCGTAGCGCCATCTTCGCCTGGTCGCCGGCCAGCCGGCGGTCCATCGTGGCAGCCGACATCGCCAGCAACTCAGCCGCGGCGTCATCGGTGATGTCCAGCTCTATGAAGCGCCGCAGCCGGGGCACCAGCTCGCCCATGATCGGGGCCAGCCGCTTAACGGTCGGCGCACCATGGACCGCACAGCAGAATGCCAACGCCACAACCACTTCCGTCCCGCACCTTGGCACCCGGGGCGCGCACTCCCGGTGGCCTTGACCCCGGTTCGTGGACAGGGGTTGAGCGGCGAGTTGAACTTCTGCCTGCTGTGATGAGTATTGCATCTCGAAGTCCACGGGGCTGACTTGCCCGATCGAGGAGTGACGCCGGCGGCGGTTATAGCGGTCCTCGATCCACGCGCCGACCTCGCGAGCCGCACGGCTCTTGGTTGTCCAGACTCGGCGGTCAATCCCAACACGGGTCAAGCCGCGACCTGGTCTGATGCGTTGATCGTCTCACAATCCCAGCAAATACCGGTCAATCCCATCGACCGGGTGATGCCGTTCGCGGCAGCGAACGCGGTGATCTGAGCTGACGCATACTGCGTTCCGCGGTCGCTGTGAAAAATTACCTGCGACGGCAGGCCCTCTCGCAATGCGAGCGTCATCGTGAGGGCGTCCTCGATCAGGTCCGTTCGCGTGTGGTCCGCGATCGCCCACCCGATCACGCGGCGGCTGTGGGCGTCGATGACGGTCGCCAAGTACACCCAGCCCTCCCACGTCCTCAAATAGGTAATGTCGCCCACCCAGACCTGGTTCAGCGCCCCGGTGTCCCACTCCCGTTTCACGGCGTCGACCGGGTAGGCGTCCTCGTGGTCGATGATCGTGGTGGTCTTCCACTTCTTCGGGCAGATCCCCACCAATCCCAGTGACCGCATGACTTTCGCGACCGTTTTACGCGACACGATCTCCCCATCGGCGCGCAGATCGACGAGGACCCGAGGAGACCCGTAAACCTCATCGGAATCACCGTGGAAGAAGGCGACTTTCTGCTCGATATGCACCCGCCGCAGTTCGGCCGACGAGGCCTCACGGCCGTTCCAGGCGTAGTAGCCCGAACGCGATACCTCGAGCAATCGGGCGGTGCGGACGATGGTGAAATTGTTCTTCTCCGCCAACATCAGTTCGAACGCTTTCCGTTCGTATCCGATGCTTCCTGGGCGAAGAAGATGGCCGCTTTTTTAGGAACGGCCGATCAAGTTTCAGGTCAGCATTTTCTTTGCGTAACCTCAGCAACTCGGCCCTCTCGGACTCCGTCACCGCCGTCTCGCCGGTGTCGTTACGAGTCTTGAACGCGGTCACCCAACGGCCCAGGGAGGCCTCGTTGATTCCGAGCTCACGGGCCACATTCGCGACCGCCCGGCCAGTGTTGATAACCAGCTTCACGGCCTCGTCTTTGTATTCAGGAGTGAACTCCCGACGGGTCTTTGCCATAGTGAACATTCTCTCTTAGAAGGTGTCCACTCAACGGGGGCACGGCCAGTTCGACCGAGGCTCCGTTGCGTGGGGTGAACTATGCAGGAGTGCTCAGCAGTCCGATGTTACTGAGCGAAGTGCCGGGCAGCGTGGATGATCTGCACCGAGCCTGTCAGATCGCCCCCGTTGGCCGGCTCTCGTCAAGCCAAGGCCTTTACGACTCGAAAGCTGCTGGTTGGGTGGCTTCGCTCATCCACTACCGCCGGGCCGACCTTGTTGGCACTGTCAGAAGCTATCTTCGGCAGCGCGGCAAATGGGAGGCCGCGGCGCGCGAACTCGGCTTGCACCGCAATTCTTTGCGACATCGCATCAGCATCGCGACGAAGCTCATCGCAGCAGATCCCGACGACCCTGATGTTTCGGCCGAGCTGTGGTTAGCCCTGCGTGGCGTTGAGGCGGCTGGATTGCTCCGCGCGCCTTCGGGCCCATCCTGAAAAGCAGGGTCGGCATGCGTGAAAGCCTTGGCGGACTCGATATCTCGGCGGGCTTGGGTATTTGCGCGGATTTCGTCCCAGGCCCGGGCTGGATTGCAGAATTTGGAGATTTTCGGCACGAATTCTCGCACTTTTCGCCCTTCCAGTTGCTTAATATTGGTAAAACGTTCGCACTTGCGCACCGGAATTGCTACGTTGGGGCTACCGATTCCAACGCTGGCAATGCATCAGGTTTGTGTGCATTGGCCTCACGGGGTTCACAACGGAGTGAAAGAAGAAGGATCACCATGCGAAACCAGAAACTGAAGCGGCAACTGAGCGTAATCGCGATGGGGGGAGTGGCAACTCTGCTCATGGCTGGCTGCGCAGGAGGAAATGCAGTTGCACCAGTGGCAAATCGAGACCTTGGCACTCCGGTGGCGGGAGTCGTCCCCGAGGGCGTTTTTGATGGTGTCACGCTCACCTATGCGGCCTCTGGCGGTATCTTCCAGGACGGTCAACGAGACGCAGCGTGGGATCCTTTCGCAAAAATCTCGGGTGCGACGTTCTTGCAGGACTCATTCGATGCCGGCAAGCTCAAGGCAATGGTCGACAGCGGAAACGTGACCTGGGATGTCACCAACGCCACGCAGTTCGACACTGCACGTGGCTGCGGAACGCTCTACGAGGAGTACGACTACTCCCAAGTTGATATTTCGAAAGTCCCCGAGGGAACCATCACGGACAAGTGCATGGTGCCGAATATTCTTTATGGCCTCGTCGTCGCGTACAACACGGATGCGTTCGGTGACAATCCGCCTACCAGCGCCGCTGATTTCTTCGATACGAAGAAATTTCCGGGCAAGCGCACGGTCAGCCAGTCTCCGTATGTTGATCCGCAAACGGTGGAGTTCGCCCTGGCTGCGGACGGCAAGGACATCAACGATGTGAAGGTCGCCGACATTGACGTGGCCTTCGACAAGTATCGCGCCCTCGGCGATGACGTCATTGGCTGGACTTCCGGCGCGCAAGCACAGCAGCAGCTCGAATCGGGCGAGGCGGTTATGGGCCTCGTGTGGTCAGGGCGCGGATACGGCGCAGCGGCGGCCGGCGCGCCGGTCGCTCCGATGTGGGATGAGTGGATGATCATGGTCGATTCAACAGCCATTCCCAAGGGTGTGAAGGACCCGCAGGCGGCCTTCGCTGCCGTGAACTTCTACCTCGGTGCAGAACAGCAGGCGCGCATGACGGAGCTGACCTCGTATGGGCCGGTAAACGTCGACGCGAAGCCAAAGGTCGACGCGACCTTGAAGACGTGGCTCACCACGGAACACCTCAAGACCGGGCACGCTCCGAACATTGACTTCTGGGTGAAGAACTACGATGCTCTGGCGGCGGCATGGGCCGGCTGGGTTACCGGAAGCTAACCGGCATGGCTGATATATCTTCCATCCGCGACCGGGGTAATCGCTCCGTTGATGGCGGTGACACGAGTAAGACGATTCGAGAGCCAAAGAATTGGCGTCCGTTTCTACTCCTGATACCAGCCTTCGTGATCGTCTCGTTCTTCTTTCTCGCGCCGCTCGTTGATATCTTCATTCGAAGCATCACCGATCCGACGCTTGGTATTCAGAACTACGTGTGGCTGTTCACTACCCCGACCAACATGGTGGTCGCGTTTCGCACATTCGGAACGTCCTTCGTCGTGACGATCGTCTGTTTGCTCATCGCATATCCCTATGCGTATCTGATGACGATCGTCAGTGACCGCACCCGCAATATGCTGCAGCTGTTCATCATGCTGCCGCTGTGGACCAGCATCCTGGTGCGCACACTCGCATGGCTGGTTCTTTTGCAGGACACCGGACCCATCAACGGGTTACTCGAGTCACTGTTCGGAATTGGCCCGCTGCCGCTGATTAGAAGTACTTTTGGCGTGGCGCTCGGTATGTCCCAAGTACTGCTGCCGTTCATGGTGCTGCCGCTCTACTCAGCACTTTCCAAAATCGATAAGCGGTTGCTCCCCGCTGCTGCAAACCTGGGTGCGAGACCCGTCACAGCATTCTTCACGGTCTATTTGCCGCTCTCACGGCCAGGGATATTTGCGGGTTCAGTCACGGTCTTCATCCTGGGACTCGGCTTCTACATCATTCCTGCGTTGCTGGGCTCATCAAAGGAAATCATGATGTCTGCCCTCATGTACCAGCAGATTAGCGGCTTCCTCATGTGGGGACACGGCACCGCCCTCGGTATCTTCATGCTCACAACGACCATCGTGGTGCTTGCGCTCGTGAATCGTGCGTCTAAGGGTGCAAACCTGTTTGCGGGGCAGGCGAAATGACACTGAAACGCGCACTGGGTGCCTTGGCCGTTCTCATCGTTCTGTGGTTACTCCTTCCCACCCTGGTCATCATTCCCATGTCGTTCAACTCGGCGGCGTCGTTCAACTTTCCCCCGCGGGGCTTTTCCCTGCAGTGGTACGAGAACTTCTTCACTGACCCGTCGTGGTTGCGCGCTCTGGGTTCGTCCCTGCAGGTAGCCGTTATCACCATGGTCGTCGCTACCTCTTTGGGGATCATGGCGGCGATCGGACTGTCCAAGGTCAAATTCCGCGGAAAGGCACTGCTGGAAAGCTATTTCCTCACCCCGCTCATCGTGCCCGGCATTGTGATCGCGATTGGGCTCTACTCGCTCTTTCTGCGCTTCAACCTGCTCGGCACGCTTCCTGGCTTTGTGCTGGCGCACACGGTGGTGGCACTGCCACTCGTCATCATCAATGTGACAGCCTCATTGCAGGGTGTGGACCCGAAGTTGGAGCAGGCTTCAGCGACGCTGGGGGCAGGTCGACTCCGCACCTTCTTCAGCATCACCCTCCCGCTCATCATGCCGGGGGTGACGGCAGGAGCACTATTCGCCTTCGTTACTTCCTTCGATGAGATTATTCTGTCGCTCTTTATTCAGAGTCCGCAGTTGCAGACGCTGCCAGTGAAGATCTACAACAGCGTGACGCAGGCGAGTGACCCGACCGTCGCCGCCGTTGCTGTCGTCGCGATGTTTACATCCGTGCTGGTCATGCTCACCGCACAATTTGCTACCCGCAAGAGAAAGCGAGTTTCAGCATGAGACCGGAAATTACCACCGACGCACTGGATCAGAACGAACGAGAACTTCGGCAATTGCACCTCAATACCGAGGTCATCAGTGTGATCAACGACGCGGGAATCAGCCTTCGTGATGTGACAAAACGGTATGGCAAGAAGGCCGTCGTTGACGCCATCAACCTTGTTATCGAGCCGGGCGAATTTATGACGTTTCTCGGCCCGTCGGGTTCCGGCAAGACAACGACTCTCAATATGATTGCCGGGTTCGTTTCTGCCACGGAGGGGCTACTTCACATTTACGGCAAGCCGGTTGCCAAATTGCCCGCACATAAGCGCGACATCGGCATGGTATTTCAGAACTATGCCCTCTTCCCGCACAAAACCGTCGCGGAGAATATTGCCTATCCGCTCGAGCGACGCAAGATAGCGAAGGCAGAGCAGAAGCTGATGATCGCCGGTGCGCTCGAAATGGTGCGCATGGGAGAATTCGGCGACCGATATCCGGCCGAACTGTCCGGCGGTCAGCAACAGCGCGTAGCGCTCGCGCGCGCGCTCGTTTACAAGCCTCGTGTTCTGCTCATGGACGAGCCACTCGGCGCCCTGGACAAGAAACTGCGCGAATGGCTGCAGAAAGAGATCAAGCGAATCCACCGCGAGGTTGGATCAACCTTCGTGTATGTCACGCATGACCAGGAGGAGGCGCTTTCGCTCTCTGACCGGATCGCGGTATTCAACAATGGTCGGATCGAGCAGGTCGGCACCCCAGCTGCCCTCTATCAAAAACCAGAGACGCTCTTTGTGGGGCGCTTCCTCGGTGAATCCACTGTGCTGTCCGGCTCAATGGTCAACTCCGTTGACGAGATGACCACCCTGGATATTTCCGGACATCCGATCCGTGCTCCCGGCCAAAAGAGTTCCACGTCCCTGGCAATCCTTATTCGCCCAGAGAACATAACTCTTTATGAGGAAGGCACCGTTGCCGAATCATCAGCGGTAAACACACTGCCTGTAACGGTGCTGGACGCCAATTATCTCGGCTCTGCTTGGCGTTGCGAGGTGGAGTTGCCCGATGGCAGCACGGGCACCGTTCGTGAGGCCCACTCCGCAGTGGTGCGCGAGCCGGGCACGCGTGCCCTGATGCGGTGGAATGTCGATGCCGGTGTGCTTCTCGAAGACACTGGCGAGGCGGGTGCGTCACTGACCTAGTCGGTTACGACGTCGGTGAGTAAAAGTGGATGCTGCCAGGCCCCGCCCAGGGCCTGGCAGCATCATTTTGCGAGGGAGGCCGAGACTAGGCGTGCTTCTCGCAACCCGCTCTCGATGGCACCGTCGATGAAACCGCCCCACAGATCGGCGGTGTCGCAGCCGGCGAAGTGCAGCACGCCATCCGCTTGTTTCAGTTCTACAAGGTCGCGAGTCAGTTGGCCTGGTTTGTGGGTCATCCAGGTGTTCTGCGACAGTGGGTCCTTCATCCAGTCGTGCGCAGCGACCCCGATCACGTGCAGGTCATCACGCCACACTCGCAGGGCCGCTTGAACCTGGTCAATACTGGTCACGTCAATGGCCAGGTGGTCCGCGCCGAAGCCGACCAGAATGGTGTGATCATCCTCGATGAATTCGCTTTTGAGTACGGAGATCGCATGGTGCTGCGAGGCATAGGCGAAGAAGCGGGGCAGGCGACCGCGCACCTTGATCCACACTTTGAACCCCTGGGATGCCACGCGCTCGTGGTTGGCGCGCTGCCACACCAGAGGTAGCGTGGGGGTGACCCTGATGGTGTCGACCGCGTTGATGGGGAGGGTCATGATTACTCGTTGCGCCTGCAGCTGCTGACCACCGGCGAGCGTGACGACGGCCCCGTGGTTATTGTGCTCGATGGCGGTCACCGTTGAGTTGAGCCGGATGTCACCGTGCACATCGGCGGCGATGGCAGCGGTGAAGGAGGACATGCCTCCTTCAACACGGTACGTCGCAGAGGCCTCGTGCATGAGCGGCCAATGGCCGCCGGTCGCACTCGCCCAGCGCAGTGCGCTGGAGAGACCGACCCGGTCTAGTGGCGCATTGACGTGCCCCACCCACACAGATTCGTTGGCAGAGCGGGCCTCGTCGTCAAGAATTATTTCGTCTAGTCGCTGCTGGAGCGACTGGTCGTCCGATTCGGTGATTTCCCCGATGGTGGGATCTACAGCTCGCGGAATCATGGTGAGCGCATCCGCAACGATTTGACGTTGTCCGTCGTGGATGAGGGCAGTGAAGTCTGCGAGCGTGCCCTGTCGTAGCAAGGCGCCGGCACCGAGCCAGTACGCCTCTTCAGCGACCGGGCTGCGAACGATCTTTCTTTCGTAGCGGGTCATTTCCGCCCACACGTGGGGTTGTACCCAGTGCACCCACGTGCCACCGAGTTCGAGTTCGTGGCCGAGGGCTTGCTCGGTCCACGTGCGACCGCCAACTCGGTCCCGTGCCTCCAGCACGATAACTCTGTGACCAGCGTGGCCAAGTTCTCGTGCGGCCACAAGTCCGGCGAAACCGGCGCCGATGACAATCACGTCTGTTGCTTCCACTATGCCGCCCTTCAAAGATCCTGACGTTGTTTGGCGAGGGCCAAGATCGCTCTGGCTGCTCGATAACCGGACACGACCGCACCATTCAGGGACTGTTGGAGGCCGGTGTGCTCACCAGCGATTGCGACGAGCCCTGCCGCAGAGTCGAATGCCGACGTGTCTTCTGGCCTCCAGTCGAGGGACGGCGCCGAGTAGGACCCCAGCGTCCACTCGTCGTTTGTCCAGTCGGTCAACAGCACACCCCCGTCGATGTCCAGTTCAGGGCGCATCTTTTTCAGCTCGGCAACCCAACGTTTGGGCCCGTTCGCTGTATCGAGTGCCGCGAGGGTGCGGAATCCGCCAGCGAAGCACGAGAGCGCCGGTACACGACTTTCGCCATCGACCGACATCGAACGCCACGACCACCACGCATGATCAGCGCTCTGGAGTGCATTGTCGTCGTCGACAGCCGACAGAGGAACGCCGAGCTTCGCTGCCGTGCCCATCGAACGGTGGTCAAGCGCCGCTCGCTGAGGAGCAGGAAGCGTAAACCCGAGGGTGAGCCTGCGCAGGATTGGGAGCGGCACTGCGAGCACTGCCGCGTCCCCATCGACGGCGCTACCGTCGCGGAGGGTCACCTGAATACCCGCACTCGACTGGTCGATCGCGGTGATGGGGGACTCCAGCCTTATGCCCGCACCCAGCGAGCGGGCGAGTGCACTGGCGAGTGACTGGTTGCCCCAAAGGAATCGGCCACCGTCCTCTATATATCCGCCGTCGCTCGAGGACTCATGCATCAGGGCAGCTTCTGCGCTGATTAGTTCAGGATCACCGGCCAGGGATGTTGCTATTCGCCGGTACGCCGCATGGCCGTGAAATTCTGAGCCAATCGTCGCCTGGAATACGGCGTCCACCGAGATCTTGGTCATGCCATCTGCGAGCATCCCCCTGAGTGTGCTGACGAGACGCCCACTTACTGCATTCAGCTCGCTGAGGCTCAAGTGTGAACCGTTCACCGTTCGCCTTGCGTACCGCACATTGTGCGTGAGTATCGGGACCTCAACCTCTGCAGACAAACGACGAATAGCAAACTCCGTGGGAAAGATATATTCCCCACCGCGCTCAGTGACCTGACCGTTGTCGAGTGTCTCTGACCATGTGCGCCCACCGACCCTGTTGCGAGCCTCCAGTACCACGGGGTCATGACCGAGTTGACTCAGTTTCCAAGCGGCCGTCAGGCCCGCGAGGCCTGCGCCGACAATAACGACCTTCACTGTTCCCCCTCAGTTTGCGGCTCGAGGCGCAGCTGCTGAACTGAGCGACGATCAACCACACTGTTGATGCTGTTTAGACCTGAATGGCAGATATTATGAGAAAGCGTATCCACAATCGGAATATATTCATACATATTCCCAACAATCAGGGTCCGTGTGCACGGAATTGTTCGTTCGTGTGGCAGGATTCCATAAACCTGATCTTGAGACGAGGTGAAAATGCCGAGCAGTTCCGGATTCTCAATTGACGAGGATCACGTCATTGACTACCTGCGCCGTGATGGGCGTGCGTCGTACTCATCCATTGCCGAGGAGCTCGAGCTCACCAGGAATCATGTCTCTGAAATCGTGAAATCAGTGGTTGACAGCGGTCAGCTGCGATTTACGGCGAGCGTAAATCCGCGCATGTTTGGCTTTCACGTTGAGGGTCACCTGCATGTCGTCCTCCGTGATGACGCACGTGCTCTCTACGATGAAATGGTCGGGTCGTCACTGACCACGTATGTCTCAACAACAACTGGAGATGCGGGGCTGTGCATCTTGGTGCGCTGTCGCTTCGAGACAGAGCTGGTCGAGTTGCTTGCTGCAATCCGAGAACACGTCGAGGTACTCTCGATCCAGGTACATCGTTATCAAAGCATCGTCCATAATATTTATGCACCGACGCTTCAGGCGGAGGATGAGTCCTCTCTCGACGAAACTGACATGCGTCTGATAGAAACGCTGGAACGAGACGGCCGCGCTCCTGTGCGGGTGCTTGCCGAGGCCCTCCGTCTGCCTGAAAGCTCCGTACGTCACCGCATGACGAGGCTGATCGATGGCGAAATCATCCGTGTGGTCGCCGTGCCGAAGCGGGATTTTGGCCGCGCACACACGCTCGCAGTCGGCCTGGGCATACGACACAAAGGCGATTGCGGCGCTGGTGTGGAAGTACTGAGCAGATTAGGTGCGGAGTTCATTGCCACCACGACGGGTGATTTTGGCATCATCGCCACGGCAGTTTTCAATACTTTGCGCGAGGCGAACGACTTTGTGGAGGTGCTTCGACGCGAGCCATGGGTCGTTGGTCTTTCGACATGGATCCATCTGCAAATACTAAAAGAGGATTACAGCGTCGCTGAATATCGAGACACACGACAACGCTGACCGCTACCGGACCAACCAGCCGCTAACGGACGGCAGCTTTTCCGAGGCTATCCACATGGCTGCTTCTGAGCCGGGCATGATGCGATTCAACGAAGTCCGTGGATCGATCAGCGTGTTGGACGCGCGCCAGAAATTTACCAGGAGTTCGAAGACGAGTTGTGCCGCGAGTTGCTCAGCACGTCGAAGCCGACAAAATACGTGGCCGAGGCCAACGGGGTCGGCTCTCGAGACTTCCCGCTTCGACGAGCCACTGGACCAGGTCACTCATGTCCATTACCTGAGTCGGCAGCTGGGGAGCGCCCGGGACGAGGACAGCGCCGTCTTCGGACGAGGGGGAGGACGACAACGCGGCGATATTCGAGGCCGCAGACAAACTCGGCACGGTAACGGCGTTCGTCGCTTACGCCGGAGTCGCAGCCGCACAGTCGAGAGTCGATGAGCTCACCGTCTCACGCATCGCGGAAACGGTCCGGGTGCTCAGCCGAATCGCACTGTACCGGTGTACGTGCGGCTGATCACGTCGCTGTGCTCATCTGCCGTCCCCGTGACTGTGCCACGGCCCCGCAAGGTCTTGTCGGCGCCCGTCCCGTCGATGAACGCCCTGGTCCCGCTGTCAACGAGTACCAGCGGGTCCTGCGTTACGGTCTCTTTGATGTCGGCGCGGAGCGTGAAGTTTCCCTGGGTACCGTGGAAGACCTCGGTAACGTGAATGCTCACGAACGTGGGCGCTCCCAGAGCGCCCAAAGCGAACCTGGTGTTCGCGAACGTGCCGGAGTCCGTGAACGCGCCTGTCGCCTCGAAGGTCCCGGGTACCGGCCCGAACGGTTTCGCCGTCGTAATCGTCGCGGCCTGAGCCGCGGTCGCGGCCGCCACGGGTACTCCGGTGAGGGAGAGCGAGAGCGAGAGCGAGAGCGTGAGCGTGATCACGGTGACAAGCGCTGGAGCAAACGCCGCCACCCAAGTTATCCTGCCGCGGAGCAGGGGTCTGGCCATGATGCCTCCTTGGTTCGACCCGGCCGCGGTAGAGCGTCGGTCGCGACGGCTTTACACCCTTGGCGTGCTCAGGTAAATGGTTCGATCGGGGCTGCGCATGCGGGTGGGGCAGGGGCATCCAATCCGCGGGCACACCCCACCCACGTCTTCGACTCACCCCCTGTCATCGGCACAACCGACCTGCGGCGTGGCCTTGCCCCCGTTGAGCGGACACCTTTTAGGAGAGAATATTCAGCATGGCAAAGACCCGTCGGGAGTTCACTCCTGAGGACAAAGACGAGATGGAACTTTTCCAGTCCGGCACACGACGCGAGATCTTGAACCTTGAACGCTTTATCGTTGAGAGTGACCCGGGCCCGCTAAACAGCGATCCGTGGGCTGGTGCCTTCGGATGGGACGTCCCGTGACGCCCGAACGCGAGCCGTTAAAGGTGCTCTCACTTGGTTCGATCATCGGCGGCACCACGCCTGAAAGTCGCATCTGGGGAGGGGCAATCCGGGCGCTGACACGCGAGGTCTCGCGTCGTCGGGTCGGCATCGCATCGGACGTCAACGTCAATGTTGAGTTCCACGTTCCAGGAAAACCTTCTCAGCGGCGGTCAGAGACCGGCTTTACCCAACCAGAACGAGCCACATCCCCAATCATGCCGGCAAGCCCCTCACTGAAAGGAATTGAGGTTTAGCTGCGCAAGCTCGCCGCCCACGCCAGCCCGCTGAAGGCGCCTGTCACGAGCGGCTTCATCGTTCCACCCTCACTGACAACGAGCCGCGCCAGAGAATCCAGCCCTGAACCGCGAACAGCAGGCACCAGATGCCGATTGCCACTCGGCCGGCCCAGTTCGGTCCGGCTAATGCCGGCATAACCGGGACGAACACAAACACCCCAAGGATCAGCGGCAGGAACCGACCTCCACTTTGCCACACGCCCGCGCGGAGAATCCCTATCCCACCGAGCACGAGGCCCACCGCCGCGATCAGCGTCGGGATGCCGTACACCGCTGTGATCGTGAGGTAAAGCGGGTCGCCCATCATTGCGTCTGCGGCGGTAATCGCGACGAGCTCAAGGATCGTCAACAGGACGAGTCCGCTGACGGCCGTGATTAGCCCACCGCGGGCCAGCTTGGATCGGCCGGCCGCCGTTTGCATCAGCGCCACGAGCAGGAGCGCCATCGTCACGTGCTGCAGAGCGAAGACCAGCTGGGCGATGGTGAACCCCATGCTGCGAAAGGGGTAGCTGAAGCGCTCCGGGGGTACTTCGGGCGGGTAGAAGATCAGCACAGCAGCCCCGACTGCGCCGACGATCCCTCCCCAGAAACCGATCTGGCCAAACCGTGAAAGGTGAAGTCCTCGAGGCCTCGCAAGGGTGTCAGCTGCAGTAACCATGATCGTTTCCTGTCGTGGAATTCTTCGTACCTCAGTGTGCTTGCCACACCTGCCGGACGGCATCAGTGAAAACACGGTACTCACCACCTAGTTGCGCTCGCACGCCGGTCTTACACTGAGCAAATGACGGCACAGCCTGACAACACCGGGGCCGATGTTGAGGCTACGGTTTACGCAGCCAACAAGGCGACAGCGCAGCGCGCCCACGCCGAGGCCGCCGCGCTCTGGAGCCGCGCCATCGCGCTCGCCGCGACTGGCGGCTCCCGTTCGACCGACCTGCTCCTCGGCTTGGCCCGGAGTGCGGCCAGAGCCGGTCACACTGCCGCCGCCTGGCGCGCCTGCAGCGCCGTCGCGGACCTCGCCCGTTTTCGGGCTGACGCCGCAGCGATGGCAGACGCCGCTGTCGTGCTGCGCGGCGTCTATGACTTCGGCCTGCGGGCCCAGATCCACGAACTCTGCACCGAGACCCTTACCCTGCTCGGCGAAAGGGACTCGGTGCGCGCGAACCGGGTGCGCGCCCAGCTCGCCGCAACCGGCAGCCCCTCGGTGGGCAAGCGATTAATCGCCATCGAAGAGGCACTGCCCGATGTCGACAATGCGGATTCGGAGGGCGCGTTTCTCACCCTGCACGCGCTGCAGGGGCAGCGGGTGTGGGTGGGTTATGTCGATGACCGACTCCTCATCGCCGACCGCGCAGTGGAACTCGGTCGGCGGCATGGAAACGACGAGTACCTCGCCTGGGGACTGCTCTGGCGTCTCGACGCGTATTCCCAGCTCGGTCGCCTCGTCGACGTCACCGCCGAACTCGCCGTGCTGACCGCTGTAGTCACGCGGATGCGTGAACCACTCTGGGAATGGCGACTGACGCTCGTTCGCGCTGCGCTTCTGCACCTGGAGGGGCGGTTTGCAGAGGCGCGGATCCGCGCCGATGAGGCGCATCGCATGGCCGATGGATCGGGAGACACGGCAGTCGCCTGGATGCACCTCATCATGACGAGCGACATTGCCGTCCGCACGGGGGAGGGGCTCGAGAATGCCGAATCTGCCGTTCGCGTCATACTCCAGGACGCTCCGTATTTCGCTCGAGGCTGGCTTGCGAGCATTCTCGTGGCCGAGGACCGTCGTTTGGAGGTCGAGTTACTGTGGAAGACGATCCGTCCGCACCTCGCGAATTTTCCCCGGCATAGCGTCGAATGGCTCATCGCGGCCGTCGGCCACGCCCAGATTGCCGTCTACCTCGCAGACCGCGCGGCCGCCTCCGATTTATATGACGACCTCCTCCCGTTCGAACGGATGCAGGCCGTCGCCATCGCCCAGACACCGTCGGCTGGTCCGGTGGCCCTGTACCTCGGTCGGCTCGCGGTGCTGCTGTTCGAAACGGATGCTGCACGTCACCATTTCGACACCGCTCTTGCCCTGGCGGAGGGGCTGGGTTCGCGGCACTTCGCCGAGGAGGCGGCCAGCGAGTTGGCGCGGCTCCGGTCTCTGAATGGGCACGTGGCCCAACCCGGGGTGACTGGTGAACCCGCGCCGAGGCATCCGCTCACCGCTCGCGAAACCGAGGTGGTGTCGCGCGTCGCTGACGGGCTGCGCAACCGGGCCATTGCCGAACGCCTGTTTCTGTCGGAGCGCACCGTCGAGAATCACGTTGCCAACGCGTTGCACAAGCTGGGGCTGGCCTCGCGGTCTGCCCTGACCGCCTGGTACCTAACCGGGCGGTAGGGGTGCCCGGTGGCCGGCTCTGACGCTGTCCACTTCGTCACGAGAAATCTCCAATCGCCAGCGATGAATAGTCGTTCCGAGGACCGATAACAGGCTGTGGCAGATGTGAAGCGCCTTCCCAAGCGTCGCCCGTTGTGCGCGTGTCCTCGGGGTTCCACTGAGCTGTGGTTCGAGCCGGACGAACCCGATCCCTTAGCCTCTGTACTGGTTATTGGCTGGTCTGGCATCAGCTGGCAAGCTGGTCTCGATACTTGCAGGAGTGCGACTCAACTAGCCTTTGGCCGTCCTTCGGAGCCTGCCTTCGGATTGACTTGTCCGCTTCTGCATCGTGTCGGGGCCGGGCTGCGACCCTCGACGTGACTTGATTAGAAGGGCGCCCGAACCCCTCAACGGGTTCGTGACTCATGACAGAGATGTTCGTGAGGAATCCCAGACCGGCATGTATCAACACCCGTATTTTCAATGCGGAAGGAGTCAACGTGACCCTCGTCTCACAAGAATTCGACCACGTCATCGGGGTCGACACTCATGCCAAAACCCACACACTTGTGGTCCTCGACTGCCACGGCGCCAGGCAAACCCGATATGTTCTCAACGAACCCGGCGGGGTTGAAACGCGCTCAGGCGTGGATTTCACGCTCTGCGCAGGGACGCAACCATGCGTTCTCGTCGCGATGGAAGGCACCGACCCGTAGGGTTGAACGCGCGGTGCGCCGAGGCTAACCCGCCGCGATCGCACGCCCGAGCGCGTCACCGGACGCCCACGCCGATGCCACCGAAGACCGGTCACCCCACGCATCCCCGCACACGCCGATCCGGTCGGACAGCAAAAACGGCTCGGGATGCTGCGCGGTGGGCCGCGCAAACGTCCAGCGGTGCGCGAACGACCGGGCGGGTGCATCCGTCAGCGACAACAAGCGGCGCACCGCATCGGTGACCTCGGTGATCGCTCCATCGGGGTCATCGAGATGCTGCCGGGCAAGTGCTGCTGTCGTGTGGGCGACGAGCACGGGCGCACCGTCGCCGCGGCGATCACCATCGTCGGCAAGCGACGTGATCTCCGCCACGTCGTTGACGAACGCGGTGTGGAACGGCTGCCAGTCGCGGGCCGCCCACTCCAGCACGACGGCAATGCTTGGCTCCCAGCCAGAGCCGTCGTTCAACGCATCGTGCAGCGAGGATCCGACGTCGACTAGGCGCCGCGCTTGCGGGTCCGGCATCGCGAGCACGACCGTGTCGTAGAGCTTGCTGTCCGCCTTGCCCGCCGCCACGTGTTCGATCGTGACGCCCTGTTGGATGTCGATGCCAAGCGCAAGGTCCATGACGAGCGAGCGCAAACCATCCGGGGCTGCGTAACGCATCGGACCGCTGCTTAGACGCTGGATGCCATCGGCCCCTGCTACCGCGACCGTGTCAGTCCAAGGTCGTGCGAGTCCCCGCCCGAGCCAATCTGCAACGACGTCACCGAACCGGGTGCCGGGCTTCGCGGTGAAGTATGACGCGCCGAGGTCGACCGTGCGTCCGTTGATCGTGCGGCTCGCCATCCTGCCACCGGGCTTCCGACCACGATCCACGACGCGCGCGACGAGTCCGGCGCTGAGCAGCGCTCGGGCACAGGCGATCCCCGCGATGCCCGCGCCGATGATGAGAACGTGAGGTTGCTGCACCCCTACATCATGTCAGATGGCGCCGACGGTCTTGTGGCCGAGGCTGAAGGGCGCCACCCGAGCAAATTTCAGGGGCTGTGCGCGGTGAATGGTGAGAGCCCGTGGGTGTTCTGCTCCTCGGAACTATCGAGCGCATCCTCCACGCGGCAGCCGGCGCAGTGGCCTGGGGTCCCAGCGATGCTGACGAACTCGCGAGGAGCCGCTTCGCCAAGCACTGGGTGAAGTCGCACGATGATCCACTACTGAGGGCCTGTCTTCTTGGGTTTCAACGGTTTGCGGGTAGAGCTTGTCGATGCAGGCGAACCGGGCGGCTTGTTCCGGCGGATGCGCGACGGTCGCTACAGGGGGGGTATCGAGTTGCGGTGTGACGACCAGAGCCCGTCGAAGATACTAGGTCGGTGCGGAACGGCGCAGGCTCCACTCCACTCCACTGCAGTGCCGCGCGGTGGGCGTCCGCGCGTCGCTTTGCTCTGACCAGTAACGCGCCGAAAACCCGTAATGTGACCAGAATCAGGCCGTACTCGTCCTTCCCGCGAGTATGACTGGGGGCATGAGAATCACGGAAATCCGCGGAATTCAGCCCCAGCGGCGTGCCGACGAATCTACTGAGACGACTTTCGGTTTTTCTTGGTCCGAGTCGAGTATCCCAGCGGCCATGAGCAGGGTCGGGGGCACGCGAGGTGCGTTATGGCATGTCCCGTCTCGTAGTCGGCCCTGGGCATTAATGTGGGACAGCTGATTCTCCAAGGCTTCATCGGCAGCCTGCTGAACCGAAGCTCTGAGGCACATCCGGGGTCATCCAATCCTTTAGGTTGGTGCGCCATCTACGCAGACGGCCGAGCTTCAGTGGAGCCGGATCGCGCCGCAATGAGGCTCCGAGCCGTATTTCCAGCTCCTGAGCCGGTTGCGCTCCGCGGCTGGCAGCGTACCCGTCATGATCTCTTCCAGCGAGGACGGGGTGAAAGCTCTACTGCGGAACCCCATAGAGGCCGGAATCATGGACTTCGCCGCGAATGTCGCCTGCTGCCGGAGCGGCATTTGTTGGGCGTAATGAGGCCAGGGCGGGTTCGGCATCTGGCGTGACTTCTCCATGCAGCCGAGTTCGTCGATCTATGCGGCTATCGGCATAGGTCGGCCTTGATGATCGCAACCTGACCTCCACGAAGGCGACAGTCACGGGAGGGCGGGTGGTACTCGGCGCACCCATGGGAGCCCGTGGACCGGTTTCGCCCGGCCACGGGTCGAGGGCAACTAGCGCTGGGTGAATACCCTGCGCGCAACGATCAGGCTCGCAAGCGATAGCACCCCGATGGCGACCAGGTAGAATCCTGGCACGAGCAACGACCCGGTGGCCGCGATCAGGGCGGTCAGAATAAACGGTGCGAAGCCGCCGAACACCGTCACGCCGATGTTGTAGCCGAGCGACATGCCCGTGGTACGTACCTGCACCGGGAAAACGGCTGTCATGAGGGCCGGGAGCGGCGCGAAATAGCCCGTGGCCAGCACCCCGAGAACGAGCTCAATAAAAATCATGGTGAACAGTGTCGGGCTCGCATTGATCAGAATGAACAACGGGATCCCGAGTGCGACCGTGCCGACTGCCGACCACGTCATGACGCGGGCTGGTCCCACGGCGTCTGAGAGACGGCCGATGAAGGGTGACCCGAATGCCATCACGGTACCGAACACGAGCGTGGAGACGAAGGCAGCCTGAACCGGGATTCCCAGGTTGACGACCGCGTAGGTGGGCATGTAGAGCGCGGTGTAGATGCTCACCGAGGCGAGGGCCACCACGCCCACCATCGTCCAGAGCCGACGGCCGTGTATCGCGAAGGTGTCTTTGAGCGGTGACTTTGACGGCTCCATCGCGAGAAACTCGGGGGTGTCCTGCATCTTCGAGCGGATGTACCAGCCAACCGGTCCGATCAGAAGCGCGAAGATAAACGGCACGCGCCAGCCCCAGCTGTCGAGACTCTGCGCGCTCAAGTAGGTATTCAGAAAGAACCCGAATAGTCCTGCGAGGAGCATCGCTGCACCCTGTGTCGCCACTTGCCAACTGCCGTAAAACGCCTTGCGGTTGGGCGCGTACTCAATGAGAAATGCGGTGGCAGTGCCGAATTCGCCGCCGGCCGCGAATCCCTGCAGCAAACGAGCTACGAGAATGATGATCGCGGCCGTCACGCCGATCGTCGCGGCGGTGGGGGCGAGCACGATCATGAGAGTGCCCAGGAACATGAGCGTGATCGACACCATCATCCCCGCCTTGCGGCCGGCCTTGTCGGCATAACGCCCAATGACGACCCCACCAAGCGGACGCATGATGAACGAGATTCCGAACGAACCGAAGGCCAGCAACAGCGACGCCGTCGCATCCGTTGTGGGGAAGAAGAGCCGTGAAATCGTCACCGCGAACGTGCCGTACACGATTACATCGAACCACTCGAGCCCGTTCCCGATCGAGGCCGCAATCACGGCTTTTCGCGCTTGCCTCGTGCGTTCATCCAGCTCAGGTCCTGCCAGCGGAGCCGGCGCCTCGGCCTGAATGGTGGGTTTGCTATCAGTCATCAGATCTCTTTCGTTCGGAGCAGAAGAAAACGAAGCGCGCTGAGGCGCCGCAATTAGTCGAGCGAGAGGCGCGCGGCCAGGGCCAGCATGAATTCCTCACAGGCCTGGATTTGGGTGAGCTCCACATACTCGTCGGCGGTGTGCCCTTGCTTGATGCTGCCGGGCCCGCAGACGACGGTGTCGATCCCGGCGAGCTGGAACAGTCCGCCCTCCGTGCCGTAGCCGACGGCGTCTTCTGCGGTGTTTCCCGTGAGCGTTTGCGCGAGTCGCAGCGCCGCACCCTCACCGTCGGCACTCAACGAGGGCACGGCTCCAATAACATCGAAGCGGATGTCGGCGGCAGCATCCTCCTTCCGCATCGCGTCGAGCAGGTCGCCGAGAACAAACGCCTTGATGCGCTTGATCACCTCGGCCGGATCTACACTGGGAATCGTTCGGAACTCAAACTCAAACGCGCATCGTTCGGCCACCGTGTTCACTGCCACGCCGCCCTCGATCACTCCCACGTTGGCGGTGGTGTGCGGAACCTCGAACCGTACGTCGAAGGGCCCCTCCGCCTGGTGTTCGTCGGCGATCTGCCGAATGAAGCTGATCGCGCGTGCCGCGTATTCAATGGCGTTCACGCCGTTTGGAGTGTTTGACGAATGCGACGCGAGCCCGGTGAAGATGACCCGGTAGAGGTGGCTGCTTTTGTGTGCCGATACCGCGCGCATATTTGTGGGCTCACCGACGAAACACATGTCAGGACTGATTCCTCGCGAGGTGAGCTCCTGGATCAGGGAGAGTGCGCCGTGACAGCCCACCTCTTCGTCGTACGTGAAGGCTAGGTGCAGTGGCGCACTGAGGCGGTGTCCCAGAAATTCCGGGAGCATGCCGAGGACCACGCCGCTGAATGCCTTCATGTCAGCCGTCCCACGGCCGTAGAGCCGGTCATCGCGGATCTCGGCGGCGAACGGGTCGCTGCTCCACTCCTGCCCGTCCACGGGAACCGTGTCGGTGTGGCCGGCGAGCATGACCCCGCCGGTGACGGAGCCGTCGTCGGCGGGGATGGTGACGAACAGGTTGGCTTTAGTGCCGTCGACGTTCGGCACGAGCACTGGTTCGAGCTTGAAACGGACGAGCTCCTGCCTGATCACATCGATCAACTCAAGATTGGAGTTGCGGCTCGTGGTGTCGTAAGAGATGAGGGTAGTTGCCCACTGGATGGAGGTGCTGGTCAAGGTCGTGGTCATGGTGTCCTTAGATGGTGAAATTGAACAGGGCAGGGTGTCTTCCGGAAGTTGCAGGCGACGCCCACGTTGGTCATCCACGACTAGCAAATCTAGGACACGGCTGTTACAGCGGGGTTACTTCGACGTTTCTGGGAGGCCCGATGTGTTGCTGACAGCGGATCAGATGCCGACCCTGCGATAGTGCTGGGCAACGGCAGTCCCGCCATAGGTGGTGACGGAAACGATGGTCTCGCTCACTGCCCGCAGCCGAACAGGGCCAACACTGCCACGCCTCAGCGCGACAACAGGTGCGAACACCTTTTTCATGGAGTCTCCCTTGAGTCCGCGACGATCATTGCCGACAGCATCGTTTGCGGACGGTACCTCTCTTCGTTCAACTAAACCTGAGGTACACAAACAATGTCAATGATCGGCCACAGAATAGAAAACCACTGTCGCCTTTTTCTCCGCGCGCGTTACTGGTCTACTTTTCAACGAGCGTCGACACCGTGGGTCGCAGCAGGAAGGACCGGGCTGACCGCGTATTCGGGGGGGGCGTACCCGCCCCGCGGAGGAACGGATAGCTGCTCGGTAGTTGGGGCGCAGGCACTCATGTACTGCACTCCACCGAACCTTGAGGATCCCTATGGAAACCACCGCCATCGCCGCTTGGACATTCGTCGCCGAAGCCCCTATCCCGACCGATGTCGAGCCCATGCTGGTGCCCGGCGAACACCCCATCGCGGCCTACAAGACCTTCCGTGACAGCGCAGACTTCACGAACAAGCGCCTTATCGTGCGGGATGCGCAGGGCATCACGGGTAAGAAAGTGGAGCTGTATTCGCTGCCCTATTCACGGGGAAACATGTGGTCCTCCGAGAACGCCGGCACGCTTGACTTCAACGCTGAACTCGAGCTCTGGACCCGTGCGGGTCACATCAAGATCAAGGTGGGCAAGGGAGTTGACGTGCGTAAACTCGACCAGCTGATCGCACAGGTCGTGCTCGCTGCGGATTGAACCGTCTATGGGATACCGAAGACTGGGTGTGCGGATCAGCGCGACGATGATCACGCGAGCAACGTTGAAAACCTTGGCTTCGAGTACGTGATGGTCCCGGACTCTGCAGACGACAGACTCTTCGTGGAACTGTCGCGCTACGGGGCGGATCGCACGGAAGCTGGCGATGCACTCGACATCGCGAATAAAACGGATGGAGAAGACTCGGTGTTTGCGGATACCAGCCGATTCTTGGTCGGGTTCGCGGCTCTCGCCTACTGTCGCACTTTTCTCCCAATCGAAGGTACGAAAGCCGTTGACGCACCACACCGCTATCAACAGCAGACGCCGGCCCCGCCAACGCAGCCATGTCACCAACCGATATCCCTATCGCGGTCGAATAGGGCCCGCCGCAAAGGGTCGGTCCCGGGTTCAAGTCCCGGCTGACCTACTCGAAAAAACTTCCTGATCACCATGTTTTATTCTCAATAATGGGTCGGGATTTGATGATCCACCATTGACTCTTGGGTTGAAGTTTCGCTCAAAGTCGTTGAAACATGCTTTGATCAAGGATTCTTATCTTCGCAAGACGCGCGAAATTTGATCCATTCACCGTTTATTGACCGTTCATTGCGAGCCGAGCGTCTGCTTCGGTTGCCCCACTGAACTGATGAGTCCGACACGAATAACTGGAGGGATTCTGCAATTCCACAGCGTTGGGCCCCGTTAGTCGGATTGGTTCGCGAGCCACTCGTAGACTCCTTCGTAGTTGACGTATGTCGTTTAGGGTGGATTGATGGACGCCGACATCAACTTCTATTTCGACCCAGTTTGTCCGTTCGCCTGGATGACCAGCAAGTGGGTGCGGCAGGTGCAGGCGCAGCGCGATTACACCGTGGACTGGCGGTTCATCTCGTTGCGTCTGATCAACGCCGAGGTCGACTATGACGCGCATTTTCCGCCCGAGTACGAGGCTGGACACACTGCCGGGCTCCGGCTCCTGCGGGTGGCGGCCCGGGCACGCGCGGAGCATGGTCGCGAGTCGATGGCTCAGTTGTACGCGGCGTTCGGGGCGCACATCTTCGACGCCGCCCCAGACCCGGGCAACAACAGCACCGACGGCCAGGTGCGTGAGCGCCGCGGGACGCGTGAGTTCGTGGAACCGATTCTGTCCGAGGCTGGCCTGCCCCTCGCACTGGCGGAGGCTCTCGACGACGAGTCCTGGGACCTCGAGATCCGGCAGGAGACTGACGAGGCGCTCGAGCTGACAGGTAAGGACGTGGGCACGCCCATCATCCACTTCGAGCCACCGGCCGGTGTGGCCTTCTTCGGGCCGGTGATCAGCCGGCTGCCACGCGATGACGCGGCCGCCGAGTTGTGGGACCACGTGGTCGGTCTGGCACGCTTCCCTGGTTTCGCCGAGCTCAAACGAAGCCTGCGGGAGCAGCCACAGCTTGCAGCGTTCGGAGTCGACGCCGATACGGTCGGTCAGCAGGAGGACTGGCATGGCGGCAGCCGGCGGCAGAAAAATGACCGATCTGTGAGGACAGACTGATGAGTGAGACAAACATCCGCCGTCACCAGGAATCTGTCATGGTCGAGGCGTCAGCCGAAACGCTCTACGACATGGTCTCCGACATCACCCGCACCGGCGAGTGGAGCCCCGTCTGTACGACGTGCTGGTGGGACGACGAAGCCAAGGCTGGTCAGGTTGGTGCCTGGTTCACCGGGCGCAATGAGCTCCCGCACCGGACCTGGGAGACCCGATCGCAGGTGGAGGTGGCCGAGCGCGGTCGCAAGTTCGCCTGGGTGGTGGGTGGCAGCTTCGTTCGTTGGGGCTTCACCCTCACCCCAGCGGATACGGGGACGATCCTCAGCGAGTACTGGGAGTTCCTGCCGGGCGGGATCGCCATGTTCGAGGAGAAGTTCGGTGACCAAGCAGACTTTCAGATCACTGACCGCACCCAGCAGGCGCTCGACGGCATCCCGAAGACGCTCGCCGCGATCAAGCAGATCGCCGAATCCATCGCTGCAAGTGAGGAGGCCCGGTCATGACGGGCTTACTCGGGGCGTCCGGACCGTGGACGTCCCCGCATGGCAGGCCGTGGTCAACGTGGCGGCCCGCAGCAATGTCCGCACCCGGTTCGCCTTCGATGACTTGACCGGGAAAACCGTCTACCGTTGTCTCACCCTCGACTACGAGGACAGCGGCATGATCGGCCTGATCGAAGCCCGGGAGCAGAGTGCCCCGCAGCCTGTGCACGCCTGGGAAAACCGATGAAGGAGAAAAAAATGAGCTACGCACACACCATCACTGTCTCCCTGCCCTACGGAGAAGCAGTAACCCGGACCCGTGAAGCCCTCTCAGGGCAGGGCTTCGGCGTGCTGTCCGAAATCGATGTCCGCGCCACCCTTGAGGCCAAACTCGGGTCCGACGCTGGGCAGGGTCTGGGCGACTACCTTATCCTGGGGGTCTGCAATCCTGCCCTGGCGCAGAAAGCTCTCGTCGCGGATCCGGACATGGGACTGCTCCTGCCCTGCAACGTCGTCATTAGACGTGGACCGGACACCGGCACCACCGTCATCCAAACCATCGACCCGCAGACTATGGTGCAGCTTAGCGACGTTCCGGCTGTCTCCGAAGTCGCCTCGGATGCCGATCACAGACTCCTCGCTGCCCTGAAGGAACTCGAAACCGCCTGAGACCCGGCAAACGTGCGGCGACGGGCCGGCTGCGGAGATTGAGTACGGTTGAAGGCGTTACGGCCCTGGAGCGTGCCGGCCACTGTGCGGTGCTGGCGGCGTGGTTAGTCATGTGGTGCCTGGCTAGCCGGGGCTTTTTTGGCGGAAGTCACCGGGCTGCTGACTTGCCGTGCGGTCAATAAGCGTAGCCCGGAGCAGGGTTCTGGCCGGCCACGCTGTCCTCCGGCGGGAAGTCGGCTGGAGTACTCGTTGAAGGCGGTGGCCGGCGCCGTTATAGGCCCTGGCCGCGGATCGCGCGCCAGTCCTGGTTCTTCGAGAGGAGACCAAGCAGAGCAGACTGGCCTGGAGCCATCGTGTGATGTGTCTTTCGGTGACGAACTTTGAACGGCTCTCACTGACCATCGCACGCTGGACCACGACATGGGAAAACCACCACTCATACCCGGGGAAGTACACCCGAAGGGACGCAGCCCTCCCCAAGTTGTGTCCCCGACCGAAAGCACCAGCAATGCTTGGCATTATTTTTGCTGCCTGATGGACTTATGCCTAGAACTTGAAACGGATGCCGGCCCCTGTCCGGAAATCCCGAACGGTCAACGTCGGGTTGATATTCAACTGCGGGGAGCTCGTGGTGGCTTGACGGGAATAAGACCATCAGGTCAATTGACAGTGATAAACCCGTCAGGGATTCTGAAGGTGATAAAACCTTCGTAAGGAGATTGTCGTGGCGGCACGGACCGCCGCACCTTCGACTTTGTCACCGCGAAAAATGCCGTGGAGATTTTTGGGCACGGCATTACGATCCTGTCGGAGTCAGCGCCATTTGACCTCATCAGCAACCGCAGCAGGGCCGCGCGGCGGCGCAACTTCTTCGCCGAGCTCCTTCCTGAGGGCATCGCGCTCGACAATCTTGCCGCCGAGATCAGAGTGTCCACCGACGACATCATCGCTCTGCTGGCCCAGTTCGGTCGGGGCGTCGCTGGTGCCATTCAGGTTTACGATCCTGAGGCGCCGGGGGAGCCGTGCACGCCTGCCCTCGCCCCCGTCGACGCGGCCGAGGTCGGAAGGATGCTGGCCAACACCCAGGCCGCTCCTCTTGACAACCGGCCGAAGTCCGGCCGCACCTCTCTGGCCGGTGTGCAGGGCAAGATCGTGCCCGCTCGGCAGAATAATCACTGGTTCCAGGTTCTCGAGGGGCATCCGTCGACCCAGATCGTGAAGCCGCAGTCGGTGCGCTACCCGACCATCACGTTCGACGAGGGGTACGGCGGCAAAGTGTCACTCAAACGAGTAGCGGATGTCGTGGGGCGCGACGGCGACCGGGCCTCCGTTGAACAGCTCCTCCGACTCCTGACTCTCTCGCAGGCCGTGGGTAACCTCGACATGCACGGTAAGAACATCAGCACGCTCCACTTCCCAGACGGCAATATCAGAATCACCCCGCCCTATGCGGCCACCGTACAGGGTACAAATTTAGCGGCAGTGTAAGGCGGTCTCCCAGCTCTCGGAGGAAGATGAAATTTGATCGAATCAATCTTTATCTATTTTTCCTACTATCCAGTAATAGGGCCGCGGCTCAGAAAAAACTTCGACAGCACGCAAAGAGGATGACATGAGACCAATCGAGTTTTTTCTGCTCGCAGTACTTGTTTTGTACACTTTTGTCCTCGCGATTCACTTCACGAGTTCGAAGCAAAAGCCTGCGCGCGGAAGACTATCGCGCATGATGGTCCTCGCATATATCGGCTTGCTTGCATATTCGGGTTGTGTTCTCCTGCCAGCGTCATTTGCCAATCTGCCCTAGTTCAGACAGGAATATGTGCTCCGTCTGCGAACCTAGCTAGGTGACGGCAGGCCGTTGTTGCACGATAGTCAGGCGCCCCGCGCTGCGAACTTGGGTGATGCTACGACGGCTTGCGGCCCTGCGAACGTCCACTTGAGTTGTCCCCGCCCGACCGGTGTGGAATGACAACCTGGACTGTGGAAGCTGTCTTGGGATGCCAAGAAATGCACCTTCCTACCCGCACGAGAAGCCGTCGTCGCCCTTGGGCACTGTGATCCGAAGCCCAGTCGCGTCTCATCAGCGTTGATCGTCACGCTGTTTCTCCGTATGGGCGAGACGCTAGGAGTCGGTGCCGGTTTCGAGGATGGTGCCGTTGAAGGTGAGCCGGTCGACGATCGCTGCACACAGCCTGGGGTCGGTGAAGGTCTTCGTCCATCCGGAGAAGGATTCGTTAGAGGTAATCGCGATGGAGCTGTTCTCTTCTCTCTCGGTGAGGACCTGAAAGAGCAGTTCGGGAGGGTGTCCGATGGTCTGTGTAAGGGGTTGCGGATCCAACTGAAGGATTGTGAAAATCATGGTCATGGCATCGGATCGTAAAGAACTACGTAAG
Organism: Cryobacterium sp. CAN_C2; assembly: GCF_015751745.1. Lineage (NCBI taxonomy): Bacteria > Bacillati > Actinomycetota > Actinomycetes > Micrococcales > Microbacteriaceae > Cryobacterium > Cryobacterium sp. CAN_C2. The sequence continues at coordinate 39,596 of NZ_JADOUX010000017.1, forward strand.
TCACCGAAGTCCCCGTCGCAGCGTGCGGCGGCCGACGCGATCCAAGAGCTGCGCGATAGCGGTGCCTTGGACGGATTGTTCGCGAAGATCGACGCCGGACAGCTGCAACTCACCGGCGAGGGCGGCTTCATCCCTGGCCTAATCAAGGCAGCCTTGGAGGGCGGCTTGCGAGCCGAGCTGACCGAGCACCTCGGCTACGAGAAGGGCAACCCCGAGGCGCGTCTCTATTCGAATTCGCGTAACGGAACATCGCCCAAGACGGTCTCGACGGAGGTCGGTGACCTCGAGCTTGACATCCCCAGAGACCGCAGTGGGAGCTTCATCCCTCGCCTGGTGCCCAAGGGTGAGCGGCGCCTGGGCGGCCTCGACGACATGAACATTTCGCTCTATACCGGCGGGATGACGATCCGCGATATTCAAACGCATCTGATCAACACGATCGGTACGGACCTCTCTCGTGAGACGATCTCCAAAATCACGGACGAGGTCCTCGACGCCGTTCTGGAGTGGCCGCAGCGGCCATTGGAGGTCCTCTACCCGGTCATCTACCTGGACGCTCTGATCGTGAAGATCCGTGATGGCGCGCACGTGCGCAACAAGGCCGCGCACATCGCTGTCGGCGTTGACATGGACGGGATCAAGCACGTGTTGGGCATCTGGGTGCAGCAGAGTGAAGGCGCCAAGTTCTGGGCCGGCATCTGCTCCGAGCTCGCTAACCGCGGCGTGAAGGACGTCCTCATCGTCTGCTGCGACGGCTTGACCGGATTCCCTGAAGCGATCGAAGCGACGTGGCCGAGCACGACCGTTCAGACGTGTGTTGTGCACCTGCTGCGGGCGAGCATGCGCTTTGTGAACTATAAAGACCGCAAGAAGGTCGCGACCGCCTTGAAGCCGATCTATACGGCCGTCAACGCCGACGCCGCCCTCGACGAACTGGCCGCCTTCGCGGCCACCGACCTTGGCCTGAGGTATCCGGCGACGGTGAAAACGTTCGAAGATGCGCGGGAACGATTCACCCCGTTCCTCGCGTTCCCGCCGGAACTGCGCCGGGTGATCTACACGACGAACAGCATCGAATCGCTCAACGTCCAGCTCTGCAAGGTGACCAAGAACCGCGGCCACTTTCCCAGCGATGACGCCGCGATCAAGATGCTCTGGCTGGCCATTTGCAATATTGAAGACAAACGCGCCCGCGAACGAGCGAAGGAACGAGGCCGCACCCGAGAGACCAAACGCAAAGCCGAAGGCCGCCTCGTCGAAGGCCAAGTCACCACGAACTGGAAGCAAGCCCTCAGCCAACTCGCCTTAGCCTACCCAGACCGAATCAACCCCCACCTCTAACCAAATTCACAACACTTACACAAAAGACTTGACGCCATGCAGCCTCGTACGGTCAAGTCATCTCGGTCAATGTGATCGAAACCACACCAAATCAGTTCGCGCGCCGGAGAATATAGGAGCGCCGCCGACCGGCGGCAAGAAAAGGAGGATGCATCATGACCGAGTTCACTGCACACCACGGACTCTTCAAGGACACCAACCTGCATGTCGATGACACCGGCGGAACCGGGCGCCCGGTCGTCCTCATCCACGGCTGGCCGCTGTCCGGGGAATCCTGGAAAGGCCAGGTCCCCGCCTTCGCCGGCGCCGGCTACCGCGTCATCACCTATGACCGCCGCGGATTCGGCCGCAGCGACAAGCCCCATACCGGCTACACCTACGACACCCTCACCGAGGACCTCCACACACTGCTTGTCCAACTCGACTTGAACGACGTCACCCTCGTCGGCTTCTCCATGGGCGGCGGAGAGGTGGCCCGCTACTTCACCAAGTACGGCACCGAACGCTTGCACTCCGTGGTCTTCGCCTCGGCGGTCCCGCCGTACCTCCTGACCGCAGTCGACAACCCGGACGGCCCTCTCTCGCCTGCTGCAGCGGCGAAGATGGCCGCGGCGCTGACCGCGAACGAGGAGGAATTCTATGACGACTTCACGACCCAGTTCTTCTCCGTCGACGGCGAGCTGAGGGTCACGGAGGCCGAGCGCCAGGAGGCCTTGCAGATCGCACTGCAATCCGACAAGACCGCCGCTTTGGCGTGCATGACCGCGTTCGGTACGACCGACTTCCGCGACGACCTCCCGAAGGTCACCGTGCCCACGCTCGTCATCCACGGCGGAGGCGACGGCGTCGTGCCGTTCGAGGGATCCGGCGCGCGAACGCACACCGCCATTGCGCACAGCGAGCTGTACGTGGTTGCCGGCGCGCCCCACGGTGTCACCGTCAGCCACACCGAGGAATGGAACCGAATCGTCCTCGACTTTCTTTCGAAGTAGCAAGCTGGCGGCGGCAGCGCCGCCCCGCCAGCACGGCATCCGCGCGTGATCTTTGCGCAAGCGCAGCTGCGGTGTCCTGCCATCCCCGACGGCACGGCAGCTGCGCTTTCTCGTTCACCCGCTCCCGGATGGTGCATCTTCGGCGACTCGTGGACCTCAAGATCTCTATCGGAGGGCGCTCAAATCGTCGCCATAATCGCCCGTCACTTGCGTGACGCCGGCAGGGCTGCCGCACCGCGTGGTAGTTGATGCGTGACCGGTTGGTGCAGAGCCGGCCGCTGTGCAGCGGTTGTTGACGTGGTAGAGCCACTAGCGAAGCCGACAACTCGACGGACTCTAGTAGAGGCTCCAAGAACCCGCCTGGACAAACGAAAGCTTTCTGAGGCTCTCGATCGCTGCCACGCATGACAAGCTAACCGTCCTCTTCAGTAATCTTCTGTAGCTGGTTTGTTCGCCTCGCTGGCAGACCTCGACCAGGTGCTTCTCCGTTGCTTCAGACAGTTTGGGTTTCTTTTTGCGGAGCCGGCCGGGCGGCCGCTGTAGCGACCGGCGTTCCCTCGCGTGTTCCTGAACGGAATCAGGTCGGTTTCGAATTCGGCGACCATCGCGAGCCGTTGATGGCGGTGCAAAACAGTGCCAATAACTGCTTGCCGTAATGGATACGGCTGCGGCCGGCAGCATCCATGTTGAGCCGAGCCGCTGCGCGAGCCCGTGCGAGGCTAGACCGCGCCGCTCCACGCTGCGGGCACGAGGGTCCACAGCACTTCGGCCTCCACGGTTCCGGTACTTTTCCAGTTGTGGAGTTCGCGACCGGGGAACGTGATCGTGTCGCCGGCGACGAGGGCGACGGTGCGGTCGGTGAACTGAATTTCAAAGCTACCGCTGATGACGTGCACGACCTCGACATCGCAATTGACGGTGTAGAGCTTGTCTCCACCGTCGGCGTCGGGTTGCAGCGTTGACCGCAGCATCTGGATCTTGGATTGTCCGCGCGGGGTGATCATGCGCTCAACCGCGCCGCGGCCGCCCATATTGATCAATGGTGCTTGTTTGAGCTGAACGAGTTCGGTTTCGGACGCCTCGAAAAGTGTGCCGATCGGCAGTGAGAGTACTTCGCAAATGGTGAGTAGTGTTGCAACACTTGGCGAGGTTTCGTCGCGCTCGACTCGGCTGATAAACCCCTTGGTCAGGCGGGTTGCGTCCGCCAATTGTGCGATCGTGAGGCCCTGAGCCCGGCGGCTCGCTCGGAGGCGCGCTCCGACACGGACGCGTTTCTCTGAGGGGGTTGGGTGCAACGGACGCATGGAACTCCTCGGCTGGAGACGATTTCTTATCCATATTGACAGGCACAGCGGATGCCGACACAATCATTGGAGCGCCGTGTTGCCTAATATGCATATTATGTTTCGCATAAGTATCTCATTCGGCTCAACGAAAGAAAGTGGCATCCATGACGACCCAGACTGAACCGATCGGACCAGCCGACGCGAGCATCGCGCCTCGTTACGCCGGAATCGCGACATTCGCCCGCTTACCCCGCATCGAAGACGTTTCGCATGCAGATATTGCGGTCGTCGGTGTTCCCTTCGACAGTGGCGTCAGCTACCGACCCGGTGCCCGCTTCGGGCCGGCCCACGTGCGCGAAGCGTCACGACTGCTGCGACCGTACAACCCCGCGCAAGATGTCACTCCGTTCAGTACCCAGCAGGTGGTGGATGCCGGCGATATTTCCGCGAATCCCTTCAACCTCAGCGAGGCCGTGGCCCAGATTCAGGAGGGTGCCGCCCAATTGAGCGCCGATGGCAAGCGACTGGTCGTGATCGGTGGCGACCACACCATCGCGCTTCCCCTTCTGCGGGTAGTCGCCAAGCGTCACGGACCGATTGCAGTGCTGCACTTCGACGCCCACCTCGACACGTGGGACACCTACTTCGGTGCACCCGTCACTCATGGCACCCCGTTCCGTCGGGCGTCGGAAGAGGGGCTTATTGACATGCAGGCGAGCATGCACGTAGGCATCCGCGGTCCCTTGTATTCACGCGATGACCTTCGCGACGACGCGCGACTCGGCTTCGCAATCATCTCCAGCGCAGAGCTTGAGACCGAGGGTCTCCAGCCTGCGATTGAACGGATGCTCGCCCGACTCGGCGATCGACCCGTCTATGTTTCGGTCGACATCGATGTGCTCGACCCCGCTCACGCGCCCGGAACAGGAACTCCAGAAGCTGGCGGAATGACCAGCCGTGAGTTGCTGGCGATGCTGCGCGCACTGCGCAACGTCAACATTGTGGGGGCGGACGTTGTCGAAGTTGCCCCCGCCTACGACCACGCGCAGATCACGGCCGTGGCCGCATCCCACGTGGCCTATGAAATCATTTCGGCGATGACGCCCAGCACAGCGCGCATCGCCAACACCACGCCCGCCCCGTAAACCTCGGTGTGAAATCGCGAAATCAACGCATAATCGAGAGGACAATGATGTCAACCGCACCTGTATCGTCGGCGCAGCGTGACTCCATTCTGGAGACACGCTCGATCGACTACGTACCCCGCGCCGAGAGGCACGGCAAAGTTTGGCACCAGGGACCATTCTGGTTTGCCGGCAATTTTGTGTTGCCCACCCTGGTTACTGGCTTCATCGGCCCCGTCCTAGGGCTCAGTGTTGGGTGGAGCATTCTCGCCGTTGTTCTTGGTGCCGGAATCGGTACCTTCTTCATGGCATTTCATGCCAATCAGGGCCCACGGATGGGGCTCCCACAGATGATTCAGTCGCGCGCCCAGTTTGGGCGGCGTGGCGTGATCGTGCCCTTCACGGCCACAGTATTCGTCTACGTTGGATTTCTTGTATTTGATGTGATTCTCGCAACCCAGGGTCTGCAACTGGTACTGCCGGGTAACAAGCTTGTTTGGTATCCGATCCTGATCACTGTATCGATTGTGATCGCGGTCATCGGTCACGACTTGCTCCATTTCATTCAGCGTTGGCTGACCGGCCTTCTGGTAGCTGTCTTCTCTATCATCACGGTGCTGGCAATCGTCAATTACTCGGGTGTTGGCGCTGCTCTTGCAACCGACGAGACGACCCTCGGGTGGAACACCACCGCGTTCCTGGTGCAGTTCTCACTTGCTGCTGGCTACAACATCAGCTACGCGGTTTATGTCTCCGACTACACACGTTACCTGCCGCAAAACGTCTCTGCCCCCAAGCTCATCACGTGGGTTTATGTGGGGGCTGCGGGGTCAGCTATTTGGCTGATGTCGCTCGGCGCGCTGCTGGCAGCGAACATCCCGAATGCGGATGCCATCGGTGCCGTCAAGGAAGTAGGCGACACTCTCTTCCCCGGCTTCGGCACCTTCGCCGTGCTCCTCTCGGTTGTTGCCTTGCTGTCGATAATGGGTGTGAACGCGTACGGCGCAATGCTCACCGGCACAAGCGCGGTTGACGGGTTCAAGCGGGTTCGCCCAACTCAGGGCTTGCGGGTCATCGGCCTCAGCGCTGTTGGACTGCTCACACTGCTGATCGCGTTGCTGATTCCGGATGCTTACTTGGGGAGCTTCACCGACTTCGTGATCATGATGCTGTACTTCCTCGTGCCGTGGACCGCTGTGAACCTTGTGGACTTCTACCTGGTTCGGCACGGTAAGTACGCAATTGCCGAGATCTTCACACCGAAGGGCATCTACGGCAATTGGGCTTGGCGCGGAGTTACCGCTTATCTCATTGGGTTTGTGGCAATGATTCCGTTCTTCTACACGTCGTTTTATGTGGGTCCTGCCGCTGCCGCCTTGGGTGGTGCTGACCTCTCGTTTGTCGTTGGGCTGCTCGTTTCGGGAGTGCTGTACTACGTCTTCTCGGGCAACCTCGACCTCAGAGCTGAGGATGTTGCCCGCGCAGCCAGCGAGCGCACGCTCGAGGGCACCGGACACGCAGTGGGGGAGCGCAGTGACTGAAAAACGGGTGACCGTTGCAAGCTGCCAGGTAACCCTGGTGGTCGGCGATGTTGAGGCGAATCGTCGGTCAGTGCGCTCTGCTGTTACCCAGGCTGCGGATGCCGGTGCACAGGTTGTTGTTCTTCCTGAGCTCGCTAATACCGGCTATATGTTCGCCGATATCGACGAACTGCGTGCTGTTGCCGAATCGGTCGTGGGCCCCACTGTTAGTGAGTGGGTGACTCTCGCTGCAGAGTACGGTCTGATCATCGTCGGAGGGTTTGCCGAGGCAGAAGGTTCCGACCGTCCTGCCGATCCCGCTCAGGCGGAAGGTGCCCGCAGAGTGTACAACTCTGCTGTGATCGTCGATTCGACCGGGGTGAGAGCGTGTTACCGCAAAGCGCACCTCTGGAATACCGAAAAAGCTGACTTGTTCACGCCGGGTACGGGCGTTCCCCCGGTTGTTGACACTGCGGTGGGGCGCATCGGTGTGATGGTTTGTTATGACCTCGAATTTCCCGAGTGGGTTCGCACAGTGGCGTTAGAGGGCGCAGATCTATTGTGCTGCCCCGTGAATTGGCCGCTCTATCCCGCACCACAGGGTGAGCGGCCCATCGAAGTCGTCAAAGTTCAGGCAGCTGCGGCAACGAACCGCATGTTTGTTGCCGCAGCTGATCGTGCCGGGCGTGAACGAGGGCAGGACTGGCTGGGCGGCAGCGTGATCGTGGATGCCGATGGCTTCCCCCTCACGACACTCGGCCTTGGCAAAGCCGGGATACATCTTGCACGACTCGATCTCAGTGAGGCGCGCAACAAGACGATCAGCGAACTCAATGACGTTCATGCTGATCGTCGCCCAGAACTGTATTTCGCGGCAGAGAAGCGAGCTCATGGCACCGCGTAGTTCTGTGACCGACACGGCGGTTGCGTTTATCCGACACCCACCTGCCGTTGTTGACCTTGAGGAGTCGCTCACCCGTGCGGTGCAGCAGATTGCCGATACCGCAGCGTAGGGCGCCCAGCTGGTGGTCTCTCCCGAAACGTGGTTGACCTGCTAGCGCACCCGGGTGTTTGGTTTGGACGGGTGGCGCGACGAAGGAGACCAGCAGGTATTGCCAATTTCTGGAGCAGAGCCCGGTCGTTGGCGAGCCGGGTTCCGCTGGCGACGACCTTGAGCCGTTGCGCAGGCGGCCGAAGGTCTTGACCAGGGTATCCTGCACGAGGTCGACTCGGTCATCCGCACTCCCACTGATCAGCCAGGCATATCGCGTCAGGGCGACGTCGCGTTCGGCAACGAGCGTCTCAAGGACTGATTGCCAGCCAACCGAGTGCCAGCCGCCGTCGGGATTCTGGGCAACGCTTCTACGCTTCGCCGTCCCGTAATGCGATACTTCACCGAACTCGACAATGACGTCATCCGCTCGACTGGTTGTAAAAGTCGGAGCGGCTCCTTGTGCCGCACGCGAAGAAGATAAAGTCCACCTTCACTGTTCGCTTGATTTTTCGCTCATTGGTGAACCTCCGCAGTATTTTGGGGTGCCTGTTGGCTTACCGTGGAAGCTCTCGGCTTTCGGCGACGCAGAGAGCCGAACCGCAACACATGGCCTACCGTCAACGATTACGGTTACGGGGCAACGCGCGACCACATGGGCACGGCGATTGAATGGGAACACAATGACAGGCATAACACTGGCACCAGTGAAAAGAACGGCGTGGCGGCTTAAATCGCAGATAACCAGGTCTCGCATGTTGCAGGCGGCCAAAGCCGCCGTCGCCGTCGGCATTGCCTGGTCCGTCGCGCCGTACTTGCCCGGGGTCGCCGACGACTACCCCTACTACGCGCCGCTCGGCGCCCTCGTGAGCATGTACCCCACGCTCATGGGTTCGATGAGGAATGCCCTGCAAACCCTCGGCAGCCTTGCAGTCGGGATTCTGCTCGCAGCGGCAGTGCTCGTTGTCAGCGAGCCGAACGTAGTGACTATTTCGCTCGTCGTCGGCCTGGGTGCGCTGATTGCTGCCACCGGGTGGTTCGGCGCGAACCGCGAATTCATTCCGGTCACGGCGCTTTTCGTGCTCATCGTGGGTGGCCCGAACGCCGACGCGTACTCGATCGGATACCTCTCGCAAATCAGCTTCGGCATTGTGATCGGGCTCCTGGTCAATATGTTGATCTTTCCCGCGCTGAGCCTCGATGCAGTGGGCCGGGAGCTCTCGAACTATCGCTCGGTGCTGGCAGATCATCTGTCCGAGGTCGCCGAAGCCTTGGCCGAGAGCTGGCCGCCGGAGCGCGATGGCTGGGCATCCCGCAATGACGCCCTGGTCAGCGTTTCCCGTGACGTGCGGGCAGCGTTGCACCAAGCCGACGAGAGTCGCAAAGTCAATCCGCGGGCTTTGACCCACCATCGAGATCTGAGCGCTGACTTCGAGGACATGACTGCCCTCGAAACCGTCACGTTTCACGTGCGGGATCTCACGGACGTCCTTACCGGGGCGGTCTGGGGCACGCCGATCGACGTCGAGCTGAGACCGGAGTTGCGCCCGTCGCTGAGTCTGGCTCTTGACGCGGTGGCTGGGCTGCTTCGCGATTGGGATTCGGAAGACACGGAACTGACGGCGTATTCCGCTGCTGTGGACGCGGCCGCGTCCCTCATGACCGAACTGGACGAACGGCGGGACTCCGCGTCGGCGACATCCATGGGCGCCGCGACCGCCATCGCAATAGATATCTCCCGCATCCTCGCAGCCCTGCGCTCCCGGCTCGAAGGGCCCCCGACTCGTTCGACTGACGCCTAGTCCAGGAGGGGGCACGCCAGTGCTCTTGACATCGCCATCGTTCTCTGTCTTACTCGCAGTCAAAGCATTTGTTGTCCCAGACCCCGGTAGCGCCACCGTTCTTCGCCACGACCAGGGAGCATCCCATGAACCTTTTTGTCATCGTCGCCATCATCGCGGTTGTCCTGCTCCTGGTGGGTGGTTTCGTTCAGGCCCTCCAATTCCTGCTCTGGATTGGCGCTGTCCTCCTGATCATCGCGATCATCGCGTGGCTGGTCCGCACCTTGTCGGGCCGCAATCGCTGATCCGTTTGACCGACCGGACCGCCCAGGAGGACACGGTGGCCGAGACCCTGGCGGACACCCGGCGCCGAAACGTGCCCAGCCTGAGTCAACCGAGTACTCGATCCTGTAGAGAATGCTCGCCTTCATCGAGCAAACGAGGAAGACAGACCCTGTCTTCGAACTGATGGCTCTCACCAGAGGCTTTGGCTGGTTCCTTCTCAGTTCGTTGTCGGACGCGCTGGCCTGTCTTTCGACCCATGTCGTGCCTTGCTGCCGCAGGAATGGACTCCGGCTGCGGTACACGTACCCGCCGGCCGGTCGGTGATCGGCCCACCTTGCCGCGCTGAAGAACGCCGCTTTCCCAGAAGACTTTCACCGCGATCTATGACCATCCGATGCCCCCTTCCGGGCGCAGGACCGCGACATCAGAGTTCCCGTCTTCCAGGGCCACGTCTGGAAGCAGAAGCACATTGGCCTGCGGGGATCCGCAATTTTTGATGATGATGATGGTGTGCGCGTGAACGGCGCGCACCCGCTCGGGGTCGAGTTGGTATCTGACACGGAGTTCACTCAAGAGCTATGAGCGCCATTCGTAATGACACTTAAGTACGCCAGCCACCCAACCGTCTTCTTGAAGTTCTCGTCGGTGTTGACCGTCATTTTCGCGTGAAGTCCAAGTCCGGCCATGATCAGGAAGGCGTGGTTGGTCAGCGTTTCATCTCCGTGGCGACTCTCGATGAGGCCAACGTGGACGGGGCCAACGTCGACGGGGCCAACGTCGACGGGGCGATCCACCCGGTTGAAAGCCGTGTGTATCGAACGCGCTGTGTCGTCTAGGGCGAGGTTTAGGTTGCGTGCGAAGAGATTTCTCGCTCCGGACGGTACCAGGGCCAGTGTTGCGTCTCTGTCCTGTACGACTTCCTTGATGGCCGGAACGGTTCCGTCGCCGCCCGCGACGATGACCATGTCCGCTTCGGCACGCTGGGCTGGCCGCAAAGCGCCCGGCCCGGCGTCTTCCTCGATGGTCGGACAATACCGTGTTGGGTTCCAGCCGGGGGCTTTTTCCTCCACCGCGATTGCGGACGTGATCGCCTTGCGGTCGACCCCGATCGGGTGGTAGATCACGGCCGCGGTCAGAGAAGGCGACGTGTTCTCACGGTTCGTTGCCGTCATCGGTCCACCCGGATCTTTCCTGGCATCCGTGCATCGAATAGCAGTGTGGATGCCGTGGGGTACCGTCGACCGGAAACGGCGATGGGACGACTTTAGCCGGCGGAGGAGGCCGGGAATCTGTTCGTTGCCGCTTCACCTGCCGAAAGTCCTAGCATTGGCTCATGATCAACCAGGATCCGGAAACTGCCGCCACCCACCGCGCGAAACATGTCCGTCGAGTGTGGCCCCTGGTGAGCGGATTTGTCGCGTTGGGTCTGGTTATTGCGTTGGGAGCCTTGATCGTTGTGCGCGACCATGGAATGCCGCTCTCCATCGATACCCAATGGATGACGGAGCTGGTCGAGAACCGGGCGCCGGTCTGGGGTTTCCTGGCGCTCGTGATGAACTACCTGGGTGGAGGTGTGATCGCGACTTTGATCGTGCCCGTCGCAATCATCGGCGCATTGCTACTGGTCAAGCGCCCGTGGGCTGCCCTGTACTTCCTGATCGCCACCGTGGTCACCGGTGGCACCGTCCAGCTGCTCAAGCACCTATTCGGGCGCGCACGGCCAGACACCATCCTTGTTAATGTGGACTTTGGTTCGTTCCCGTCCGGACACGTCGCCAATGCGGCGACCGTGGCACTTGTCCTGGCCATTGTGTTTCCCCGGGTTTGGGTATGGATTGCCGGAGCGGTCTACACCGTGGTGATGATGATCAGCCGCACCTATTTGGGGGCACACTGGCTGACCGACACTTTCGGTGCGTTGCTGCTCGGAGTCGGTGTCGCGATAGTCGTGTGGGCGCCGTTGGCCGCGAAAATCGACGGTGAGAGCCGAATCCGAAGTCGGCGGACTCCCCGAGGCCGGCGACGATCACCGTCGAGTGCGCCAGACCGTTGACGGCGACGCCTGACCGGGGCAGACCGCGTAGCGGTGTGCTGTTCTTCGCCTTGCGGGTGGCCCCCGTCACTGAGGCGTCATTCACGAGGCACAGTGTCTGCGAGCCGCCCGATGAGATACCATCACCTATGCCCAAGCCAGTGTGGTCAGAAGAGCCAAGCGAGATCCACCGGGTGGAGTCGGGATTCCAGCTGACGGAGGTCGACCCGGCAACGACTCCCGCAATCGACGCCTCGAAACGAACGGGCACGGCCATGCTTCTGAAGCAGAGTCGCATTCTCGGCGAGATGCAGGGCAAACTCTTCGCCAATAGCACGGTTGGGGGGACAGGATCGTTGTTGATCGTCTTGCAAGGGATGGACACCTCCGGGAAGGGAGGGATCGTCACCCATGCCCTCGCGGGGATGAATCCTTCCGGCGTCAGCGTGCACGGCTTCAAAGTGCCCACCGCCGAAGAGCTGCGTCACGGGTTTTTGTGGCGGGTGCGCAAACGCCTCCCCGAACCGGGAATGGTCGGCGTCTTCGATCGATCCCACTATGAGGACGTGCTCGCGGCCCGGGTGCGTCACCTCACAGACCCAGACACCATCGAAGGACGGTACGGCAAGATCAACGCGTTCGAGCAGTATGCCATCGACAACGGAACCTCAATCGTCAAGGTGATGCTTCAGATCAGCGAGGAAGAACAAAAGAGGCGATTAGTCGCCCGGCTCCACCGTTCATCGAAGCTGTGGAAATACAACCCAAGCGACGTCGATGACCGTGAACGGTGGCGGTCGCTGCAGGAGGCGTACCAGATTGCTCTCGAACGAACGTCCACGAGCCAAGCGCCCTGGCATGTCATTCCCGCCGACCACAAGTGGTACGCCCGGCTCGCGGTGCAGCAGATCATCCTCATGAAACTGCGCGAGTTGAAACTGCACTGGCCACGACCCGACTACGACCTGGAAAAGGAACGCAGACGGGTCGCCGGAGCATGAGCGGCCCAGCGTCAGCACCGAGTAATACCTGGGGAACGAAGATCTACAAGAGACTCTTCGTGGAAGACCGAATCGTCCCGGCCGCGACGAAGCTGAAGCTGTACGTGATCGCGGGATCCCTCATCCTTGTCGGTCTTGTCAGTCTCCTGGCGCTCCTGTGGGAGGTCCTTCACCCCGACGTCGTCTCCATGATGGACACTGGGATCCAGGCGTGGATCAATGGAAGCCGGACGGAGACCCTGACACTGATCATGGTGGCGCTCACGGTACTCTTCGGGCCCGTCGTTCTTCCCCTCGTCGTGCTGGTGGTCACGGTGAATTGGGGTATCTTCGCCAAGCATTCGTGGCGGCCGCTTCTCCTTGCGGCCGGCACTCTCACCGGAGTAGTGGTCGTGCAGATCATAACCCGCGTTGTCGGACGAAGTCGGCCACCCGTGGACCTGATGTTGAATGGCCCGGACACGACGTTCTCGTTCCCGTCGGGTCATGTTCTTGGCGCCTGCGACTTCCTCCTCATCCTGACCTTCTTAGTGTTCTCCCGACGGAGCAACCCCCGCATGGCCGCGGCAGCGTACGTTGTGGCGGCACTGCTCATCGTCGCCACCGCGTCGAGCCGTCTGTATCTCGGCTACCACTGGGCCACAGACGTCCTGGCCTCGATGGCACTCTCAGTGGTCATTCTCGGAACAGTGATCGCCGTCGACACTCATCGGACGGTTCGTGTCACTCTCGGTGTGCCCAAGAGTGTGCCGTAGCAGACACCCGCGTGCGATTCTCGGTCGGACCGGGCAACGCACCGATTACGGTCGAGATGACGTCCCTTCGCCGATGCACAGGCCGTGAACCCAACGCTCGTCGGGCGCGGGCTACGGTAGCGCGTGACCGGCGGCGGTGAAGAGGCGGTACCACTCCTGGCGGGTGAGCGGCAGGTCGGACCCGAGGGCGGACTCCTGCACACGTGCGATAGTCGTCGTGCCGAGCACGACGTGCATGTTGGCCGGATGCCGGGTGATCCACGCCACGGCGATCGCCGAGGTGGGCACGGCATAGCTTGCCGCGAGCTCATCAATCACGTCGTTGAGCTCGGCGAAATTTTTGCGGTCGCCCAGAAAGACACCGTCGAAAAAGCCCCTCTGGAAAGGCGACCAGGCCTGCAGGGTGATGTCGTTGAGACGGCTGTAGTCCAGCAGGCCGTTGTCGCGGCTGATGGACTGCTCAAGCCCCGCCATGTTGGCCGCGACGCCCTGCGCGATGAGGGGCGCATGCGTGATGCTCAGTTGCACCTGATTGATGGCGAGTGGCTGATTGACGTGCTTCTTCAGGAGGTCAGTTTGGCCGGGCGTCTGATTGGAGACGCCGAAGTGCCGCACCTTTCCGGTGGTGTGCAGCTCGTCGAACGCTGCGGCCACTTCCTCGGGCTCGACCAGCGTGTCAGGCCGGTGCAATAGCAGGGTGTCGAGGTAGTCGAGCTGCAGCGCCGCGAGGGATTCATCCACGGTTGCCAGGATGTGCTGCTTGGAAAAGTCGAAGAATCCGTCACGGATGCCGACCTTCGACTGGATGACGACCGCCTCGCGATCGGCGGGCGAGAAAGTCACCGCGTCGCCGAAACGACGCTCGCACCCGTGCCTCGTGTCGCCGTAAATGTCCGCATGGTCGAAATAGTTGATTCCAGCGTCGCGGGCAGCGGAGACCAGGTCGCGAATCTGCGCGTCGCTGAGCGGTGCGATGCGCATCAGGCCGAGGATGACATTGGACGTTTGGAGATCGGTCTGCGGCATCAGGGTTGTCTTCATTGGCATGTCTTCCTTCGTCGTATGGAACCTCGTCGTTGATTGCCCCGTGCAACCGTCTCGATGGGGTCCTAGACACTACCACGACACGTGCCATCTCTCGCCGGGCGTGCCAGACGTGAGCGGCTCAGTCGCGTGAGCTTGCCTCGAAGTAGGATTGGGAAGCGGTGACGTGATCCGTGAAACCGATCTACACCGCTCCGACCGTCGACGCCGCGCGCGGCGTCGGATGATCTGACCCAGATCTGAGGCAAGAAATACGGTGCGATAATCCGGTTGCGGGAGTCAGCCTGCGGAAAGTTCACCCTGTTCCTGTCCTATGACCCAATATTTTCCCGGTGAGCCGCTTCACCAATGCGATCGAATCGCTCAACGTCCGAGACCGGCGAGCGGCGCGTGCTCCAGGACATTTCCCCGCCGAGAGGCCCCCCTGAAAGGCTTGCATCTCGTGACCCGCAGTCTCGATTGGGCTGCTGCGTTGATGTCGGACAGCGGAACACGCACGTCGCGTTGCCGCGAACTCAAGACTGAACAAAGCGAGTAGGCCGTCTGTGTGCCCGGTCGACCACAAACCCTCTGGTGTCCTTCACAGGAACGTAAAACAACGCGATGTACTTAAGTTGCTAAACTAACTTGATGACAACAATCGCTCTTTTTGGTGGGACAGGAAAGACGGGCCGCCGGGTGCTCGGTCGAGCCCTCGCCGCCGGCTAAACCGTTCACGCTCTGGTGCGAGACCCTGATCGGCTCGAACCTGGCACGGTGAGAGTCCATCCGTTACTCACCATCGTTCGTGGGGACGTACTCGACGCGGCCGCCGTCGATGACGTCGTCGCCGGCTCCGATGTCGTGCTCAGCCTGTTAGGTCAGGTCAAGGGTTCGCCAATGACCCTGTTGGCAGAGAGCACTCGCAACATCGTCGCAGCGATGAAGCAGCACGGTGTGCGCCGCATCGTGACGCTCTCCGGCGGTGGTTTGCGCGCCGATGACCGGGACCATCCCAAGGTGCCCGACAAGGTCATTCTCCTACTGTTGAAAATCCTGTCGGGTCACGTTCTCGCCGATGCTGAAGCGCATCTCCTCGTCCTGCAATCCAGCGGTCTTGACTGGACGGTCGTGCGTGGACCGCGACTCATGGAGACACCCGGCACGGGTGCTTACCGCGTCGGCTGGGTCGGCGTGAACTCCAGCACCCAGATCAGTCGTGATGATCTTGCCGACTTCATACTCACCCAGGTCGAGGACCGCGCATTCATCCACGAGATGCCATTCGTGAGCAACTGATGACCGCTCGAGGACGACTGGATCGGGTCGCCGCCGTTCTCGAAGCCGTGATAGTGCTCAGTGGCGCGATGGCGGCGGAGCGACGCATCCCGTTCGAGGGACGTGGCCTGACACGCACTCAACTGCAGGCCTTGTACGTGGTCGCTCATGACCGGCGGCCTGTTACGCCGGGCCGGCTCGCAAACTCGCTCGGCGTAACGCCGGGAGCGGTCACCCAGCTGATCGAAGGCCTGCGAAGCGAAAATCTTGTGCATACCGTAGCCAACCCTGATGACGCACGATCGCGGTTCATCAAGTTGACCAGCGCCGCCGCCGCAGCGGTCACGGGCTTTGAGGCCGACACTGTGGAGCGACTCCTTCCTCTCTTCGACGTCCTCACGGACACCGAACTCGCCGCCGCAGCAACCGCGCTCACGCAGATCGTGGAGCATTCATGAACGACAAGGCAGTCTTCGTCACAGGCGCAACCGGAATCGTCGGCTCGGCTGTGATCGACTCCCTCCTCGAGCGGGGCACCCGGGTGGTCGCCGCTTCCCGGCACGAGTCGGATGCCGCACGGATCCCCCCTGGTGCTGAGCCGCGTCGATTTGATTTCGGAATGAAAGGTGACGAACTCGAGGACGCGCTCGACGGATGCGATCGGCTCTTCCTCATGCGTCCGCCCGCTATCGAAGACATGCGCACCTTCCTATTTCCTCTCATCGATGCGGCAGAGCGCCGAAACATCCGGCAGATCGTGTTCCTTTCGCTGCAAGGCGTGCAGAGCAACACGTCAACCCCCCACCAAGCCGTCGAGCAGTACCTCAAGAATTCACACGCACCCTATACATTCCTCCGACCGAACTTCTTCATGCAGAACCTCTCAACGACGTACCGGCAGGAGATTCGCGATCGGAACGAGATCTACGTACCCGCGGGGCGGGCGTTCACGGCATTCATCGACGCCCGAGACATTGGCACCGTTGCCGCCTCGGTATTCACCGAGGAAGGACATCTGCGCACCGCGTACACGCTCTCGGGTGAACAGACTCTCACCTATCAGAAAATCGCTCGAATCCTCACCGACGTGCTCGTCCGGGACATCCGCTACGCCCGCCCCAGCGAACGTGACTATCTGTACCGTCTCGCCGAGCAAGGGAAATCGGCCGACTACATCGCAGTGCAAAAGATGATCTACCGCATCGTCCGCTTCAACATTTCCGCCTTCCCGAACAGAACCGTTCGAAAGCTCACAGGGAAGCCCGCCACAACATTCTTCGAATTCGCTCACAGGGAGCAACGAGCTTGGCGCGCGCCGTAGGCCCGGGGCACTGCGATAGAAAGTGGCAAATACTGCAGGGAACTCCTGGTCAAATCGAGATCAGTCCAGGTCTCGACGCGTAGGATCGACAAGCAAATAGGGTCCGCCGCAAACCGTCAATCCTGGGTTCAAGTTCGGCGACCCTGTTCAAAACGGCGTGCCATATGCCAGATCGGGGCTAATCCGGTATTTCCCGGTCCAGCCTGTACCGGTACCTACCTCCTCCACCGATCATCAGCTCACCGCGGGGCTCGACCAGATCACTGCGGATCGCGATGTCGTAGCGCCGAGTTTGGGCGGTATCTGGCGGGCAACGCGGGCCTTGCCTGCGCTGTGGGCCGCTCGGGGGCGTCGTAGTCGTATTCAGCACTGCGAGCAGCATGCTGAACCACAGGACGGGGGACAATTGCACCAGTCAAAACCGCCCCGATCAGCGTCGACGGTGCGGGAATCGTGTGTGCAGCAGCCCGGAAAGTCAGTCAAGCTGATCTGTGCCCGCGTGTTCGGTCTCGTTGGACTCGTGATCCTGACAATTCTTACGTAAATTTTTTCCGTGGCCGCCACTTAACGTTTCGTAAGGGGACCGGCCTTGGGCGTGGTTCGGGCCCGGCACCGCCTGGCTGGCACGGGGCCGGGCCGCGATTTGCGAGCGATATCGCGGTCACCTATCCCGGGCTGGAGTGATGAGAGAACGTTGCGAGGAGTTCCCCGATGCGGTGGTCGCTGTCCAGCGGGTGGCGTAGGGGCATCGCGGTGTTCAAGAGATAGCTGTTGCGGCGGCCCTCGCGCACCCGCTCCAGGTATCCCGCGTCTTCTAATTCAGTGACGATGCGTTGCGCGGCGCGCTCGGTGATCCCCACCATGTCGGCGATATCGCGCAGACGAACGTTCGGGTTCTCGGAAACGCAGAGCAGAACGTGTGCGTGATTGGTCAGGAATGTCCAGTGAGCCATTTCAAGATCATACCGTTGACCGCATGAGGTATCTCTATAAGATTCTCCCGAATCAGGTAACGTGCTACAATTTTCCTGTATTGACAGGCGGGTTATTGAGGAGTTGATGATGGTCGAAGCGGTGCTGGCGGGATGCGTGCTGACGGCGGCCCCAGTGGCGGCAATTGGCGGAGCAGTGGTCGGGCGTTGGTCGCGTGATGCGGCGGCGCGGTTCGCAGCGACCGTCGTTGCAGCCGGTTGGGTCGCGTCGATCTGCCTCGCGCTGGTCCGCCTTGTGGCGCCCACGGCTGGAGGCATCACAGGGGTGGGGTTGCCTGTACTGAGTGTCGACTCGCTGGCGTTGCTGTTGCTGTTGCTGGTGTTGGGCTTGAGCGCTCTGATCCAGTTCTTCGCTGTGCGTTACCTTCGCGGGGATACCCGTCAGGTCTGGTTTGTCGTCACCGTCAATCTTGTGACGGCCTGCACGGCTCTGATGGTGTGCACCATCACGGTCCTCGGATTCGGGTTAGCCTGGGTGGCCGCAGGTGCCAGCCTGGTCGCGTTGCTGGCGACCTATCCGCACCTTCCGCAAGCCCGCGATGGGGTGCGGCGAACCGCCGCACGCTTCCTGATAGGGGACCTTCCTTTTGTGGCGGCCGTGACGATGCTTATGGTTGCGGCCGGCGGGGATGTGAACCTCACTGATTTGGATAAAGCGTTGGCCGAGCTGCCGGGCTCCCTTGCCATGGTGGTTGCGGTTCTGTTGGTGATACCGGCCCTCGCACGATCCAGTCAGGTTCCGTTCCATGGATGGCTTCCGGCGACACTGGCGGCCCCGACTCCGGTGTCCGCCCTGATGCATGCCGGGGTGGTCAATGCGGGCGCGATCCTGATCCTGCGGTTTTCGCCCGCGATTGGCGAATCCGTTCCGGCAATGACGTTGGTCTTCTGCGCGGGCGCACTGACCCTGGGATACGCGTCCGCGGTTCGGTTGATCAAACCGGATGTGAAGGGTCGCCTGGTCTTCTCGACCATGGCACAGATGAGCTTCATGATGCTCGCCTGCGGCATGGGCGCATTCGCTGCCGCGGTGTTCCATCTCATCGCCCATGGGCTCTTCAAGTCCGCACTGTTCCTCGGCGCCGGATCCGGAGTCGCACGAGAGGTAAAGCAACGGGGTTGGCCGACCCGCCAGGAAACGCAGTGGCCCCAGGCAACCGCATCCCTCGTAATAGCAGTGATCGTGCCCATCGGGGCGATTGTCGCGGCCCGCTTGTTCCTTGGTATCGAATTATCGCCCGCAAGCCAGGGACTCCAGGCGTTCGTCGTGTTCACCGCTGCAGTGGCTCTCGGAACCACGCTGTGGACGCATTTTTCGGCCAGCACAGCGGTCATCGGGAGCCTTGCGATCACCGGGTTGACCTTCGGATACACCGCTCTCATCAACCTATTCGATACCGTCCTGGCATTCGGACCGGTACCTGCTGCGGTGAACGCGTGGTGGCTGCTGATCTCGGGGTCTGTGCTGATGGCCCTCCCGCTGATTCAGCACTTCCGGTCCGGCAACCGTGTCAGCCGCCGGCTCTATGCTCTCGCCCTTGCCGCCGGGACACCCACCACGGGCGTGAAGCGGCAACCGATTGCAGTTCCTGAAGGAGCCCTGTCATGAGACTCGAAATCCGCGCCGCAGTAGCCCGCGCCACCCGCACAGTCATCCCGTTGTGGCCGCTGTCGTCGTTCATCGCTGTCAACCCGTTGGGCGGGCACGAATCGGAAAATTTCGACCGGGCCGCGGCTACACGACCACGGGACGCGTTTCTTGCCGACTATGAAGCCGGGCGAATCACCGACACTGACCTGATCGCGTCGGTCCTGCACCGTGTCCCCGAATTAGCTGGTGCCGGAAACGTTGCAATCGGTAACCGGGTGTGGACCGCCGCCGATCTCGTGGCGGCCGAACTGGTTCATGCCGACCATCAGGGAATGCCGCCCTCGCCGATACCGGCGCCTGA
This sequence comes from Cryobacterium sp. CAN_C2, assembly GCF_015751745.1. Classification (NCBI taxonomy): domain Bacteria; kingdom Bacillati; phylum Actinomycetota; class Actinomycetes; order Micrococcales; family Microbacteriaceae; genus Cryobacterium; species Cryobacterium sp. CAN_C2. Next base: position 59,270 of record NZ_JADOUX010000017.1, read on the forward strand.
CCTGGTGGATGAGGTCGTGTCGAAATGGATTGCCGCCTACCTCGACCCGCACCCACTGTGGGAGATGCCAGGCCGCGATCAGGGCCTGTGGACTGCGTGGACGGCAATGGCCTGCTACGACCCCCACCTGCCGAAAGCGGCACGACGCAGACTCCGCGACCTACCGCGTACTCCCGATGAGGGCCTTGCCCAGGCGCTGGCCCGGTTGGGCGTGCACGGTAACGAGACTGACGTGGTTCTTCAGCTGGAAGCGCAGAAGCTGCCCGGATGGCTCGCACACATCAAATGGCGGGCCGCCCACGTCGGAGATATCGACGTGACCACCTATCTGGCGATCCGTACCACTCTGCGGTGGGCACTCGGCCTACCGCTCCAGCGTCCGGTCGCCGTGCCAACAACTGAATCAGCGACCGTCTGGGAACGGACCTCCGTGCTCATCCCGATGCTGTCGGAAGATCCCGCATCATCCGACACGCCCGCTCGCGTGGCACGAATCCTGGGCTTGCACCCCCCGCAGCTTCACGCCGTCACGTGGCAAAGCGCCTACGAAGAGCACTACCGGAGGCAGCTCGTAATAGCGCTGCGCACGACCGACACCAACATCTCCAACCCGAGTGTTCAGGTGGTGATGTGCATCGACCCCCGTTCAGAAGGCATGCGCCGCCACCTCGAGGTCGACCCCAAAATCGAGACCTTCGGGTTCGCCGGATTCTTCGGAGTACCGATCCGCTTCACCGGCTATCAGGCGCGGGGCAGCATCGATGCTCTTCCCGCTCTCCTTGCTGCTCACCATTCGGTGACCGAGACTACGAATAATCTCCAACACGCGCGGCGACGCGCGAGTGCGCTTCGGGTTCGGGATGCTTTCGCCGCAGGAATGCACGCCAGCGAAACCGTCCCGGCGGCCCCGTTCGCGCTGGCCGAAACGCTCGGATGGTTTTTCGGGGCGGCCACCCTCCTGCGCACACTCTGGCCACGGACCACCCGAGCCTTCGAACGGTTCCGCCACCAGACAACAGTGGCCATAGCCACTGAGGTGACCATCGCACATGCCTTCACCCTCGACGAACGGGCGGCATTGGCCGAGACAGGCATCCGCATGATGGGACTGGATCGCTTCGCTGCCCTCATCATTTTTGCCGGCCACGGGTCGACGAGCACCAACAATTTGTACCAGTCAGCGCTGGACTGCGGAGCCTGCGGCGGCAACCCGGGAGCCGCCAATGCACGAGCCGCGGCCGCCATCTTCAACGACCCCGAAGTACGCCGCATTCTCAACACCCGGGGACTCCCGATCCCGGAATCAACTTTCTTCGTGGCCGCAGAACACAACACCGTATCCGACCGCATTGACATTCTTGACCACCATCTGATCCCCGACAGCCACACGACCGTTGTCGCTGACTTCCTGGAGACCCAGAAAACGGCCGCTGATCGGCTGGTGACGGAACGAGCAACTCAACTGCCAGGCGCGACACGACACTCGCTAACACGTCTGCGCCAACGCGCCCACGACTGGGCGGAGGTGTATCCCGAACTTGGTCTCGCCGGCAATGCCGCCATGATCATCGGCCCCCGAGAGATGACGCGGGGAGTGAATCTGCAGCGACGCGTTTTCCTGCACTCCTACCGACCAGAATGCGACCCCGATGGTTCCGCTCTGGAAACGATCATGACCGCCCCCTTGGTCGTCGCTCAGTGGATCAACCACCAGTACTACTTTTCCACCATTGACCAGGACCGTTGGGGGGCCGGCAGCAAGACCATCCACAACGCGATCGGAACGATCGGCGTACTCTCCGGTCATGCCGGCGACCTCAAGCAGGGCCTGCCTTTCCAATCGGTCGCAATCGGCAACCGGGACCTGCACGACCCGATGCGACTCAGCGTGCTCATTCAGGCACCCCTCGACCGAATCGGGACCATCATCTCCCGCAACCAAGTCCTTCGGCACCTGTTCGACAACCAATGGATCACCCTTACCGCGCGCAGCGACCAGAATAGCCCCTGGTACCGGTTCGGCACCTACGGGTGGATCACAGATACCCACCTCGGCGAACCCACAGAAGGAGATTAGTTATGGATGGACTTACAAAGATGACTCGGATCGAGATTGTGGTCTCGGGTCGCGACGCACCACCGGTCAGGGAACTCATAACATCCGCCGGGGCCACCGGCTACACTGCCGTCTCCGGCGTCTCGGGAATCGGGCACCACGGACCGCACTCAGGGGCGCTGCTGTTCAACGAGTACGACACCCTCACCATGCTCATCACGGTGCTGCCACCGGAGAAGGCCTCGGCGCTCATCGGCGCTGTCCGGCAGCTACTTGAGGACGGGTCCGGAGTCATGTTCGTCGCTGACACCTACGTCAGCAGGCCGGAATACTTCGGATGAGCACCCGTCCGTACGCGGGTTCGACGATAGCGTTCGCCACCATGCATGGCAAGGAACAACTCGTCCGACACGCGTTCTATGACATCCTCGGCGCCGACGTCGTCGCACCGATAGGCCTTGACACCGACCAGTTTGGTACCTTCTCCGGCGAGATTCCCCGCACCCTCAGCCCCCGAGCTGCCGCGCAGGTGAAAGCCCGGCTCGGCATGCAGCTGGCAGGCACCACGTACGGACTCGCATCCGAGGGAAGCTTCAACTCCGGCTTCGGATTCCTGGTCGAACACCACGAAGTCCTGATCTTCATCGACGAGATCCGCAGCCTCGAACTGGTCGAAGGCACCATCGCCACCTCGCCGCTGCCCCCCGGAAAAGCCATCACCGCAGTGGATGCTGCGCTGGCGTACGCGACCGCTATCGGACACCCCGAACAAGGCTTGACACTGCGCGGCGGCGCGGCCGGGGAGCTCATACGAAAGGACCTCAACACCATCGAGTCGCTATCGGAGGCAACAGACCAGATGCTCCGCCACACACCTGACCGTTCCATCATCATCTCGCCCGACTACAGAGCGCACCGCTGCCCGTCCCGCGCTCAGGTCATCACCACCCTTGCCCAGACCATGGCGAAACGACTTGCAACCCCCTGCCCAATCTGTCACGCACCAGGATTCGGACAAATCAACATCGAACGCGGACTGCGCTGCTCTGACTGCGGGCAACCCACCCGGATGATCGCCGCCGACATCCTCGGCTGTGGACGCTGCCCCCATACCGCTCGCGCCCCCCGAACGAACCAAGTCATCTCTCCCCAGTGGTGCGACGTATGCAACCCCTGATCTTCCTTTTATTTTGTCGGGGCTGCCTCGGTGACGGTGTTCTCGGCGTTTTTCATTAGTGGGATTCTGCGTTCGGCCAGCGGTCGTGGAAGGTGAGGGGGAAGGCGTTGAGAGCTGGCTTCCCATGCATCGTCCATCGGACTCGGCCCACTCCGGTGGGGGCCTGCGCGTCGTCGCGCTCGTCTGGGGCTCAGTTCTTCTCGTGTCCGAGGTGCTCGGTCATTTCCTCGTTCAGCGCGTCAGGCCAGAAACACCGTTTAAGAGACAGTCCCGGCGCGTGAGCGCTGCTTTACTACGAATCAGGGAGAACAGGGAGAACCGGGAGAACAGGGAGACCGGCCACATGATCATGACCGAGACCAGGGCGGCCTGGGGCGCGACAGCCAGAAGGTCGCCATGGCCGAGCACGAGCACGAGCACGAGCAGGAGCATGAGCACGAGCATGAATACGCCGGCAAGGAAGGCGGAGATGCGGGTGCCGGCGGCCTTGACGTTGGTCATGGTCTGCCCGGTCATGGCGCAGCCGCCCCTGCCGCCCATGCCGCCAAAGAGCCCGGAGAGCCTGTTGGCCACGCCCTGGCCCCCGATGGTCAGCACGTTAAGGGCGATTATGACCGTTGCGATGGTGAGTACCACTATGGCGACGAGTGGTGCTGGCACCACCTTAGTGATGCGTGGCATGACGATCATGATGATGATGCCGACGGCCTTGAGGGGGGGGAGACCATGAACGGTTCGCTGAGCAGCTGTGGCAGCTGCGATGTGAAAATCGGGATGAGAGGGCGTTGACGAAGCCGACCATGACGCTGTCGGGAATGAAGCGCATGAGCTTGCAGACGCCAAGCACGGCGCGCAGAATTTGCAGGAGGCCAGCGAGCACCTTGCAGGTGAGTAATCGGGGTGATAATACTGCGGTCATCACGGATGGATTGGGTGCGTAGCGACTGCTGACGCCTGGCCGGCGGGCAGTCGCCGCTGAATTCTCCAGTGGATGCGTGGTCGATCAAAATCAGACCGGGGTGCGGGTTGCGCTCAGCACGGAGCGCTCCACGAGTGCCGAAGGCGGTGCGTGGGGAAGACTGGCTCAATGCAGAAGTTCGGCCCAATAGGCACTCTGCCCCAACGTTGGGGCGGTGTGCTGCTACGCCCAGCTTCTCAGGTCGGCCGACACCGACCTCCTCCCGACACAAACCTCCTCCCGACACAGTTCTGGGTCTTGGAGCTGATAACCCGACGACGTGGTCACGCTCGCGAGGGCGAATAAACCACCTGCAATAAAACATTGCGACGGGTGGTTATCGCTTACGACCCGTTTTGGGACGATACCGTATTGGGACAAAACTATGACGCACCACATCCAGAGCTCAACCGCCGTCTCCGGGCTCACCGACGATGAGTCTGCGCGTGAGGCGCTTGTTGACGAAGCTTGGCGCCAACGCGTGCGGGCGGTTATCGCTCCTCGAGGTAACTTGGCGCTCATGAATACCCAGTGGATTACCGGTGACGTTGGGGTGAGCCAGCCGATCTGGGGAGCCGCCGGCCTGTGGTCGCCTCTGCCGATCGGGTCGTCCGGATTGCTGTTGAGGGCGTCCGCGTTCGACGGGATCATTGTGGACGGTGAGCTTGTCGACGGCGACGTGGTCGTGGCGGGCATGGACGCCGTGTCCCCGTCCCGCATTCGGTTCAGCGAGACTGTCACGGGAACCGTCATCGCGAGCGAGGAGGGCGACTACGCCCTGCGGGTGTGGAATGCCGACTCGGCAGGCATCCGTGACTTCGGTGCGATCGATGCGTTTCCTTATGACGGGGCCTGGGTCGTCGAGGCGAAATTCACTCCGGATGTCGGTACGAGCGAAGTCAGCATCGCTTACCTCAAGGAGGAAGGGAGGACTCGAGAGAACACGGTGCCGGGCGAGATCAGCTTTATCCTCGGCGGAGAGGAGCACTGTCTCGTGGTGTACGGGGACGGTCCGAGCTGGTTGCTCGTTTTCGCCGATGCCACGACCGGGAACACGAGCTATGGCGTCGGTCGGTTCCTCCGCGTGGCGCCCGGCGACATGGGCGCGCTCACCGTGGACTGCAATCTGGCCTATCTTCCACCCTGTGCCTTCAGCTACAACTTCAGTTGCCCTATCCCGCCGAAACAAAACCGGCTGGCAATCGCCGTCAATGCGGGAGAGCGAAACGTACTGGATAGGAACGGTGACCTGCTTCACTGACCGGCGAGAATAAGGCTCCGATCTACCTGGGCGCGACGACTTGTCTAGGACCTCACGGTCAGAGGGCACTGTCAACGAGGACGTCTGCGCGCGTGCTCAGAGACGTCTCAAACTCTGTGGACCGAGCGAGATTGCCGTCCAGCAGCTGCAAGGTTCAACGCTCGGCGAAACGCGAGGGGCCGCTCAACCCGGGCACGCACGTGGGTTGCCACGCCGGACACCGTTGGAGAACGCGACGGAGTTTCAAATGTCCTATTACCCGGAAGGTTCCTTCGGACTTCGCTATCAGGACGTCATTCCAGATGGCTCAGTACATGGACTGCCCCCTCCGAGTTGAGTGCCGGAAAGACCTGCGGTTGCATCTACAGCGGCTCCGTGCAGGCTGGGGTTTCGTAACCTGGGACACGCGACGGCGCAGAACCGAGGGTGTGTGCTCGGTTCTGCGCCGCAGCGCTGATCAGATATCGCTGGCGGTCTCAAACTGCGAGATTTTCGGAGCGCTGGCAAGGAGTGACCCGAGCTCGGTCGCGCCTGCTCCGGCGCGCCATTCACGGTAGATCGCATCGGCTTCGGCTGAAGCCCAGCGCTCCAGGAGGATCACGTGCGTGGCACTCTCAGTATCGACGAGAACGTCGACGCCGAGGCAGCCGTCGAATGCGCGGGTCTGGGCGAGTATTTCGCGCAGCATCGCGGGCGCGGCTGCAACTGCTTCTGGCTTGAGTTGAAGGTCGAGAAAGACGGTGAGGGTCATGGGTGCTCCGAATCAAGTGGGTGGCGGAAGGGCAGATTGAAGCTTAGAAGCTTAGAAGCTTAGAAGCTTAGAAGCTTAGAAGCTTAGAAGCTTAGAAGCTTAGAAGCTGAGGATCTGGTAGCCCTCGATCACGAGGTTTCGGACGCTGGCTTCGCCCTTGTACTCGGTGAGCAGGTTCCAGCCTCCCAAAGCGATTGCGTCGGAGACCCCGTGGGAGGTGACGCAGAATCCGCAAGCGCCGCGGATGTTGTCCTTGAGTGCCACGGCCAGGGGATTCATGGTGTGGCTGGGCGCGGTGATCGCAGCCAACGTTTCGACGCCGGAACCGTCGAATACGACGACGACATCATCGCCGGCCTGCTTGAATTCGAGGGCGGTCTTGAGGCCGCGGTAGACGCGTGAGGCGTCGGAGGTGATGGGCTCGTAGATAACGACGGCAATTTTCAAATCTGACATGGTGTGCCTTACTTTCTAGGTAGACCGATCTGGTTACTAATAACTATACCGATCTGTCTGGTAAAGTCCAGTCATGGAACCTACGCTTGCAGCGCCAGTGCCGAGCGCGCGGGCGCGCCTCCTCGCATCCGCCAGTCGCCTTTTCCACGAACATGGCATCAACGCCACGGGAATTGATCTCGTCGTTCGTGGCGCGGGGGTGGCGAAGGCCAGCCTCTATAACAACTTCGCCAGCAAGGAGGCGCTCGTGGTGGCGTACCTGGACGAAGAACTCAACGGATGGGTCGATCAGGCCCAAGCAATGGACGATCCCCGGCGTCCCACGCGGGATAGGGTCGCCGCCCTCTTCGAAGATCTCGCGGTTTCGGTCGAATCACACACCTTCTACGGCTGCCCCTTCACCAACGCTGTGATCGAACTTCCGGAGTGTGTCTCGGTGCGGCAGGTCGCGGACCGTTACCGCGACGCGGTTCGCACACACATTTCCGGCCTCGTTCAGGAGGTCCCGAGCGCCACCATCGTCTCCCGTCTCGTGCTGCTCTATGACGGCGCCATCGCCGCAGCGAAGGTCGCCCGTGACGCTGCCCTGGTTCGCGAAGCCGGCGCCATGGCGCAGGAACTCGTGTAGACCTTTCACCCGCAAGCAGACGAACTGATGAAGATTGCAGACGCTCTGCGGGCATCCGAGCTGACGGCCCGACCGATCCGAGGGCGTCGTGACGATCCTGGTGCACACCTGTGGTTGATTCTTTGGTTCTTTGTCTGGCAGCTCGCGGTCATCTGGGCACTGTTCATCGGCATTAGCCAAGTGACGCATGATCGCCGGCTACTGGGCCCTGCGCTGAACGGCCCTGCGCTAAGCGGTCGTCGTCAGCGCAGCCGGGCGCTGCGCAAACGTCGCAGGGCGCGGGTGGCCGTGAGAACCAGACCGGATCCCAGCCGGTGGCGTACGTCTGCCAGGGCCACATTCCAGAGGCCATCGTTGTAGGTGGGATAAGCATGCGTGGTGCCGGCGATGTCGCTGGTGGTCAGCCGGTTCTTCACCGCCAGGGAGATCTCACCCAGGGTTTCACCTGCCCGGGGACCCACCACGGTTCCGCCGAGAACACGGCCTCGTTTGTTCACGACCAGCTGGGTGTAGCCATCGGTTTTAGCGTCGGTCACAGCCCGGTCAACATGCTCATGGTCACGTGTCACAATACGGTGGCCCCCGATTACTGCATCCTTGGATTGCAGGCCGACAGCGCCCACTTCCGGGTGAGTGAAAGTGACGCGGGGGATTGCGTTGGTGTCGTAGCGGCGCGTCAGGCCAAGGATCGCATTCGTGGCTGCCACGCTCGCGTTCACGCCGGCGGTATGGGTGAACTGGGGCAGACCGGTGACGTCGCCGGCCGCCCAGATGCGCGGATTTGAGGTGCGCAGCATGGCATTTACCGCGATGTTTCCGTGGGTGTCTTGGTGCACACCCACGTGGTGCAGGTCCAGACCTGCGGAGTTCGGGTGTCGGCCCAGTGCCACCAGCACCCGGTCGAAGGTCAAGGTTCCGCCGGCGCTGAGAGTGAACGTTCCCGCGAGACGGTCGACCGAGCTGACCGAACTCACGGTGGAATTGGTGCGCACGTCGACTCCGTCGGCGATCAGCGCCGCCTGGATGATGGCACTGGCCTTCTCGTCTTCTTTGGGAAGAATGCGAGGCCCGCGGTGCACAAGCGTCACGGCGGATCCGAGACGTGCCATCGCCTGCGCAATCTCACAGCCGATCGCCCCACCGCCGAGCACGACGAGTCGCTCGGGGAGCGCACGCAGGTCCCAGAATGACTCGCTGGTCAGGAGATCGACCGCATCAATACCGGGCGTGTCCGGCAGAGCCGGCGACGCCCCGGTCGCGATCAGGGCTTGCTGGAACCGGAGTTCCCGGCCGTTCACGTCGACAGTATTCGGGCCGGTAAAACGTGCCCTTCCAATCAGCACGTCAATGTTGTCCGACTGTAAGGACTCTGCGGAATCGACCGGGGCGATTTCGTGCATCGCGTCCTGGACGTGCGCCATAACTCGGGCGAAGTCAACGAGGACACCGCTCGAGCTCACGCCGAGGCGCGCCGAGGACCGGGCTGTCGTGGCGGCATCCCCCGCAGCAATGAGCGACTTCGATGGGACGCAGCCGGTCCACAGACAATCCCCACCGAGAAGGTTATTCTCGATCAGGACTACCCTCGCTCCGAAGCTTGACGCAGTGCGGCTGGCCACGAGGCCGGCCGTTCCACCACCGATAACAACCAAGTCCCATTCGTTCGTTCCACTCATGACTGTGAGCGTAGACGGTCTCCCTGTCCCTGAGCGACGTCGGGGCTGGTTAGGCTGGTGGGAACGAAAGGCCGGGTCTGCACCATGGCGAACGTCTACCAGGCCGCCGCCCGTTTCTACGACTGCCTCTCCGGAGAACGCACAGTCTACCGGGCCGGCCGTGAGCGCGGCGTGGCGCTCCTGAACCTGCGCCCCGGAGCCATAGTCCTGGACCTGGGCTGCGGCACAGGCCTGAATTTCGCCCTGCTCGTCGATGCCGTCGGCCCCTCGGGCACCGTCATCGGACTGGATCGTAGCCCGGAGATGCTCACCATGGCCCGCCGCCGCGTGCTGGCGAACGGGTGGACCTCCGTGTGCCTGATCGAAGCGGATGCCACCACTTTCGACCCGATGCGGGTCGCGAACGTGCTTCCGGCAGCGTCGGGAGGCCTCGTCGACGGCGTCTTTTCCAGCTACGCGATGAGCGTCTTTGATGATTGGCATCCCGCCTGGGAACGGACGCGCGCGCTCCTGCGCCCGGAAGGCCGCGCGTGCATCGTGGACATGCAGGTGCCCGTGGGCGCCGCGCGGGTGTTTCGACCGCTCGTTCGGTTGGCCACTGCCGTCGGCGGCGCCGACCTCGACGCTCACCCCTGGACCGTCATTGAACGTGACGGCGTGAATGTGCAGTGCGCATCTGTGCGGGGCGGGCATATTCGCATAGTTGCCGGAACGATCCTCTGACCCGAGCGGTGTCTTCTGTGTCCCAGCTCATAGAAATCGCGACGGTGGGCCTCTACGCTGGTGTGTAAATGTTTTCCCCAACTGAAAGGTTCACTCCCATGAAGGCAGTAGTCAACGGCACTGTGATCGCCGAAGCGCCGCAGGACGAACTGGTCAAGATCGAGGGAAATTGGTACTTCCCGCCCGAAAGCGTCAACTACGACCTCTTGGTCGCCAGCGCCACGCCGTACACCTGCGCATGGAAAGGCGAATGCCAGTATTTCAACGTGAAGGACGGCGACACCATGCTCCAGGATCGTGCGTTCAGCTACCCCGCCCCGTACCCCTCCTCCTTCGAGCGGGTTGGCCGCGATTACAGCAACTACGTCACATTCTGGAAAGAAGTACAGTTCATCGAATAACGCCCTGGCGGTCTACCAGGTCGCCACACTCAGGCACACTTTCTTGTTGTGTGTTCCAAGGTTGCAGAATTCACGTTTGTTCAGCGATGGTCTTTCTGGCAGTAGAAACACTCCGATGATGAAAGGTTCCTCACCGTGTCTGTTTCGCAGGCAGTTGCACAACACCCCATATGGAAACCGAGTCGGGCCGCTCACCATTGCCCCCGGATGCCTGTGCGGACCAACCGGATGACATCGTCTTGATCGTCGTTCAGCCCTGGGACATCTACGGTGCGGACCAGGCGGACCGGCGCACCGAGTGGTTGAAACGTTCCACCATGACCTATCCCCGCTACTTCGCGGCACGGGACTTCACGGTCCGCACGCTGAGCGAAGTTACCAACTTGCTCGCAGACGTCCGAGGAGACAGAGCCCATGAAGATTGAGATACTCCACATCGGCGACTGCCCCAACTGGCAAGAAGCCGGTGAGCGCGCACGGAGCGCGCTCACCCAGGCGGGCCTATCCGACGCGACCATTGAATACCGGCTCCTGTCCTCACCCGAAGACGCCGCGCAGGTTTCGTTCGCGGGTTCGCCAACGATTCTCATCGATGGCATCGATGCGTTTCCCGGCGCCGTCCCGACCACCGATCTGGCGTGCCGGATCTCTGTCACCCACTCGGGACTGGCCGGCCTGCCGACGACAGACCGACTCCGGGCAGCGTTCACCGAAGCCACCACACGAGACGGACAACGCTAATGCTCACAGTTAGGAGAGGTCGACGTGCGGTAACTGCCGCGGTCGCCGATGGGGCCGTCGAAGTCCGAGCCGGGTATGCGTCCAGTAGTCCACTGGCCAGCAAACTGGCAGCTTCAGCGCTTCGGCCACCAAAATTGCGGCCGACTGGCTGAAATAGGCCGACATGTTCTAGGACTCAGGTCCCCGGCGTCGTGCCCGCGCGTGAGGGAGCGGGGCCTCAGCCCCCGGTCAAGGTTCACCGACGGAGACGGCCAACATGAGCAGGCAGAGCAAGAGACTGGAATTTCCCGGATCCCACGGGTTGCCACTGGCAGCGCGGCTGGACCTCCCGGACTCGATACCCCGAGCGTATGCCTTGTTCGCGCACTGCTTCACCTGTAGCAAAGACGTGCTCGCGGCCGCCCGAATCTCCCGAGCCCTGACCGACTTCCACATCGCGGTCTTCCGATTCGACTTCACCGGTCTGGGCCAATCCGGGGGCGACTTCGCTAACACGAACTTCAGCTCCAACATTGAGGATCTGTCCCACGCCGCTAATTTTCTCCGCGAAAACTATGCGGCGCCCTCGCTTCTGATCGGGCACTCGCTGGGAGGGGCGGCCGTGCTCGCTGTCACCCACCGCATCCCTGAAGTGCGGGCAGTAGCAACCATTGGCGCTCCGGCCGACCCTGACCACATCATTCACCTCCTACTCGAGAGCCGTGCCGAGATTGAAGAGCGCGGAGAGGCTGAAGTACAACTCGCCGGTCGCACCTTCCGCATCCGCCAACAGTTTTTCGACGACATCGCTACCCAGCCTCTGGCCGAACGCATCCGCACCCTGGGTGCGGCGCTGCTCGTCATGCACTCACCCGTCGACACCACGGTCGACGCGGACAACGCGCGACGCATTTACGACACCGCCCGGCACCCGAAGTCCTTCGTCGCCCTCGACGGTGCCGACCATCTCCTCACCAAACCGGCCGATGCCACCTTCGCTGCCGGGATGCTCGCTACCTGGGCCAGCCGCTACGCGTTCGACCCGCTCCCGGTGCCGGTCGCTGTCTCCCCAGTGGTAGGTCCGGCCGAAGGGCTGGTCGTGGTCTCCGAAAGCGGCACGGGCACCTTCGCCCAAAACATTACGATCGGCCAGCACCGGCTCACCGCCGACGAACCCGAACCAATCGGCACCAACACCGGCCCGTCACCCTATGACTTGCTGCTGGCGGGTCTGGGTGCGTGCACCTCGATGACGGTGCGGATGTACGCGGAGCGCAAGAAGTGGCCGCTGGAAAAGGTCACCGTGATGCTCCGACACTCCCGAATTCACGCGCAGGATTGCGCGGACTGCGAGAGCGAAACCGGACAGGTGGACCGTATCGAGCGGGTCATCCGGTTGGACGGCGACCTCGACGACAGCCAGCGCCAGCGGCTGCGTGAAATAGCCGAGAAGTGCCCCGTGCACCGAACCCTGCACTCGGAAGTCATCATCGACACGATTGTCTCCCCTCCGGCAGAGAATAACTCGCATGAGTGACCTCCCGATCGCCGACCACGCGCTGCTCTCGGATCGGCATTCTGCCGCCTTGGTGACCCGGGAGGGTTCGATCGTCTGGCCGTGCTTTTCGCCGGTTCGACAGCGAATCCGTGTTTGCGTCAATCCTGGACGACGATACCGGGCACTGGTCGATCCGGCCCACCGCGCCCGCCCCGAATACGGGCTGGTGGTCCCGGTCCTTGATGAGATCGATCACGGTGTCGTCGCCACGGGCGGTTCGGGCCGGCTCACCCTGTCGCTCCCTGCACCGGTGATGGGCCTCGGCAAGGAGATCCGGGTGCAGTTCACTCTCGAGGCGGGGCAACACCGGTATTTCGCCCTGCAGCGCACGCGCCTCAGCGAGCCGATGCCTGGTGCCTATAGCCAGGATGAGATCGCGGCCGGCTTGGCGGCCACGACCGCGAGTTGGCCGGAGTGGTCGGCGATCCACCAAAGATATGACGGGCCGTGGCGGGAGCTGGTCCATCACTCGGGACGGTTGCTACAGGCGCTGCGCTACCAGCCCACCGGTGCGATCGTGCCCGCCGCCACGACATCGTTGCCCGAGGAAATCGGCGGTGAACGCAACTGGGACCAACCGCAACTGGATGTCTACGGCGAACTCCTCGACGCCGCGTTCAGACGTCGAGGGCAACTCGGAGAAATCGAACCGGCCACGAGAACCTTCCTGGTCGCCCTCGCCGACGCCGCCGCAAGCCAACGGCTACAGCCAGACAACGGCATCTGGGAAGTCCGTGGCGCTCCGCGCCACTTCGTCTACTCGAAACTCATGTGCTGGCCACCGCGGACGCCATCATCGAGCGACTCGCGGACACTCGAGGGCTGGTCTACAGGTACCAACCTGACACCGGTGTCGACGGCCTTGACGGTAACGAGGGCACCTTTCTGCCCTGCACATTCTGGCTCGCCCAGGTGCTCGCCGCCGGAGTCCGGTCCGGCGAGGCCCGCGAGGTGTTCGAGAGGGCAGTGAGTCACATCAACGACGTCGGCCTGTTCGCGGAGGAGATCGACTCCAAAACCGGCGAACAACTGGGTAATTTTTCCCAAGCATTCAGCCACGTCGGCCTGATCAATGCCGCGTGGGCCATCGATCAGGCTGAGAGCGGCTACCACGCCCACAAGGGAACACCAGCCGAAAACGCCCCGTAGCCGAGGATGTGGATGCGCCTCCAAGCCCAACCTGGCGGCGCACCCGAAAATTGCGGCATTGCCGGTCGTGCCAGGTGCCGGTAACGGTTGAAAACGGAGCAGGTGTGACGATCGAAAGGTGAGCACTGCACCGCTTGATTGGCTGGGTGATCACTTTTGTGGCGAGTAGCGCTCGTAGGTAGCGTCTAGTCCGGGGACTTGGTAGCAGGATTCCAACGGCCCGTGCTTGTCGTGACGATCGGGGGCGGCAGCATGGTGGCCAGACCACATCATCGTTCTGGCCGACACAAGCGGGAACGTGCAACCACAGCGTTCCAACGCCCGCACACTGATCACCCTGCTGCACCTACGGGATTCGGCCGACCACAGATACGTCGACTTGGATGTCATTGGCGAAATGAGTCCATGGCGCACGTCGTCGCGGCGAAACCGCCATCGGATACCGTCTGGCCGAACACGCTCCAAGCAGCGCCCACGCCCACGGGTGGCTGTCAAGTCGAAGAAGAGCCTGGAACGCAGTCTGGCCGCAGCAGACAAGTTCATCGTGTTCGCCAGCGCTGAGGCGCACACCACCTAGACATCTCTTAACTTCGGGGATACAGTGCGGTCGTCGGCGTCTGTGTGCGTCGACTCCTTCGGGACAACACGATCCTCGTCGCAAGGGTGCGCCGCACACACGCAGTACTGGCCGACGCATCCACCAATAACACCGTACTTCTGGCGACCCGTCGTGTTTTTTCGGACATTCACCCTGAAAGCCACATCGAGTCAAGGAGCACGTTGTGAAAAAGTTGGTCTTTACCGCCGTCGCCTGTGTCACCGCCGTCGCTTCAGCGATGGTCGCAGCCCCGGCATCCGCTGTGGAGTTTCCCCGCCTCGGCGGTCCCACGGTCTTGGCTAGCGGCCTCTTCCTTCCGCTCAGTCTGGGGATCGGTGCGGGGGGAACCGCGTATGTCTCGCAGAACGCGCTGGGAGTACTGACCAAGGTCAGCCCAGACGGCACGAGCAGTGTCGTTGCGAGAGCCACTCCCGGCGATGAACTCGGGGCCGTGTCGGTGCGTCGGGGCACGGTCTACTACTCCACCAACACCCAGGACCACACGGCATCCGCACTCTACGCTATGCCCGTTGGCGGGGTGCCGACGCCACTTGCTGACCTCTACGCCTACGAGAGTACGGCCAACCCCGACCAGGTCAACAGTTACGGGTTCGTCGACCTGCCGCAGTCGTGCCTCGACCAGTTCGATCCGGCGGCCCCAACGGGTCCGGCCTCGTACACCGGCATTGTCGATACTCATCCCTACGCGAGTCTCCCATTGGATGATGCCGTCTATGTGGCGGATGCCGGTGCGAACGCCATCCTGAAGGTTGGCTATGACGGAACGGTCAGCACGGCCGCCGTGCTGCCGGCTGGCGACCCGATCATGGTCACTCCCGAGATCGCCGCCGGTGTCGGGTTCCCGGCCTGCTCTGCCGGCTTCGGCTACCGGTTCGAGCCGGTGCCGACCGATGTCGAGCAGGGCGGGGACGGCTGGATCTATGTCACGAGCCTGCCCGGTGGGCCAGAAGATGCGAGCCTCGGCGCCCGCGGCGCGGTCTACCGGTTCAACCCGGCCAATGGGGAGGTGCAATTCGTGGCCGGCGGATTCGTCGGTGCGACCGACCTCGCTGTGTCGAAGAAAACCGGACTGATCGCCGTCACCGAGCTGTTCGGTGGCCCGAACGGCACCGGCCAGGTTTCCGTGTTCCACCCGACTCTGAGTAAGCGGGTGGTGCACATTCCGGTCACGTCACCGTCCGCGATCGAGTTGGCCGGCAACAGGGTCTACGTCACGACGAACTCGTTCGTGCCCGATGCGACCGGCGCTCCGCAACCGATTGGCAAGCTCGTGAAGCTCTCGGTGAGCTTCGGCAGCGACTAAGGCGCGACATCCGCTGCCCGGTCTGCGCAAGCGGGTGAATCGTCGTCAGGGCGCGGCCGACGATGATTCACTCGCTGCTGCTGATCTACCTCAGAGCGCCGAGCCGAACCACGGGTTCGTCGTCGACAGACGAGACTCGCCGGGTCAGGGCGCGGATTCGGGCGAGCAACTCGTCGATGGAGAATGGTTTCGTTACGTAGTCGTCGGCGCCCACGTCGAGGGCATCGACCTTGTCGGCGGCCCCCGTACGCCCGGAGACAACGTGTATGGGTACCTGACTCCATCCGCACACCGCCGCGATGACGGCCAGACCGTCTAGGCGTGGCATGCCAAGGTCGAGCATGAGCAGGTTGGTCGCTGGGACACCGTCGATGCCAGTAGCAGTCCGCGCCGAGAGGACCGCGGTCCTGGATCGAGACGGTTCAAGTCCTGGCCGCCCCACAACCAACCGATGCCCCGCCGTAAATCGCTCCCAAAATGGGGAATGCGATTGGGGGTGTCCGATGGCGACACCGAGCCTGTTTGAGCCAGACGTCGTTCACCGGGGCTGCGCCACATGTGAATGGCGAGCACCGGCATGACCTGCAGCAAGCTCGTGAACCCGGTGGGATTTTCGAACGGATGCGCCGAGTTGGCGTTGAAGATTCTCGGCACCAAACAGGTCACCCTCAACGGACGTTCGCTCCACTATTGGGCGGCCGAGGCTGCTGCCGGTGATGCCACCGGCGAAGGTGTTGGCGGCGGGCGGCGGGTGGTCGCTCCGAAGGGCGACAAGGTCGCAGGCTGGCGCAATCTCGCACAGATCGCCCGCCCATCGGCACAGCGAAGTCGGTGGGCGCGGCGCTACTTGCCCGACAACGGGCAGAATAGAAATGTGTATGTATTGGTGCGGCAAGCGAGCGGCGGCGACCTGCTCCTCGACACGCTCGACAACGCCGGCGCTCCCATCGAGGCGGCCCGCCGCCTCACCCTGACCGAGTTTCGGTCGTTCGTGACCTCCCGCGAACCGACGACTTGCGTCCCGACGACGCGCGAACCGACCACGCCGCGCTGGGTCTGGAAGGATACCGCCCAGGTCTATCCCATGCTGCTCGCCGCGGGCGTCCGAGTGCAGCGCTGCCTCGATCTTCGTCTGTGCCATGTGATCCTGAAGAATTCGGCCCTGACCAGTACAAGCGAACTCGCCCTTGCCGCGCCGAACCGCTGGGACGTTGCGAGCGCCGGAACGAGCGATCCGGCCGAGCCCCGGGCGACACTGTTCGACTTCGACGTCGACGTCGACTCGCTCGATGACCACGACCGCACGCCGAGCCCTGCCGCTGCAGCCACCCTGCACACCACGGGCTCCGCCGCACCTGGCACCGCTGAGTCGAGCGAAGTGGGGGAGTTTCGCCGCCAACTCGACGCCGTGGCATCCGCCACCGAACCGGGACGGCTGCGGCTGTTACTCGCCGCCGAGTCCGCCGGCGCCCTCGTAGCCGCGGAGATGCGCCATGCCGGGCTGCCCTGGCGCACCGACGTGCATGATCTGCTCCTGACCCGGCAACTGGGGCCGCGGGTCGCACCCGGCGTGCGGCCGGAGCGTCTGGAAGTTCTGGCCCGGCGCATCCGCTCAGAACTGGGTGATACCGCTCTCAACCCGGACTCGCCACAGGAACTGGTCAAAGCGCTGCAGCGAGCGGGACTGGCCGTCACGTCAACGCGCGGGTGGGTGCTGAAGAAATTGGAGCATCCGGTTATCGAACCGCTGCTTCAGTACAAGAAACTGTCCCGTTTGCTCAGCGCCAACGGATGGACCTGGATGGACTCCTGGGTTGTCGATGGCCGTTTCCACCCCGACTATGTTCCTGGAGGTGTGGTGACCGGTCGATGGGCCACCCGCGGCGGGGGAGCGCTGCAGCTGCCCAAACAGATTCGCGGAGCCGTCGTCGCCGACGACGGCTGGAAGCTCGTCGTCGCCGACGCGGCCCAGCTCGAGCCGCGCATCCTCGCAGCGCTGTCCCAGGATACGAGCATGGCACGGGCTGGTCGCGGCACCGACCTGTATGCCGGAATCGTGTCGAGCGGCGTCGTGGAAACCCGCGACGACGCCAAGGTCGCCATGCTCGGCGCTATGTACGGGGCCACGACCGGTCAGAGCGGCCGACTGATGCCGCGCCTGGCGCGCGCCTACCCCCGGGCGATCGCTCTGACCGAGTCGGCGGCCCGTGCCGGCGAGCGCGGCGAGGTCGTGACGACCCGACTCGGGCGCTCGTCACCGATACCCGGGCCGGGCTGGCATGAGGCCCAGGCGCAGGCCTATGATCCGGCGGCCACGGCGGCTGACGAGCGACGAGCACGCAGCCAGGCCCGCGACTGGGGGCGCTTCACCCGCAATTTCATCGTTCAAGGCAGTGCCGCCGAGTGGGCACTGTGTTGGATGGCCGAGATCCGCCGAGAGCTGTCGGCCCTGGCCCACCCAGATGCTCTTGGTGGGCATACGGGCTCCGGTTTCATGGCAGTGGACGCCCCACCCGGCAATGTCGGCGCCTCCGGGATACACGTCTCTCGATCGACGGCCGCCGCTGGCGGGGCCCGCGCACTCTTCGGCACCTCGCCGCACCTGGTGTTCTTTCTGCACGACGAGGTGATCGTGCACACGCCGGCCGAGCAGTCCGACGCCGTGGTTCAGATCATCGTCACGGCCGCCGAGACCGCCGGGCGGCTGCTCTTCGGCGACTTTCCGGTCGACTTCATGCTCACCGTGGCCACCGTTGACAATTACGCCCAAGCCAAATAGATCGAGTCCGTTACGAGTGCGACGTGGGCGGTTTGCGTTGGTGCCCATTCTGCCGGTCGAAACTGCCGAAGCCGCCATCGGACCAACGCACGCAGGCGGCCCGCGCAGTACCCCCACGTATTTGGCATGCCAAACCTACGCTTGTACATGCGCAGGTCGCTGGGGCATAATGGCGCTATCGGCTCGTTGGCATCACGCTTTCGTGATTTCTTGTCACTGGCCGAACAATTTCATATCCGCCATCGTGCACGCAGCTATGCGTTGAGAGCACGGTCGTTCCGAGGTCGTTGGGGAAGACGCACCTACTAGGAACGGAGAAACACGATGGATGCAACACTCAACCGTCGGGCGCCAATTGCGCGGGGGGTGCTTTTTGTGCACTCGTCTCCGCGAGCCGTGTGCCCGCACGTCGAGTGGTCGGCTGGCCGCGCGCTCGGCGAGGCCGTCAATTTTGACTGGTCTGCACAACCAGCCCTGCCCGGCTCCCACCGGGCAGAGTACTACTGGGAGGGATCCCCGGGTACCGGCGCCGCACTCGCATCCGCCCTGCGCGGGTGGGAGCAGTTGCGCTTCGAAGTTACCGAGGACGCCGGGCCCGGATCGGATGGCGGCCGGTGGCTGCACACGCCCGAACTGGGTATTTTCCATGCGCAGACCGACAGCGTGGGCAATGTCGTCGTGCCGGAAGATCGCATTCGATCGGCGATGGATAGTGCCGGTGCCAATGTCATCGAACTGCACCGGCAGCTGCGGCTGGCCCTCGGGCAATCCTGGGACGACGAACTTGAACCGTTCCGGCAGGCGAGCGATCTGAACGCCGTGGTCTGGCTGCACCAGGTGGGCTGATCAGAAGGCTCCACAGCGTGCGGTTCGCCGGTGATGGCGCAGCGTGTCGGCCGGTGACGGGGCACGAGGAACATTGGAACGAAAAGTCACGCTAACGCCCGGCCGGGCCCGATCTGAGCGAGCTCTGGTGCGCCCAGTACAGACGTGGTGATCAGTGATCGGCGATTGGACGTAGGTTGTGGTTGTGCCTGTTGACTTCTTGACCGACGTAGAAGCGGCCAGGTTCGGCCGGTTCGATGGTGTGCCGTCCCGTGCTGATCTGGAGCGGATGTTTTTCCTCGATGACGTGGATCAGGCGCTCGTCGGGGTGCGCCGTGGGGACCACAATCGGCTGGGCTCCACTTGTTGCTGACCACGGTCCGGTATGTGGGGACGTTCCTGGCTGATCCGTTGGACGTGCCCACGATGGTCGTGGACTACCTCGCGGATCAGTTGGGGATCGCGGACCCGTCCTGTGTGAAGCAGTACCTGGAGCGGCGCTCGACCCGGTTCGAGCACGCGGAGGAGATCAAGACCGCCAACGGGCTGAGGAATTTCGGATCGGCCGAGGCTGAACTGGAGGCGTGGGTGGACGCCCGGGCGTGGACTACGGGCGATGGGCCGAAGGCCATTTTCACAGACGCTACGGTGTGGCTGCGTGAGCACGAAGTGCTGTTGCCCGGGGTCAGTACCCTGACCCGGCTGGTAGCCCGGGTCCGTGACGCGGCTACTGCACGCTTGTGGGACACCCTGTCCTGCCTGACGACCGAGGAGCAGCGGCGGATGTTGGGGTCGTTGTTGGTGGTTCCGGCCGGGGCACGGGTCTCGGACCTGGAGCGGTGGCGCCAGGGTCCCTCGCGGGCGTCGGGCCCATCGATGATCAAGGCGTTGGACCGGGTCGCCCAGATCAGGGGCCTCGGATTCTCGGGCCTGGGCGTGGAGGGAGTGGTGCCTCGCCGGCGTCTGGTCGAGCTGGCCCGCTACGGGATGGCGGGTAAGGCCACCGCGTTGGAACGTCACCCGGAGCCCCGCAAGATCGCGACCCTGTTGGCCACAGTCGTGCACCTGGAGGCCACGGCAACCGACGACGCCCTGGACCTGCTCGATCTGCTGCTGAGCACCGAGCTCGTGGGCAAGGCAAAGCGGGAAGCGGATAAGGCCACGGTCCGCCGTCATCCGCAGCTCGCTAAGGCGTCCGCCCAGCTGGCAGCCGCGATGGGTGTCCTGTTCGAGGCCACCGCAGGCAATGAACACATGGACCTGCGAGACATCTGGGCGGCGATCGACGCGATCGTCTCCAGGCCCCAGCTGCGCGCGGCGCTGGCCACGGTCACCGAGATGCTGCCGCCCCCGGACGCTGTCGACTTCAGCGACTGGCGCAAGGATCTGACCGGGCGGATCGTGACGGTCAGCGGCTTCCTGAAGATCCTTCCCGACGTCATAACGTTCGGTGCGAACCCGGAGGCCGTCGCCGTACTCGACGCGTTGGGCGACTTACCTGCCCTGCTGAGCAGTCGCAAGAAGCCGACCGTGAACGACATCCATGCTGGTGTAGTGACGGGTCCGTGGAAGCGGTTGGTGTTTGGGGAGTCCCCGATACCGGACGGGAGTATCGACAGGTCCGCGTATGTGTTCTGTGTCCTCGAGCAGTTCCACCACCACCTGCGGCGGCGTGACGTGTACGCCGCCGCGTCCGACCGGTGGCGCGACCCGCAGGCGGACCTGCTCGCCGGGGCCGAGTGGGTGGGCGTCAAGGACACGGTCCTGATAGCCCTGGGCCTGCCCGATAACCCCGACGCGCTCCTCGCTGGGCACGCCCGTGAGCTGGACGAGGCCTACCGGCAGGTCGGCGGGCGTCTGGTGACCAACACCGCGGCGAGCGTCGATCATCAGGGCAAGCTGCATGTCGCGAGCCTCAAAGCTGTCCCTGAGCCACCGAGCCTGGTCGACCTGCGTAGGCGCACCGCCGCGATGATGCCCCTGGTGGAGCTCCCCGAGCTGATCTTGGAGGTCATGGGCTGGGAGCCCGGGTTCGAAGAAGCCTTCACCGCCCTGTCCGGGGGCACGTCCCGGCTGAAGGACCTGCGGGTCACGATCGCCGCGGCGCTGACCGCGCACTCCTTGAACATCGGGTTCACCCCGATCACCAAGAAGGGCATCGAGAGCCTGGAACGGGACCGGATCAGCCACGTCGACCAGAACTACCTGCGCGCCCAGACGTACGCGGCGGCCAACGCCACGCTCATCGGGGCTCAGGCGAAGATTCCGTTCGCGACCGCGCTGGGTGGCGGGCTCGTCGCGGCGGTGGACGGGATGCGGTTCGTCGTCCCGGTCCCGTCCCTGTTTGCTCGCCCGAACCGCAAGTACTTCGGGCCCAAGCGCGGCATGACCTGGCTGAACATGATCAACAACCAGGCCGCGGGGCTGGGCTCCAAAGTTGTCGCGAGCACCCCCAAGGACTCCCTCCACGCGATCGACGTGTTCTTCGGCCAGGACGGCGGGCCGACCCCGGAGGTATTCGTGACCGACACCGGGTCTTACTCCGACCTGACCTTCGGCCTCGTCCACCTGCTCGGCAAGCAGTACCGGCCCGCGCTGGCCGATCTGCCGGACCAGAAACTGTGGCGGATCAGCACCGACGCCGACTACGGGCCTCTGAACACCGCGGCCCGCGGGAAGATCGACCTGGCCAAGGTCCGCCGGCACTGGCCCGGCATCCTGCGAGTCGTCGGGTCCATCTACACCGGCACGGTGCGGGCCTACGACATGGTCAAGATGCTGCAACGCGACGGGTCACCCACCCCGCTGGGAGACGCGATCGCCGCGTACGGGCGGATCTTCAAGTCCCTGCACGTCCTGACGTACCTCGACGACGAGGTCTACCGGGGGTCGCTTGAGAATTCGGAGCTCAGCGTACGGTAAGCCCATCAATCTGCCGGTTCCCGGATGAGAAAGCGTCCGTAGGGCGGCGATTCACTCTCAGGCGACGTGTAGGGGTAGGCAGTCTTTGGTGCAGCGAGAATTGTCGTCCAGGAAGGAATGCCAGATGAGCTTGTACCAGACGTCTCCAGACGTTGCGCGTTTCGTCGATCTTCGAAAGGAGCTGACCGAACTCCGATCCGGGGTGAGCGGAACGGGGGTGCCGTTGACTGAGGTGCAGCGGGACTTTGTGGCGTTGGCGCAGGCCGAGGGGTTGTGTGATCTGGCAGCCACGATGAATGGTGGTATTTCGGTTTCGACTGACTGAAACCGGAAACTGCTCTTGTTCCGCTCGTAGTTGTTTTGGGACTCAGCGGGTTGAGGCGGGGATCCACCGGTAGAGGGTGGGCACCGAGACACCCAGATGTTCGGCGACGTCGACGGCGGGAGTGCCGGCATCGAGGAGCTTGCGTGCGGAGGTGATCTTGCTGTCGGTCATGATGCGTTTCCTTCCCGGGACCCGTCCGGAAGCACGGGCGGCTTCGAGGCCAGCGCGGGTGCGTTCAGCGGTGAGTTCCCGTTCCATCTGCGCGAGCGACGCCATCACGTGGAAGAAGAACCGTCCCGCGGGAGTGGTGGTGTCGATCTGGTCCGTCAAGGACCGGAACCCGACGCCGGCGTGATCGAGCTGTTCGGTGAAGCCGATCAGATTTTTCACCGAACGGCCGAGGCGGTCGAGTTTCCAGACCACGAGGGTGTCCCCGTCCCGGAGCTGCTCGAGCGCTTTGTCCAAGCCTGGCCGGGAGGTTTTCGCGCCGCTGATAGTGTCGGTGAAGATCTTCTGGCACCCGGCGGCGGTCAGCGCGTCACGTTGCAGAGTCAGGTTGGGGTCAGCTCACGAAACGGAATAAATACCACGCTAAGAGTTTCCGGCTCGGTGCAGGGGGCGGAGTTTTCCGGCTTTGGGTTGGCGGGGGTTGTTCCAGGTATAGTCGCCGGTGAGGTTGATGTGTTCCCAGCCGAGTGGTGAGAGGTGATCGAGCAGCGGGTCGTCAGTGGGAGGCTCCGTCGTGGTGACGGTGTGCTCGAGTATCACGCCGGACAATGCAGCGAGTCGGGGCCGCTTGTCTACACCTGGTGCGTCAAGCCGTAAGGCCACCTCGAGCGTCGATGTCGGATGTCCGGAATCCTCCTGGCGTAGTTGGGCCACCCCACAACCGCGTAGACCGGTGCACCAAAATGGAAAGCCCTTCTCTTTCTAGACGCATCTGAGCGTCTCTCCGCTGCAGGTTGAGTAAATCGAGTTCTGCCCTCGGGCAGGTCATCTACCCCCGGATGGGGTCTGGGCGCGGTTCGTGGACGGGAATATCGTTCTGTTTCGGACTCGGCTTTCAACGTCATAGCGTGGCTGTTAGCCGGATCCGCCGTGTGTCTGCTGTCGGGTCGTGAGGGTGCGGGAGTGCTTCTTCAGGTCGGGTGGTGCCTTGTTGCAATCGATCAAAGGGGATCCTCTTGTCAATTGTTGCCGCCCGTCCCGCCCGTCGAGGGAAGCGCTTTGCGTTGCACTCCGTGATCGTGGGGGTGACCTGCGCTGCCCTGGTTGGTGGTGTCGCCCAGACCGCGCAAGCGGCCCTGCCGACCGGCCCGTCCACGACCGGTCTGACCGGGTCGCGTTCGAACGCGACCGCGCTGTCCTTTGGGATCAGCGACCAGGTGGCCGCGTCGGTAGATGTTGCGACCGGCAATCTCCTCGTCGCGACTCAGGGCTTGACCCTGCCGGGTGTGAACAACACCGTTTCGATCGGTCAAACGTATAACTCGTTGGGCTGGCAGACCGGGTCGAACACGGTCGCGGCGGCCACGAACTGGTCTCTGGGGCTCGCATCGGCCGGCAGCTTGTCCCTGGTCGGTACGAACATCGTGTACACGGGTGGTGACGGTGTCACGTGGAAGTTCATTCCGGTCTCCGGTTCGACGACCGCGTTTACGTCTCCGGCTGGGTTCAAGCAGGATCTGGTCAAGACCAGCACCGAGTACAGGCTCACTGACCGGACCTCGCGGCAGGTCGTCACGTTTGACACGAACGGCAACGCCACCGCGGTGGCGGATCGGAATGGGAACTCGACCGGGATCTTCTACACCGCAGGGGTGGCTTCCTCGGTGGTGTCCACGGCGGGTCCAACCGGTGCTCGCACCGCAGCATTGAGCTACAACTCGAGTCAGCTGGCCTACACGATCACCCAGACCGCGGATCAGTACAACACCCGAACGGTGACGTATCAAAAGAACTCCGCGGAGAACCTGACCGGTTTCACCGATGCGGCCGGGAACACGACGTCGTTCGCCTACACCGGCACCGACCTCACTTCGATCACGGCGCCGACAGGCGCCTTGACGACCTTCACTTACAGCGGCACCACCCACATGGTGTCCAGGATCGACCGGCAGAACACCACTGCGGGGTCTCCGGGCACGTCGACGACGCGGCTCACGTATCCGTCGACGTCGCAGACCCTCGTCGCGGGTCCGAACACAGACGTCAGCGTTGCGGTCGCTACGGTCGCCCACACCACGTACACGATTAACCCCACCCAGGACCTCGTCCTCAAAGCAGTGGATGCCGCCGGCCGGGAGAGGTCGAAGACCTACACGGGTAATGCGGATACCTTGACGGCGACCGTCGGCGCTACTGGTGCCGCGGGTGCTGGCACCTCGACCGGGTCCTATGGGGCCAACAACGGCAACTCACTGACCCAGGCGCAGTCCCCGGGTGGCGCATCATCGTCAATCGCCTACGGGTCGACTACGAGCACGGCGTACCTGCCGGCGTCCACCACGGATGCTGACGGGAACACGGCCCTGCAGACGTTCAACGGTGCCGGCAACCCGCTGACCACCGCGGACGCTTCGGGCGCCATAGCCGCACTGACCTACAACATCACGGACGGGACCGTGGTGACGGCTCTTGCTCCGGGTAACGGGACGAACAAAACCGTCTACGCGTACAACACGAATAAGCAGCTGTCCACGGTGACGCCCGTCACCGGATCATCCCTCGGCGTGAAAACGTACACCTACGACCCGTATGGTCGGGCGGCGTCGGCGACCGACGGCCGCGGAAACACGACCCGGTACACCTACGACAAGGACGACCGGCTGCTGACGACCGCCCTGGCGGACGGGTCAGCGACCGTCACCAACAGCTACGACACTGCCGGACGCCTGACACAGTCGGTCAGTCCGACGGGCACGATCAGTAACACCTTCGACCAGCTGAATCGCCAACTCACCACCGTCAACACTGCTGGCGGTGGGTTCGAAACCTACACCTACGACAAGGCCTCGAACCAAACCAGCTCCGCCGATTCCTTCGGCACTTATACCAACACGTTTGACGCGTCGGGGGTGCTGACCAGCACGCAGTACCCGAAGGCTGGCGGGTACCAGATGGTCCGTTACGCGACCGACGCGCAGGGCCGCCGCACCGACACGTGGTTGCAGAGTTCGAACCCGACCAACACCACCTGGGCCGGACATGAGAGCACCAGCTACGACACCTCCGGCCGGGTGAAGCAACTCACGGCGTACACCGGCACCGGCAACGCCTCGAACACCCTCGTCTTCGACACCGTGTACTGCTACAACTCCGCCACGCCCGCACCGACGTGCAGTACCGACACCACCCAGGACCACGCAAAGCTGCGGTGGACCAAGGACAACATCACCGGTCAGACCACCACCTACAGCTACGACTCCTCCGCACGAATCACCCAGGCCGCCCAAGCCGGCGGTTCCGGAACGAACAGCACCTACGCGTACACCTACGACGCTCGTGGCAACCGTCTCACCCAGGTGATCACCGGTTCCGGCGCGTCAACGCAGACGCTGACCTACAACGCGGCGAACCAGATCACCACCGCCGGGTACGCCTACGACGGCACCGGAAACCTCACCGCCACCCCGACGGCAACGTACACGTATAACGGGTTCCAGCAGATGACCACCGCCACCACCGGCGGCGTAACATCGTCATACACGTATGCCGGAGCCGATCAGAAGGCCGTCCTCACCGAAAGCACCGCGGCCCGCACCTACAACCTCAGCTACGGGAAGAATGATGCTCAGGGAAACCCGCAAATCGCCACCTACACGGTCAACGGCGGTGGCGGTGCGCACGTCTATAGCGATCCGAACACCGGGCAGGCACTCATGTTGACGACGTCGGCCGACATTGATGCCCTCTACGTGTGGGACGGCCTCGGCAACCCCGTCGGACTGCTCACGGACTACGCCACCAACGCGTTCTCCTACACCTACGACCCCTACGGCGTCCAAGTGCTCACCGCCGGCGGAACAGGAAACGGCACGAGCCAAAATCCGTACACCTTCAAAGCCGGAATCCAAGACCGCGCCTCAGGACTGGTGAAGTTCGGCATCCGCTGGTACAACCCCACCACCGGCACCTGGACCCAACAAGACACCCTCGACACACCACTGGATCCCCACAACGCCAACCGATACGCTTACGCCGCCAACGACCCCATCAACAACATCGACCCCAGTGGGCAGTCATGTGATCTGACGACCGCGATTAACAATGCGGCGGGAGCGGGGGGCCTCGGCGCCATCTTTGGTGGGGGTGTCGGGTTCGTCTTGGGGTCGATAGTCCCGGGCGCAGGCACCGGGGCGGGCGCTCTCGCAGGTGCGACCATCGGTGGCCTCGCAGGGGCGGACATTTCTCTCATTTCGAGCCTTGTCCAATGTTGAATTTATCGCGGGCGCATTGAGCAAGGATGAAAACGGAAAGATATGAGCGATTGGGAAGAAAATGTCGGGTGTAAGAGCGTTGTGGATTGTTCTCGGTGTGGCAGCACTCGCATTAACGAGCCTATTCGTCCTCAACGTTGTGCTAAATCATGTTTGGTGGTCGCTCGGCTTTGTCGGACTCTTCGCATTCGCGGGAGCATACTTCTTCCTCAAGGCGCGCTCTAGTAAAACACCTGCGCCACCCCCTCGACCCAAACGCTAATGTTCAACGCCGCCAACCAGTTCACCTCGACCACTGCGCTCGTCAAGTTTTTGAGACAGTTCGATGTGTTTTTCTTCTATGCCGCAGCCAGTTGGCGGCGGTCTTGGTAAGCGGCGAGAGCGGCGGCCGGCTGTAAT
>NZ_JADOUX010000018.1:0-81903 GCF_015751745.1 Cryobacterium sp. CAN_C2
CTGGCTGGACATGGTGATGATTCCTGATTCTCGCCCTACGTCAAATGGCGAACTTGCTGTTAGGTACTGGCCTCACTCGACCTTGACACGTAGGGCCAGTCCAGAGAGTCCCAATGGCGTAGGTGGCGAGAGCACTGGCGGGCACGGCCATCGACCTAAATGAGCCGGATTTCTGGATGGATTCAAATTGCTCGACACTTTCGACCATGACCTTGTTGTATTTCTGCAATACAACATTGGCAAGTTCGTCGCTGTTCGCAGCACAGGCATGTTGTCCAGACTCATACTCCGTCCAGCATGCCTGTGCTGCGGCCTCTGTCGGGGAAGGGGCACGTTCTGGTGCGAGGGCCGCGCCCGTTAGGGTAGCGGAAAATGCGATTGCGACTGCGAATCCAAGAACTGGGGAGATGAATCTCCTCATGATTTGAGCCCTATTCATGGACGACACCTTTCGTCTTCGTTGACTCAGGTGTCGCTTACGAGCGATATAGGACCACCTGAACGTGACTTCGAGCATGGCGCGCACGCCCTCTGGGTGTCAACCCTGCGACGAGACAATGGATCTCTTTGATGTGATCGGGAATATCGGACTCTTACCGTGATATTTATCCCGTTTCGTGAAACAGAGACCATTTAGCAGGGCCGGAAACCCTTAGCGTGTTATTTATTCCGTATCGTGAGCTGACCCCAGGTAGGTCGTGCCGGTGCCGGGCGGCCCCTGTACGTCTTGGTAGGAGTCGTCGAGGTCGCGCAGGGTGGCGATCACCGCGTCCGCGGTCTGCCCGTCGGACGATTCCGGCGCGAGGTCGCCAATACGGGTGCACGGAGGGATGCGGCGCAAAATATCGACCATCGGGTCGCGCGGCCAACCGGGTCGGGCGTCGACGATGGCGTCGGCCCACTCATCGATGGCGGGTTTCTGCTGCATGGGCCGGGGCTGTGCAGCAGGCGCGAGGGCGCTCGGTCGATGGCTGTAGCACGCGACGACTTTCTGGAGCGTTTCTTCGACCACAATGTCGCCGCCTTCGGTGACCTCACGCACTTTCACGCAGCGGTGGGTGCGGGCGCCCTCAGCGGTGTCGGGGTTCGTGAACGGCCCCGGATATTCGTAGAGCAGATGGGGCCCGGCCTGGTCGCCCGGCGTGCTGCTGCTGCCCGGTGCGAGTCGACCGCGCAGCCAGAGATGGCGACGCTCGACTCGCTGCTGGCCGTCGCGAAACCAGTCGCGTTCGACGTCTGCGTGCTCGACGACGAGCACGTCGCGGGTGTCCTGCCATCTTTCGATCGGATCCTCAAGCCGAAAATAGTGCCCCCACCAGAAACTCTTCTGCTCACGCCGGTGGTAGTCGATCGCGGCAGCGGCACAAGAGGCTGCCGTCTGGTCCGCACTGCGCGGAGTGTGGGTGGTCCCCGCGGTGACGGTAGCGAGGTCCAGCAGGGCCTCTCGCACCGGCGACGGCTTGACCGGGTCGACGTCCGCTTCGGTCGCTGTACCGGCAGAGTGGATGCCGGGCATGCGCGCGAGGACCAGCATCCAGTTGCGCAGGCGCAGTGTTGACAGGTAGTCGTAGCGGTTGCGGTCGGTGATGGAATCGAACATGCGCTGCGCTTCGATTTCACCACCAAGCGGGTACGGGTTTACCAGCACGTTCTCGCGCAGCATCTGGTCGATCTGATCTTCGCCCACGCCGTGTCGGGCGGCGAGGCTGAGCAGGTGGGTGCGCTCGTAGGCGGCATAGTGGTGAACGTGCATTCCCGGAAACTGAGCTCGACGCTTCGCGACATTAGCCAAAAAGTCGGTCAGCGCCACCTTCTCTTCGGCCCATGTATGCGCCGAGAAGGCGCGAAAAGATTCATCGGCTTCGACCAGGCCGAAAAGGTAGTCAAGGCCCCACTCTGTGGTCGCACCGATCACGTCTCCCTCGGTTGCATCTCTTTTGGCATAGAGCGGGTCCCCCTCGAAGTCGAAGAAGATATCGCCGGAGTTCGGCTCGGGCAGCACGGCCAGCGCAACCGGGTTGTACAGCTCGGCCGGCGGGGCAGGGTGGACACGGTCTGCAGCTGCAGCTTTGCTTGCATGCGCAGGGCGGTGAACGTGGAGTCAGCCATTCCTGGCGGATTTTCGATGGCCGCTGCGCGGTCGTCGATGGTGCGGATGCCGCCGACTGCCAGCCGCGCGCCCTGAGAAAGCCGCAGCCCGGCGGCGAGAAGGGGATCGCGGTGCTCCTGCACTTCGATCTCGCAGGTGGCGCAGCGCCCACAAACCGTGTAACGCGGGTCTCCCCAGGCGACGGCCGCCGGGTCAAAGAGGCGCTCCGTGCTGATCTGCACGAAGCGTTGTTTGCGTTTGCGGTACACCGGCCGAATATCAGCGAGTCAATGAGCGCTCACGGAACCGTCGCCGAGCAGCAGTTCGACGGTGTCGGTCGTCGGTGCGCCGACGCACTCGAGTTGCTCGGCCTAGGCGGCCAGCCGCAACAGGCCCGTGAACCGAGCGTGCCGGGCGAGTTTGGTGTCTTGCCGTGGCCAGGTGCCGTCGCTCTGGCGCACGATGAAGTCGGCGAATCCGAGGAAGGCGATCGCACTGTCGGTGCGAGTCTGACCGCCAGCCCTGGTCGGAGCATTGCTGGTCGGAGCATTGCTGGTCGGAGCATTGCTGGTCGGAGCATTGCTGGTCGGACCAGCGATGGTCGGACCAGCAATGGTCGGACTGCCCGGGGTCCCCGGGCCGAAAGCGGAGTCGAAAAACGTGGCTGAAAGATGACATGGGGGCAGGCGATAAACGCCAGGCGGATGTCGTCGGCCGCGGCGTTGAGTGCGGCGCGGTCTATCCGTGCCGGCCGAGCGATTTCGACGACCGACCGGCTCTGTCGGTAGCGTTCGAGCACCCGATGTTCGTGCGCGTCGCCCAGGCGTGAGGTGCGTTCGAGCATGGCATCGACCGGGCCGGGCAGAGCCGGGACGTGTGCGGTAGGAACAGGTTCGGCCGAGACACAGAACGGCCCGGCAGTCCCTGCCGGGCCGTTCTGTGTCTGTCTGCGGCGCTGGTCCCGCTACTTCTTGGCGCTGAGCTGTTCGATGATCGCCTGCGAGACGTCGTGCATGGTGAGACGACGATCCATCGAGGCCTTCTGAATCCAACGGAAGGCTTCAGGCTCGGTCAGTCCCATCTTTTCATTGAGCAGGCCCTTGGCCCGGTCGACGAGTTTGCGGGTCTCGAATCGTTCGACCAGGTCGGCGACCTCGGCCTCTAGCGTGATGATCTGGCTGTAGCGCGAGAGGGCGATCTCGATCGCGGGCAGCAGGTCGTTCGGGGTGAATGGTTTGACGACGTAGGCAAGGGCGCCGGCTTCGGTGGCGCGCTCGACCAGTTCCTTCTGGCTAAACGCGGTCAGCAGCACCACCGGGGCAATGTGCTCCTTGGAGAGGCGCTCAGCGGCGCTGATGCCGTCGAGCTGAGGCATCTTGACGTCCATGATGACCAGGTCGGGGCGGAGTTCCCGCGCCAGGGCGACAGCAGTTTCTCCGTCACCGGCTTCGCCGACGACTTCAAAGCCGTTGTCGCGCAGAATCTCGACAATGTCGAGGCGGATGAGGGATTCATCCTCAGCGACGACAACGCGTCGCGGAGGGGTGGGGGTGCTGTCTTGGTCGGTCACGAGCAAAAGCCTACGGTATTCTGAACGAGTAGTTGTTAGCCGGTGTGGCGGAATGGCAGACGCGGAGCACTCAAAATGCTTTGTTCGCAAGGACGTGTGGGTTCGAGTCCCACCACCGGTACCATTTCCAGTGTTAAAAAATCCTGATCAAAATCTGTTTTTGTTTTTTCTCTCTACTCGTGCGGCTGTGGCGATGCCGCTCTGTCTTGCCACACGAGGGTGCGACCAGAACCTCCGCGCCCGTGCAAGAGATCACTCGCTCACTGCACACGGGCCGTGTGCGCCCTTTTCGGCATCGCTCATCGGATGGCTGAAGAGCGAGTAGCTGCCCACCCCGTGAAAGGTCAGCACGGCGAATCCGTCTTGGGCTGGGGCCTGCGAGAGGGCCAGCGAGAGAGCCAGCGAGAGAGTCTGGGAACCGCCCGTGCCCGTACTGCCGCCGTCTTTCAACAGGTACTCGCCCTCCGCGTAAACGGTATCGAACTGGCCGCCGACAACGTGAAATGAACTCGCAAGGTTGGGTCCGGCGTGAAGCAGCCAGACCCGCATGTTCTCCCCGACGGTCGGTGTCGGGGGCTCGGTGGGGTAATGGTCGCTACAGCCGTTGGACACGACCAGATCGGGCTTCTGGGTCGCAGGCCGAGAGGTGTCTCCCACGCCGCATTGATGGCCGAGGTCGTACTCGGACTGAATCAGCACATACGCAGCGTCACCGGGCGATAGCCCGGGCGGAGCGATGATAGCGGCACCGAACATTGCCTTGGCGATCTGCGCCGACAGGGGCATCGTGGAGCAGTGGTAGAGCCAGATTCCCGAGCGAGTGGCGGTAAAATTATAGGTCAGGCTCTCTCATGGCGCGATGCTGCCCATCGCCTTGCCGGGTGCGAGAACTTTAGCCTGAAAGTCGATCGCATGCATGATCGTGCCGTCGCTGCGTGGCTTGTCGCTGCCTGAGTCGTCGGCTGCGCCAACAGCGTTCACGGTGAGCACCATGCCGAGCAGGTGGTGTCCGCCGAGTGAGCACCCGGCATCCTCAGTACCATCATTGACCCCGACGGCGACGCTTGTGCCGGCGCCCGGCTCCACGGGGCCGGATTGAACCCCGTTCGCGAGTACGAGGTCGTGCAGCATGTCGTCGTTGCTGAGGGTGATCATGAGAGTGTTGCCAACGGCAACATCGGCCATGTCTGGGTTGAGCCGGGTGTCGATCATGGACACCGCCACGGTTGTCCAGTGGCCGGTAGTCCAGTGGCCGGTTGTCCAGTGGCCGGTCGCCCCAGACCGGTCGCCCCCCTGGCCGATCGCGACGGCCGGGTCGAGCGCAACCGCACCGGCCAGCGTCCGAGCACGCACGCCGACGTGGCCACTATCTCGTTCCAGTCATGGCGCGCTACCGAAGAGGCGAGCGCGGCGCGCGCCGTCGTCAGGGTTACGGAAGTGCGGGTGCGTTGGTTTCACCGGGCTCGGCGACACCGGCAGAGCCGACGCAGGCCGACCATGCCCGGCGGCGAGGGTCACCGTCACCGGCGGCAGGGAGCCAACCAGCAAAGAGGGGCTTTCCGAATGAGGGTGTATCGAGGGAGGGCAGGCTAGCGTCGCCCCCGGCAGGGTTGGTCTGGTTCCAGACGGTTCACGCATCCCCCAGCGCACGCGGAGAGCTCGCACCGTGAGCCCGATGAACGACGCGAGTGTGGCCAGCACCGGGGCGGCCACGACCCTGCGGGCCACGTCGTAAAGTGGTGGGAGGGTGATGAGGATGCCGCCGTTGACCACGCTCGCCCGGAACAGCCCGGCACGGTCCAATTCGGTGCGGGTCGAGGTACGGGTTGCGGCACGGGCGAGGCGATGCCCGAGAGCACAGCCGGAATCAGAAAGCTTCGGGCACCGATCAGAATTTGTGCAGCGAACCCGATCGCGACGTACGGAACGAGCGTTTCGCAGCTACCGGCAGCATGATCGGTTCGGCAGCCATGTCCCTGTCCTCAATCGGGGGCGAATGCCCTTTCTCACTGTAGAGAAAACATTCCGTTTATTCACCAGCAGACTGGTGCACCAGATTCGCGACGGATGCCGCGCACACGAAGGCCCCGCCGCACACTGTGCGACGGGGCCCTGTGGATGCTGCTACTTCTTGACGTACGCCGGCGCAACCTCGTTGTGGGCGTCGCCCACTCGGTGCACGCGAATGTCGTTCGTCGAGCCCACGATTCCGGGAGGGGACCCGGAAATGACGACAACTTTGTCACCGATTTCGGCGAGGCCCTGGCCGATGAGAATGTCGTCAACCTGACCAAACATCGCGTCGGTGTGGGTCACCCGCTCCACCAGGTGGGTCTGCACGCCCCAGGTGAGAGCGAGTCGACGGCGGATACCCGGATCCGGCGTGAAGGCCAGCATCGGAATCTTCGACCGCAGGCGGGACATGCGCCGGACCGAATCGCCGGACTCGGTGAAGATGCAGAGGAACTTGGCGTCGACGAACTCGGCGACCTCGATCGCGGCGAGGGTGATGGCGCCGCCCTGG
Source organism: Cryobacterium sp. CAN_C2 (assembly GCF_015751745.1). Lineage (NCBI taxonomy): Bacteria > Bacillati > Actinomycetota > Actinomycetes > Micrococcales > Microbacteriaceae > Cryobacterium > Cryobacterium sp. CAN_C2. The sequence continues at coordinate 6,184 of NZ_JADOUX010000018.1, forward strand.
GTACGCGGGCGGTTGGTCAGCTTGCCGATGCGCTCGAGGCCGTGCACCTCGGTGGATTCCACGATGCGGGCCATGGTTTGCACCGTGACGACGGGGTATTCTCCGACGCTGGTTTCACCACTGAGCATGACGGCATCCGCACCGTCAAGCACAGCGTTGGCGACGTCGCTGGTCTCGGCGCGGGTGGGCACCGGGCTCAAGATCATGGATTCGAGCATCTGCGTGGCAACGATGACCGGCTTGGCCATGCGGCGGGCAATCTCAACTGCCTGCTTCTGCACGATCGGCACAGCTTCGAGCGGAAGCTCAACGCCGAGGTCGCCGCGGGCGACCATGATCGCGTCGAAGGCGTCGACGATCTCTTCGAGGTTGTCGACGGCCTGCGGCTTCTCGATCTTGGCGATCACCGGAACGCGGCGGCCTTCCTCGGCCATGATCTCGTGCACGCGGGTGATGTCGTCGGCGCTGCGCACGAAGGAGAGCGCGATGAGGTCCGCTCCGAGACGGAGGCCCCAACGCAGGTCGGCCTCGTCCTTATCCGACAGGGCGGGCACGTTCACGGCCACACCGGGCAGGTTGATGCCCTTGTTGTTGGACACCGGGCCAGCGACGATGACCGTGGTGGTGACGACGACGCCATCCGTTTCGACCACCTGCACCTTGACCTTGCCGTCGTCGATGAGCAGAAAGTCACCGGGGTGCACGTCGTGCGGCAGCCCCTTAAAGGTGGTGCCGGAGACTTCCTTGGTGCCGAGCACGTCTTCGGTGGTTATCTTAAAAATGTCGCCGACGGCGAGTTCGTAGGGACCGCCCTCGAACTTGCCGAGGCGAATCTTGGGGCCTTGCAGGTCGACCATGACGGCGACAGCACGCCCGGAGTCGTTCGCGGCCTTACGCACGTTGGCGTAAACACTCTCGTGCACCTGGTAGTTTCCGTGGCTCAGGTTCATGCGACAGACATCAACGCCCGCGTCGATGAGCGCTCTGATCTGCTCGTAGCTGGCAGCTGCCGGCCCGAGGGTGGCGACAATTTTTGCGCGTCTCATTCTGGTGAATCTCCGATTTCCGCGCTTTTTGAGCGCATTACAGCGTGGTGCAGGCAGACGAATGGGTTAGAGGGAGAAGGGGCGGTCCGTAGGCTTGACGGGAGACGGCAGTTGCGTCTGCCCTTCCAGGAACTGATCGACAGCGGCCGCGGCGGCGCGTCCCTCGGCGATGGCCCAGACGATGAGCGACTGGCCGCGACCGGCGTCGCCGGCGACGAACACGCCCTCGTGGCTGGTCTGGTACTTGCCGTCGCGCTCAACGTTGCCGCGCCCATCGAATGGGAGCTTCAGCTGATGGCTGAGTTCGTCCGATTCCGGGCCTGTGAAGCCCATGGCGAGCAGCACGAGGTCGGCCGGAACCTCGCGCTCGCTGCCGGCCTTGGGAACGCGGCGCCCGTCGAGGTACTCGGTCTCGGCGATGCGAATGGCCCGCACCTCGCCGAATTCGTTGGCCAGAAACTCGACCGTTGACGCGAGGTACTGGCGCGTGCCGCCCTCTTCGTGGGCGCTGGAGATCTCGAACAGGGTCGGGGACATCGGCCACGGCTGGTTTTCCGGGCGGGTTGTGCCCGGCTGCTTGCCAATCGCGAGGTTGGTGACGGATGCTGCCAGTTGGCGGTGCGCGGTGCCGATACAGTCGGCTCCGGTGTCACCACCGCCGAGCACCACGACGTGCTTACCCGCGGCGGTGATCTGAGCTTCGAGACTTCCGCCGGCACCGATCTTGTTCTGCTGCACGAGGTATTCCATGGCGAAGTGCACGCCGGGCAGGTCGCGTCCGGGAATCGGTAGGTCGCGGGGCACCATGGCGCCGGTCGCCACCACGACGGCGTCGTAGCGGGCGCGCAGGTCGTCCCACGTGATGTCCACCCCGATGTTGACGTTGGCCCGAAAACGGGTGCCCTCCGCCGTCATCTGCGCGAGGCGCAGTTCGAGGTGTTTCTTCTCCATTTTGAAGTCGGGAATGCCGTAACGCAGCAGTCCTCCGATGCGGTCGTCACGTTCGAAAACGGCGACGGTGTGCCCCGCGCGGGTGAGCTGCTGCGCGGTGGCCAGTCCGGCGGGGCCGGAACCGACGACCGCGACGGTCTTGCCGGTGAGTCGACCCGGCGGTTGCGGCTGCACCCAGCCGTTAGCGAAGGCCTGGTCGATAATCGACACCTCGACCTGTTTGATGGTCACGGCCGGCTGGTTGATTCCGAGCACGCACGACGATTCACACGGGGCCGGGCAGAGCCGACCGGTGAACTCAGGAAAGTTGTTGGTCGCGTGCAGACGTTCGATAGCCGCGTGGCCCTCGTCGCGCCACGTCAGGTCGTTCCACTCGGGAATGAGGTTGCCGAGCGGACACCCCTGTTGACAGAACGGCACGCCGCAATCCATGCAACGGCCGGCCTGCCGTTTGAGAACGGCGGTGTCACCCTGCTCGTAGACCTCTTTCCAATCCATCAAGCGGATGGCCACGGGCCGACGAGCGGGAAGCTCACGTTCCGTGGTCTTCAGGAATCCCTTCGGATCAGCCATTGGTTACCTCCAGAATTCTATTCCACACAACAAGTCCGTCGGGATCGAGTCCCTCGTCGAGGGCCGTCTGTCTGGTCTCCAGTACGGCCGCGTAGTCGCGCGGCAGCACCTTGACAAAGGCGTTCATGGTATCTTCCAGGTTCTCCAGCATGCGCGCGGCGAGTGCCGAGTCGGTTTGGTCCCGGTGTTGTTCGAGCAGGTCACGCACGATCTCACGGTCGACGCGATCGAGGCCGAGCAGCCGCAGCTCTCCCGAGGTCAGCGCGTCACGGTTGACCCGTTCGGCGGTCAACCCGTAGACGTAGGCGGTGCCACCGCTCATGCCGGCACCGAGATTGCGTCCGGTCTCACCGAGGATGACGGCGAGTCCTCCGGTCATGTATTCCAGGGCGTGGTCGCCAACGCCCTCAACGATGGCGGTGGCGCCGGAGTTGCGCACCAGAAAGCGTTCCCCGACGATGCCGCGAATGAACATGCTGCCCTGCGTTGCACCGTAGCCGATGACGTTTCCGGCAATGACGTTGTCTTCGGCCGGAAATTGGCTGGCCCGGTCGGGACGCACGATGATCTGCCCCCCCGACAGGCCCTTGCCGACGTAGTCGTTCGATTCGCCCTCGAGCCGCAGGGTGATCCCGCTCGGCAGGAACGCCCCGAAGGACTGCCCGGCCGACCCGGTCAGGATGACTTCGATGGACCCGGCCGGCAGACCGTTTTCGCCGTGCCGGAGGGTAACCTCGTGGCCGAGCATGGTGCCGACGGCGCGCTCGGTGTTTCGGATCGGCAGATCAATGCTCACCGTACCGCCGTGTTCGAGCACGCTCTGGCTGCGACGAATCAATTCGTTGTCGAAGTGCTTGTCGAGTTCGTGCTCCTGGGCGCGCGCCCACTTGCGCGGTTCGGACTCGGAAAAGTCCGGGCCGCTCAGAATGGGTGAGAGGTCAAGCCCCTGTGCCTTCCAATGGGTGAGGGCGCGGTTCACGCCCAACACCTCACGGCGGCCGATGGCTTCGTCGAGGCTGCGGAATCCGAGCTCGGCAAGGTACTCGCGGACCTCCTGCGCGATGAACTCAAAGAAGTTCACGACGTGGTCGGCCTGACCGGCGAAGCGTTTGCGCAACTCCGGGTTCTGGGTGGCGACACCGACCGGGCAGGTGTCGAGGTGGCAGACACGCATCATGATGCAGCCCGATACGACAAGCGGCGCGGACGCGAAACCGAATTCTTCGGCGCCGAGCAGGGCACCGATGAGTACGTCACGCCCGGTCTTCAGCTGGCCGTCGACCTGCACGACCACGCGGTCACGCATCCCGTTGAGCATGAGCGTCTGCTGGGTTTCGGCAAGGCCGAGTTCCCACGGGGTGCCGGCGTGCTTGAGCGAGTTGACCGGACTGGCACCCGTCCCGCCGTCGTGGCCGCTGATCAGGATCACGTCGGAGAGTGCCTTGGCGACACCCGCAGCGACGGCACCGATACCGGACTGGCTGACCAGTTTGGTGTGGATGCGCGCCTTCGGGTTGGCTCGTTTGAGGTCGAAGATGAGCTGCTTGAGGTCTTCGATCGAGTAGATGTCGTGGTGCGGCGGCGGTGAGATGAGGCCGACTCCAGCCGTCGCGTACCGGGTGCGGGCGATCCACGGGTAGACCTTGGTCGGCGGCAGCTGACCGCCCTCGCCGGGCTTGGCGCCCTGAGCGAGTTTGATCTGGATGTCGTCGGCGTGGGTCAGGTACATGCTCGTCACACCGAATCGACCGGAGGCGACCTGCTTGACGGCGCTGCGCCGGGTCGGGTCGAGCAAACGATCGAGGTCTTCGCCACCCTCACCGGTGTTGGACTTGCCGCCGAGGCGGTTCATAGCGATCGCGAGGGTCTCGTGCGCCTCCTGCGAGATGGAACCGTAGCTCATCGCGCCGGTGGAGAACCGTTTGACGATCTGCGCCACCGACTCCACCTCGTCGAGCGGCACGGGGGTGCGCTGGCCGGGGCTGAGGGTGAACATTCCGCGCAGAGTCATGAGCGATTCGGCCTGGTCGTCGACAAGTTTCGTGTACTCACGGAAGATGTCGTAGCGCCGGGTGCGGGTCGCGTGCTGCAACCGGAAGATGGTCTCCGGGTTGAACAGGTGCGGGACGCCATCGCGACGCCACTGGTACTCGCCGCCGGTCGCGAGGCGCTCATGTGCGGTGACGGCGGCATCCAATGGGTAAGCGGATGCGTGCCGCGACAGGTTTTCGACAGCGATCACGTCGATGCCAACGCCGCCGAGCTTGCTCGTAGTACCGGTGAAATACTGGTCGACGAAGGACTGGGCGAGGCCGACGGCCTCGAATGTCTGCGCGCCGGCGTAGGACGACACGGTGGAGATGCCCATCTTGGACATGATCTTGAGCACACCCTTACCGAGGGCCTTGATCACGTTGCGCACCGCTGTTTCAGACGTGACGTTGGTGATGATGCCGCTGCGCACGAGGTCTTCGCAGGTTTCCATGGCGAGGTACGGGTTGACGGCGGAGGCGCCGTAGCCCATGAGCAGAGCCACGTGGTGCACCTCGCGCACGTCGCCAGCCTCGACCACGATGCCGACCTTCATGCGGTTCTCTGTGCGGATCAGGTGGTGGTGCACCGCCGCAATCATCAGCAGCGACGGGATCGGTGCAAGGTCCTTGTTGGAATCGCGGTCGCTCAGCACGATGAACAGGGCGCCAGCCTCGATGGCCTCGTCGACCAGGGCACAGATCGCGGCGAGCCGCTTTGACAGCGCGTCGGGGCCCTCCTCGATCCGGTACAGGCCGCGAATGGTCGTGGTGGTGCGGCTGCCGAGGACGGGGTCGATGTGCTGGATCTTGGCCAGCTCGTCGTTGTCGATGACCGGAAAGTCCAGAATGACCTGACGCGCGTGTTCCGGGCCGGCGGTGAGCAGGTTGCGCTCCGGACCCAGACCGAGCTTGAGGCTCGTGACCACTTCTTCGCGGATCGAGTCGAGCGGCGGGTTGGTCACCTGAGCGAACTGCTGGGTGAAGTAGTCGAACATGAGCCGTGGGCGGTCGCTGAGTACGGCGATGGGTGTGTCGCTGCCCATGGCGCCGAGCGGTTCGGCGCCGGTGCGGGCCATCGGTGTGAGCAGTATGCGCACCTCTTCTTCGGTGTAGCCGAAGGTGCGCTGGCGTCGCACAACGGATGCCGGCGGGTGCACGATGTGTTCCCGTTCGGGCAGGTCCTTCAGGTTGATGCGCCCCTTCTGGAGCCACTCGCCCCACGGTTCACTCGCCGAGAGTTCGGCTTTGATCTCGCGGTCGTCGATGATGCGGCCGGCTTTGGTGTCGACCAGGAACATTTGGCCGGGGCGAAGGCGGCCCTTGCGCACGACGCGGGCCGGGTCGATTCCGAGCACGCCGATCTCGCTCGCGAGCACGACGAGGCCGTCGTCGGTGATGAGGTAGCGGCCGGGGCGCAGGCCGTTGCGGTCGAGCGTTGCCCCGACGAGGGAACCGTCGGTGAACACGATCGCGGCGGGGCCATCCCACGGCTCCATGAGCATGGAGTGATATTCGTAGAAGTCGCGACGTTCGACCTCGAGGTCGGTCTGGTTTTCCCAGGCCTCGGGCACCATCATCATGATGGCGTGCGGCAGCGACCGCCCGGATAAACTGAGCAGTTCCACGACCTCATCGAAGGAGGCCGAATCACTCGCGCCCGGGGTGACGATCGGCAACAGCGGTGCGAGGTCGCCCAGCAGCTCAGACTCAAGTTGGGACTGGCGCGCGCGCATCCAGTTGCGGTTGCCCTGCACCGTGTTGATCTCACCGTTATGGGCGATCATGCGGAACGGCTGGGCCAGCGGCCAGGACGGGAACGTGTTGGTGGAGTAGCGAGAGTGCACGAGGGCGAGCGTCGAGACGAAACGTTCGTCGGACAGGTCTGGGTAGAACGGTTCGAGTTGCAGGGTCGTGACCATGCCCTTGTAAACGAGAGTGCGGCAGGACAGTGAGACGAAGTAGATCTCGAGCTCGCGTTCGGCACGCTTGCGCAGTCGAAAGGTCTGCCGGTCGAGCGCAATGTCGCTGACCAGGTCGCCGGTTTCGGTGGTGTGGGTGCTCTGTACGAATAGCTGTTGGATGGCGGGCATGTTCGCGCGGGCCTGGCTACCGAGGTCTTCCGGGTGCACCGGTACCTCACGCCACCCGAGGATGGTGAGGCTTTCCTCGTCGGCGATCAGGCTGATGGCTCGTTTGATCCCCGTACGGGCGGTCGGATCGGTCGGCAGAAAAACGTTGCCGACGGCGTACTGGCCGACTGGGGGAAGCGCGAAATCCGTGACGGCGCGCAGGAAGGCATCAGGTATCTGGGTGATGATTCCGGCGCCGTCACCGGTTCCGGCGTCGGAGCCGACCGCACCACGGTGTTCCAGGTTGCGCAGGGCATCGAGGGCTTGGGTGATGATGTCGTGTCCGGCGGTTCCGCGCAGGGTCGCCACCATGGCCAGGCCGCACGCGTCGCGTTCGGCGGCCGGGTCGTACAAGCCGGATGCTTCGGGCACGCTGCTGAAGCGGGAATAGAGAGGTTTCTGCGCCATTGAGACCGTCCTCACGAAATGACTGGCAGGAAGGGACGACGCTGGCCCGAAAAAGAAGTGCGGGAAAACTGTAACGGCCGCCCGGTTCGGGCCGGGCCCGGACTGGGCGGCGCTACGAGTGTGTCAGCTGGGATTCAGCGAACGTGAGCTACTGACGCGAAGCGCTCGTGCTTGTGGCTGCGGCCTCGGTTGGTTCGGTGTGGCCAGCGGCTTCATCGCTCTGATCTTCAGATTCCGAATCGCTGTCATCGAATTCTACCCCAGCGTCTGGCCCAATCCATTCCCTACCGGGCACATACGGGCTGGACTCAAGGCCCGGGTGTCGCTGACGTTGTACAAAAATGATGATGAGGCCCAGCGCGATGGCCGCGAGAGCAGCCCAGACGTTGGTGCGGATTCCGAAGTAGATTTCGCTCGGATCGATGCGAATAGACTCAAAAAAGCTGCGACCCAGTCCATACCAGATGAGGTACGCACCCAGGGTCTGGCCGAACCGCAGGCGGAATTTGCGCTCCAGGTAGAGGATGACCGCAACGCCCAGCAGGTTCCAAATGATTTCGTAGAGAAAAGTCGGGTGAAACAGGGTGCCGGTCGGCAGGCCGATCGGGAACGCGACATTGCTCGGCTCGATTTCGAGTCCCCACGGCAGGGTCGTCGGCAGCCCGAACAGTTCGTGGTTGAACCAGTTGCCGAGCCGACCGGTAGCCTGCGCAACGAGCAGGGCGGGTGCGACGGCGTCGGCGAAGGTCCAGAAGCGGATGCCCGCCAGGCGGCAGCCGATATAGGCGCCGACGGCGCCACCAATCAACGACCCGAAGATGGCGTTGCCGCCCTCCCAGATGTACAGCGTGCGGAGCAGATCAGCGCCGTTGAAGAAGTAGTCACCCGGGTGAGTGAGCACGTGGTAGATGCGCGCCCCGACAATTCCGAGCGGCACCGCCCACAGGATGATGTCAAGCACGACTCCCGGCTCGGCGCCGCGCTTGGTCAACCGGCGGGAGGTGATGATCGTGGCGAGGATGATGCCGGCGAGAATGCACAGCGCGTAGGCGTGAATGCGGAACGGGCCGAGGTCGAAGAAGCTCCACTCGGGGCTTGGGATACTCGTGCTCAGAATACTCAGAGGCAAAGACACCTAGGTACTACCTTTCATCGTGACTGACGTCACTTAGGGCGAATCGGTCGATCGCCTCAAAGAATCTAGTGTAGAACGCGCTCAGGAGACGGGACGAATATCGATCGCACCGGCGGCGAGTTCGAGGGCCAGGCGTGCAACGGCCGGCACCCCCCCGACGCTCAGCGCTTGCACGAGCGCGGAGCCGACGATCGCGCCGTCCGCGTATCCGAGAATTTCGCGCACCTGATCTGCGGTGGAGATACCGAGGCCGACACACGCGCTCGTGCAGCCGACAGCGCGCAAGCGCTCGACCAAGATGCGGGCAGCAGCGTCGACGCCGGCACGAGCGCCGGTGGTTCCCATCGTGGAGACGGTGTACACGAAGCCCCGGCTGGCTTCAACGGCCTGCACCAGACGTGCTTCGGACGAGGACGGTGCGGCCAGGAAGACGCGGTCGAGGCTGGTGCGTTCGCTGGCCGCCATCCAGTTACCGGCTTCGTCAGGAATGAGGTCGGGCGTGATCAGCCCGGCACCGCCCGCGGCGAGCAGGTCCTCGGCGAATCGTTCAACGCCGTACTGCACAACCGGGTTCCAGTACGTCATGACCAGGACCGGAGCATCCACTTGCGCGGTGATGGCCCTGATCGCTTCGAACCCGTGACGCAGCTTGAAGCCGTTGGCCAGTGCCTGCTGAGTAGCGGCCTGGATGACGGGGCCGTCCATGACCGGGTCGGAGTAGGGGAGACCCAGCTCGATGATGTCGACGCCGTTGGCGACGAGGGCCACGGCTGCGTCGATGCTCTCACTGAGGGTGGGAAACCCCACCGGGAGGTAGCCGATGAGTGCTCCCCCACCCTCGGAGCCTCGGCGTGCGATGGTCTGCTCGACCGTGCTCACAATGGTCGTCATGACTGTGCTGCGCCGTCGTCGAGCAGGTCGAAGTACCGGCCAGCCGTTTCCATGTCTTTGTCACCGCGACCGCTGAGGTTGACCAGGATGGTCGCCTCCGGTCCGAGGGCACGGCCGAGTTCGAGGGTTCCGGCGAGAGCGTGCGACGTCTCGATCGCAGGGATGATGCCCTCGGTGCGACTCAACAGCAAAAAAGCGCTCATGGCCTCGTCGTCGGTGATCGGCAGGTACGTGGCTCGGCCGATGCTCGCGAGCCAGGCGTGCTCGGGGCCCACCCCCGGGTAGTCGAGTCCCGCCGAAATGGAGTGTGACTCGACGGTCTGGCCGTCTTCGTCCTGCAGCAGCATACTGCGGGCGCCGTGCAGGACTCCGGGGCGGCCCTTGGAAATGGTCGCCGCGTGCCGCGGCGTCTCCACTCCGTCGCCGGCCGCCTCGTAGCCGAACAGTGCGACATCAGGATCGTCGAGGAAGGCATGAAAGATACCCATGGCGTTTGAACCGCCACCGACACACGCAGTGACAGCGTCCGGCAGGCTGCCGGTCAGGTCAAGCACCTGCTGGCGAGCCTCCTCGCCGATGATCCTTTGAAAGTCGCGCACCATGGCCGGGAACGGATGCGGTCCGGCCACGGTTCCAAAAATGTAGTTGGTGGTCTCAACGTTCGTGACCCAGTCGCGCATGGCGTCGTTGATGGCGTCTTTCAGGGTGCGCGAACCGGTTTTCACGGGAACAACTTCGGCGCCGAGCAGACGCATCCGTGCGACGTTGAGAGCTTGACGTTCGGTGTCGACCTCGCCCATATAGACGACGCACTCCAATCCGAACAGGGCGGCTACCGTGGCCGTGGCTACTCCATGCTGGCCCGCCCCGGTTTCGGCGATCACTCGGGTCTTGCCGATGCGCTTGGTAAGCAGGGCCTGACCGAGGGCGTTATTGATCTTGTGCGAACCGGTGTGGTTGAGGTCCTCACGCTTGAGGATGATGCGGGCGCCGCCGGCATACTCGGCGAACCGGGGCACCTCGGTGATAATGGATGGGCGACCGCTGTAGTTGATGTGCAACTCCATCAGTGCCGCAGCGAACGCGGGGTCCTTCTTGGCGAGTTCGTATTCCGCCGTGAGTTCGTCGAGCGCCGCCACGAGGGACTCCGGCACGAACCTGCCGCCGAAGTCGCCGAAATAGGGGCCGGACTGTGTACGTAAAGACATTTAAACCGCCAAAAACTCGGAGAGGGTTCGGATGGGGTCGCTCGTGACGAGCGCTTCGCCGACCAGGACGACGTCGGCGCCGGCGGCACGGTAGTGCGCGACATCGGCGGCCGTCGTGACGGCGGATTCGGCGACGCGCACGACGCCGGACGGGATCTTGTCGGCGAGTGTGCCGAAGAGGTTCTGGTCGAGTTCAAAGGTCGACAGGTTGCGCGCGTTGACCCCGACGAGGCTCGCGCCGATATCGAGTGCGCGGCTTACCTCATCGCCGCTGTGTGTTTCGACCAGGGCCGTCATGCCGAGCTCGCGAATGAGGTCGTGAAGCAATAGCAGGGTGGTCTGATCGAGGGCAGTGACGATGAGCAGCACGAGGTCGGCGCCGGCCGCGCGGGCCTCGAACACCTGGTACGGCGTGCCGATGAAGTCCTTGCGCAGGATGGGGATGCTCACAGCGGCCCGCACCTGCTCGAGGTCGGTCAGCGAGCCGTGAAAACGCCGACCCTCGGTAAGCACGCTGATGGCGCTCGCTCCGCCGGTCTGGTACGACACGGCCAGAGCTGCCGGGTCGGTGATGGCCGCCAAGGAACCGCGGCTCGGGCTCGCCCGTTTGATTTCCGCGAGAATTTTTACCCGGTCGGCGGGGGCCAGCGCGGCCAGCGCATCGAGGGCGGGCGCGTGGGCGCGCGCCGCAGCCTCCACGCGGGCCAGCGGGCGAGTGAGGAGGCGTTCTTCGGCGTCGGATATCGCGCCAGCGAGAAGTTCTTGGAGCACCAGGTGTCAGCGCAGCCGCTTAGTGGCCGTGCGACATGGCGGGCGAGGCACTAACGCCGTAGCCGACCTTGCTCAGCACGTAGCCAACAAGGACACCAGCAATGAGCAGCCCGAGGGAGACCCAGACGAGCCAGACCAGCTCGAAGAAGAAGGCCGTGGTGCCGATGGCAAAGGCTGCCAGCATGATGATGACAGCGGTCCACGCCGCCGCGGAGTGGCCGTGTCCGGGATCTGACAAATCGATGCTCATGGTTCTCCTAGTGATCACGTTGCCGATGTATACGTTGACAAGTATGACAAGTGTAGCAAAGCGACGGCTCGCCGTTCAGCGCGCGGTCGGGTCTTCGCCGCGACTGAGGTCGTCCCAGTCGCCGACGGAGTCGCTCGATACGTGCTCCGGCGCGGGCAGCAGAGCATCGCCGGTCGGGACCGCGGCCGGCGATGCATCGTGCGGCGACGCCACCGGCCCATACCGTGCGGCCTGATACTTGCGAGTCGGACCGGGCCACCGAGCGCTCGTCAGGATGACGGCCACACCCGTGGCCGCCATGATGGCGGCCGCGCCCATGGCGACGAACGGCCAGGGTGTGACGACTGTGCCAAGCACGCTCAGCTGGATGGATTCGTGTCCGGCGATTCCCGTCGCTGCGGTAACCCCGGCGGCGCTGGCCTGGGACGGGTCATCGACCGCGAGGAATGCGGCGAGAAACACCGATAGCCCGAGAAGCACTTCGAGCGTGCCGAGCACGAAACGAATGACCCGGCCCGCGATGGTGAGGGCCCCGGCGAGGGCGAATCCGGAGAGGGCAAGCGCCGTCAACGCCGGCGCGGCGATGGCTCCGTCGATCTCCAGAACCTGGGTGCCGGCGTTGGGGAGCCCGACTTCGGCGTGCACCCAGACCTGGGTCCAGGCCAGCAAGGCCAGTGCGCTCGCGCCCAGGATGGTGAGGATGAGTACGAGTTTGAGCCGGCGGGGGGACATCCGCTTGGCTGATTCCGTGGCCACTAGAACACCCGCCGCATCGCGTTGGCGACGGCCACAGCACGCAGCGGTGCTGCCGCCTTGTTCTGCGACTCCTGATACTCGGAGGCCGGGTCGGAATCGGTGACAACGCCGCCACCGGCCTGCACCCGGGCGACGCCATCCTTGATGGTGGCGGTGCGGATGGCGATGGCAAGGTCGGCGTCGCCGGCGAAGCCGAAATAGCCGACCACTCCCCCATATACGCCGCGTTGGGCCGGTTCGAGGGCATCGATGATCTCGAGCGCCCGCGGTTTCGGAGCGCCCGACAGGGTGCCGGCCGGGAACGTGGCGCGAAAAACGTCGATAGCGGTCTTGCCGGCGACGAGGTTGCCCTCGACCGAGGAGACCAGGTGCATGATGTGGCTGAATCGTTCGATGCGCATGAATTCGGTGACTTCGACCGAGCCTGCCGTGCAGACCTTGAGCAGGTCGTTGCGGGCGAGGTCGACGAGCATGAGGTGCTCGGCACGTTCCTTTGGGTCGTCGGCGAGCTCGATCGCGTAGTCGGCGTCAGCATCCGGTGTGTTGCCGCGGGGTTTGGAGCCGGCGATCGGGTGGGTGAAGACTCGCTTGTCCTGTACCTTGACGAGAGCTTCCGGTGAGGATCCGACGATCCAATATGGGTCGCCGCCCGGCGTTTCAAGGCTGAGTAAGTACATGTACGGGCTCGGGTTCAGGCTGCGTAACACCCGGTAGACGTCGATCGGGTGCGCTGTGCAGACCTGGTCGAAGCGCTGCGAGATGACGACCTGAAAAACGTCGCCTTCGACAATGTGTTGCTTGCCGATGTTGACGGCGGCGAGAAAATCGTCGCGGGTGGTGCGATTGCTCGGCGCGCTCGGCGCCTGCAGGTCAACCTCGGCCAGCCAGGCCTCCCCGGGCGCGGCGAGGCGGGTTTGCAGGGAATCCAAACGCGCCGTCGCGTCAGCCCACAGCTCCTCGGGCGTATCGGTGCCGTCGTTGAGCACGTTGGCGATCAGTTGCACGGTGCCGTATTTATGATCGAGCACCATCAGGTCGGCCACGAAGCTGAAGGACTGGCCGGGCACGTCGTAGTCGGCGGGCGGCTGATGCGGCAGGCGTTCAATCTGGCGAATGGCCTCCCAGCCGATGAAACCGACCAGCCCGCCGGTCAGTGGCGGGTGCTCGGGCAACCGCGGCGTCTGCCAGCGGTCGAACAGATAAGCCAGCGCCGCGAGCGGGCCGAGAGCGGCCGCGGAGCCAAGCGCGCGGTCGGCGGAGAGCCCATAGTCGATCCAACGGGTGTGCTCACCCTCCTGGGTGAGCACACCGAACGAGGAGACGCCGACGAAGGAAAACCGGGACCAGATACCGCCCTGTTCAGCCGATTCGAGCAGAAAACTGCCCGGCAGCCCGTTGGCGAGCTTGCGGTAGATGCCGACCGGTGTTTCACCGTCGGCAAAGAGCTCGCGAATGACCGGGATGACCCGGTGGGCGTCGATCAGCGCGTCGAACTGGCCGCGGGTGGTGGAGCCGGCGGTGCGGGAGCCGGTTGCGGCCGGGGTGCTGTCGGTCATTCCGTGGGCCTTTCCATCGTGATCGCGCCAAGGTCGCGACCGTCAAAGCAGGTGTGGGTGCCGGTGTGGCAGGCCGCTCCGACCTGGTCGACCTGCACGAGCACTGTGTCATTGTCGCAGTCGAAGGATGCGGAGTGGACATACTGTGCGTGGCCGGAGATGTCGCCCTTGCGCCAATATTCCTGTCGGCTGCGCGACCAGAATGTGACGCGTCCTTCCGTGAGGGTGCGGCGCAGCGCCTCGCGGTTCATCCAGCCGAGCATGAGCACCTCGTGGGTGTCCCATTGCTGAATGACGGCGGGCAACAGCCCGGCGTCATTGAAGAGCGCGGCGTTCAGCTGATCGGTAAGTTCTGCGGTCATCAGCGCACCAGCATGCCGGCGTCGGCGAGCTCACGCTTCACGACGCCAATGGTCAGTTGTGCATTGTGAAAAACGGATGCCGCCAGCACGGCGTCCGCGCCGGCTCGGATCGCCGGAGGAAAATCTGACGCTTGCCCGGCGCCGCCGGACGCGATCACCGGCACCCGGCTATTGGACCGCATGAGCGCGATGAGCTCGGTATCGAAGCCGGCCCTGGTGCCGTCGGCGTCGATCGAGTTGACGAGCAGTTCCCCCGCACCCAGCTCGATCGCCTGTCGGGCCCACGCGACGGCATCCAGTTCGGTTTCGGTGCGACCGCCGTGCGTGGTGACGACGAAACCGCTCTCGGTGCGATCGGATCGTTTCACGTCAAGGCTTAGGACGAGCACCTGGGCGCCGAACCGGTCGGCGATCTCGGATATCAGAGCCGGGCGGGCGATTGCCGCGCTGTTGACGCCGACTTTGTCGGCGCCGCTCGCTTGCAGGCGCGACACGTCGTCGACGCTGCGAATGCCACCACCGACGGTGAGGGGAATAAAGACCTGTTCAGCCGTGGCTCGAACCACGTCGTAGGTGGTCGAACGGTTGTCGACGGTGGCCGTGACATCGAGAAAGCACAGCTCGTCGGCGCCCTGCTCGTAATACCGACGCGCCAGTTCAACCGGGTCGCCGGCGTCGCGCAGGTTCTGAAAGTTGACGCCCTTCACGACGCGACCGTTGGCCACGTCGAGGCAGGGAATGACGCGCACACTCAGGCTCAAAGCTGGTTTTCCTCTCCCGGGGGTTACAGGCGGGCGTTGTGAATGGTGGTGACGAGAATGGCCCGGGCGCCAAGGGAGTACAGGGCGTCCATCACATTGTTCATGTCGAGGCGGGCGATCATGACACGCACGGCGACCCACTCCGGGTCGTGCAGCGAGGAGACCGTCGGCGATTCGATGCCGGGAGCGAGCGCTGCGGCCGCGTCAAGCAAGACGACCGGAATGTCATAGTCGAGCAGCACGTACTGGCGGGCGACCAGCACGCCCTGCAGGCGGCGCAGCAGGGTGTCGATTCCGGCCTTGTCGCTGGTGGAGCTGATCAGCACGGCCGTGGATTCAAGAATGACCGGTCCGAAGATTTCGAGGCCGGCCTTGCGCAGCGTCGTGCCGGTGGAGACAACGTCGGCGACGGCATCCGCTACACCGAGCTGAACCGCAGATTCGACGGCGCCATCGAGTTCGACCAGGTCGACGGTCACCGAGTGCGTGGCGAGGAAGCGTTCGACCAGGCCCGGGTAGCTCGTGGCGACGCGCAGGCCGTCGAGGTCTTTCAGCTCGGTGAAACGACCGGCCGGCCCGGCGAAACGAAAGGTGGAGTCCCCGAAGTCGAGGCTGGCGATCTCAACGGCTTTCGAGTGTGAGTCAAGCAGCAGATCGCGGCCGGTGATGCCGACATCGAGGGCGCCGGATCCGACGTAGGTGGCGATGTCACGGGGGCGCAGGTAGAAGAATTCGACCCCGTTGCGGGGGTCGGCGGTGACGAGGTCCCGCGGGTCGCGGCGACCGGTGTAGCCGGCTTCGGCCAGCATTTGTGCGGCGGTTTCAGACAACGAGCCCTTGTTGGGCACGGCAATTCTTAGCATGGGGTATTCTCTCGGTTTTGTTTCACACGACTATTCACTGAAGCGGGCCAACGGATGCGCTGGCTCGGGTCACAAATGTCGGTAGATGTCGGCCGGAGAGAGGCCCTTGGCAATCATCATGACCTGCAGGTGGTACAGCAGCTGGGAGATTTCAGCGGAGGTTTCGTCGTCGCTCTGAAACTCGGCGGCCATCCATACTTCGGCGGCTTCCTCAACAATTTTCTTGCCAATGGCGTGTACGCCGGCATCGAGTTCACGTACGGTGCCGGAGCCTTCGGAGCGGGTGCGGGCCTTGTCGCTCAGTTCTACGAAAAGGTCATCGAATGTTTTCACAACTCTAGATTACCCGTCCCGTGGCGGTGGCTGGCCGCCCGCTCCCGCAGCAGAGCGATCTGGGCGGCAGGATTCTCGGCCCCGAACACGCTGGAACCGGCCACGAAGGTGTCCGCGCCGGCGTTGGCTGCGATTTCGATGGTCTGCGCGGTGATGCCGCCATCGACCTGCAACCAGACGTCGAGATCGGTCTTTTCGACGGCCGTGCGCAACTGCGCCAGCTTCGGCATGGTCGATTCCATGAAGCTCTGCCCGCCGAACCCGGGTTCGACGGTCATCACAAGCACCTGGTCGAATTCGGGGAGTAGGTCAAGGTACGGCGTGACATCGGTGCCGGGTTTGAGCGCGATACCGGCGCGGGCGCCGATCTGCCGGAGCCTTCGGGCCAGCGCTACCGGCTCGGTCGTGGCTTCGGCGTGAAAGGTCACCGAGTAGGCGCCGGCCTCGGCGTAGCCGGGCGCCCACCGCTCCGGGTCGTCGATCATCAAGTGGATGTCGAGCGGTAGCGCCGACACCTGCTGCAGCCGTTCGACCATGCCGAGACCGAAGGTGAGGTTCGGCACGAAGTGGTTGTCCATGATGTCGACGTGCACGAGATCGGCGGAGCGGATGCGCCCCAGCTCGCTTTCAAAGTTGGCGAAATCGGCGGCGAGGATGCTCGGATTGATGCGGGTAGCCATGCTCCGAGCCTATCGAACCCCGTTGGTGGGGCCCGTCCGGACCAGGTGATTTCGACCAGTTCGATCAACGACACTCGCCGGTCGAGCCCCTCGAGACCACTACGTGACAACAGGGCCGCGCGCTTCTTCGCGCTGCTCCACTGCGGTTGGGCTCTTGCTCCTCAGTTCGCTCAGCTTCTGCTCGGGGTCAATCCTTCCGGGTGGCTGAAGCCAATACCGCTCCTCGTTATCGAGGTATATTTTCCAGCCTTCGTTGTGCAGTCGCAAAGGGTTCGCACGGCACAACAGGATCGAGTTCGTGAAATCGGTGCGACCGCCGTCGGACCAGGGTTTCCGGTGGTGGACTTCACTCCAGGAGGGCGGCTGGGCACAGTCCGGCCACATACAGCCGCCGCCGCGTGCAGCGAGAGCGCTGCGCTGCGCCGGTGTCGAGGTGCGCTGTTCCCGACCGACATCGACGCAGTTCTCAGGCTGGTCGAGTGTGATGTGGAGCGTTTCGTCGGCGCAGAGCGCTTCGATGGTGTGTGGGCTGATCGGGCCGGGATTGCCTTCGATAAAACCGTGCCCAGTCTGCTGGGTTGGCTGCCAGGTCTGCTGCCCGGCCGGTCGGGTTGGCTGCTGGGTCTGCTGGCTCTGCTGGCTTGATTGTCCGATTGGCTGCCCGGCGACCGCGCTGATGGCCTGACCGGTGTGTTGGCTCACGATGAGGTGCACGCCGGGGCGGCGACCGCCGAGCAGTGTGCCCGGTCCCACGACGCCGCCCAGTTTGTTCAGCTCGGTGAAGCCTCCGGCGGCAATTTGCCCGGTGCTGCGCGGGTCTGTCGCGCAGACGTCGGGTCCGCTTGTACAGGTCGTCCGGGTGCAGCGACGGCGCTTCCAGAAGCAAGCCCGAAAGGGCAGAGCGGAGTTTCTCAGCCGTGACGGCCTGATCAACGACGCCGAGGCCACGTTGAATGGCAGAGGCCGCCTCGACCGTGATCAGCCCCGCGGTCACAGCTCGGGAGATGGGCGCCTGCCACGGCAAAGCATCGCCCAAGAGCTGAAGCGGAAGGCGAACGGTAGGGCCACCAAGGCCTTCCCTCTCGTCTTTTTCCCCTGCTTGCCCTGCTTCCCCTGCTTCCCCTGCATCGCCTGCATCGCCTGCGTCAATCACGGTACCAGCGGCCATATCCTCCGTATCAGCAGGGGCGACGCCATCAGCGAGGCCAGCGAGGCCAGCGAGGCCGGTAAGGCCAGCGAGGCCAGCGAGGCCGGTAAGGTCAAAAGTCTGAGCGGCAGCAACCGCTACGGCCTGCTCGGCGGCCTCGGTGTCAGCGAGCATTCGCCCGACCATGAGCAGCTTTACGGCATCGGCGCGCGTCAGGCCGAGCCGACGCTAGACCATTAGTTCCGGCGTGGTGAAACCCTTGCGGCGAGAGAGCCCTCCGTCGCCCAGTTCCCACCGCGATCGGGTCGCGATCTCGCCGGCCAGCCACGCCGTTCGCGTCTCCAGAATCTGCCGTGCAGCGGCAATGACCTGCTGGCCCTCGTACACCTGCGTATCGGTAAGCGCACGGTAGTCACCACACGATGCACCCAGCGCATCAACAGCATCCGCTGCATATCTGAGCGAGCCAGCGAGGGTGTTCGCGAGGTTGCTCACGACTACATCGTCTCAGGCACCACCGACATTACGGAGTAAAGAACTGACTCAAAAACACAACAGGATGGGCAAATTCTCAACATTTCTCGACCGACGCCAAACTGTTATATCGACGTATGTGAGGTGAGGTTTTTGGTCGAAAGTCCACGCATCACGACCGCCGTTTTTGGTCTGATTGGCCGGACCGAATCACTATTCATGAGCGGATGCAGCGAGTCGGTGCGGTGCGCGGCGAAGTGGTTGCATCAGCGATAGGTGCAGACTGACGGCCGAGCGTTGTGCATTAACGCCCATCATCATTGTCGATTATCGATTATCGATAATCGATAATCGATAGGTTGGTCGACCAGATGGCGCGCGGTTACGCGCCCGGCGGTATTGCTTTGAGGAATCACTGATGGGACTGCTCGGCGGGGTGCTGATTGTCGTCCTTGCCGTACTCACTATCGTGGCCACCGTGGGGGTAGTGGCTGCCCGTTCGGGAGGCCGCGGCCTCAGTGATGCCAGCGTGCCACCCGCGTGCGAGTGACGAGGATTCTCGCCATAATCTGCGCCGCTACGAGCATCATATTACAAGGCGCGACCAACGCTGTGATCGGAATCGCGATTGTGATTGTGATTGTGATTGTGGCACTGTGCACGAGCAGCCTCAGGGAAATCCGTCCCGTAGCGCACTGACGCAGGGCTGACCATCGCGGAATGACGCTGACGCGACTGAGCGCACTCGTCGGCGTCAGCATCGTCTAACTCTCGGTGCTGGAGAACGACCGTGCCAAGCCCATTCGCTACTCGACGCTGCGGGCTATCTGCGATGCGCTTGCGTGCGACGTCGACGACCTGCTGGTCGTGAATCCACGCATGTAACCGGCACCGTTGACCTAGCGCCCGGGTCCGGGCCCGGAAAGCGGCGGGAGGACTAATCGGCGGCCCGCTGCAACAGGGTGATGAACATGGCGTCGGTGCCGTGGCGGTGCGGCCACAGCTGCACGCTTCCGGTATTGGCGGGTAGGTCAAGGTTCGCGGCACTAAACGACTGCACGATGGCCGCGGTATCGAGCGCGGTCACTGTTCCGCCGGCCTTACGCACGGCAAGAGCCACAATGGCTCGGGTCTCAGCGGTGTGCGGGGAGCAGGTGACGTAGGCGAGGATACCACCGGGCTTCAGCGCTAATAGGGCCGCGTCGATGAGTCCGGACTGCAGCTGTGCCAGGTCGGCGACATCTTTGGGCTGTTTACGCCAACGTGCTTCCGGCCGGCGACGCAGGGCGCCGAGACCGGTGCAGGGCGCATCGAGCAGGATTCGATCGAAAGTGTCTGGGTGGCTCTGGCCGATGGTGGTGCCGTCAACCTCCCACACCGGAACGGCATCGGGCAGAGCTTTCAGGGCGGTACGCACGAGGGTAGCGCGGGCGGGAACGAGCTCGTTGGCGACGAGTTCGGCCCCTCCGGCACGGGCTTCGGAGGCCAGCAGGGCGGCCTTCCCGCCCGGTCCGGCGCACAGGTCGAGCCACCGCTCCCCCTCCACGATCGGGCGGGCCCGGCTGAGCGCGAGAGCAGCGATCTGGGAGCCTTCATCCTGCACTCGAACGCGTCCACCGGTCGCGGTCACCAGGTGGTACGGGTCACCGGAGTCCAGCACGAATCCCACCGGAGAGAATTCGTCGGCGAGGCCGAGACGTTCCCGGTCGCCGTCGGTCGCGAGGCCGGGCAGCGCGACCATGTTGACCTTGGCCGCCATGTTGTCTGCGCCGAGCAGGTCGGCGAGTTCACTCTCGTGCCCTTCGGCCTTCAAGGCCTGGCGAAAGGCCCGCACGATCCAGGCCGGGTGTGAGAACTCGGCAGCGAGCCGGTCATCGGCGTTGACCGCGCCCTCGAGCACGCGTTCGCGCCACTCCTCGGTGCTCGAACGTGAAATGGTGCGCAGCACGCCGTTGGTGAATCCGGTCGCAGACCGCGAGCCGACCTGCTTGGCGATTGACACCGTTTCGTTCACGGCCGCATGGGTGGCCACACGCGTGCTGAGAAGCTGGTGCGTGCCGAGGCGCAGCACGTCGAGGATCGCCGGGTCGATCGCGTCAACCGGCCGATTCGCCGCCAGGGCGATGACCCGGTCGTAGAATCCCTGCATGCGCAGGGTGCCGTAAGTCAGCTCGGTGGCCAGCGCGGAATCCGCCGTGTTGAGCGCCGCACGCTGAATGCGCGTGGGCAGCAGCAGGTTCGCGTAGGCGTCGGATTCGCGCACCGCAGCGATGACCTCGTAGGCCACCCGCCGGGCCGGCTGCACAAAATCCGTGGTGGCTGCACGCGATTTGGGCAGCTGCACTCGATCGTTCATGAGGTGACCACCTCGTCTGCCGCTACCCCGCGCCACCAGTCAGTTGCCGTCATTGCTGTCTTTCCGGCCGGTTGTACGCGGCGAAGCTCAAGTGGATTTGTCTGTGTGCCAATCAGCACTGTTCGTTCACGCTGCAGAATATGCCCTGCTGGGATGGCGAGGTTGTTGCCGTGCTCATCAACACCAGTCAGCGCCACGGGAGCGACCTCAAGAATTTTCAGCCGCGCGTCGTTCACCATAGTGAAGGCACCCGGCTCCGGGGTAACGCCGCGAATCAGGTTAAAAACGGATGCCGAGGGCTGGTTCCAATCGACGCGGGCGTCGTCGATGGTGAGTTTGGGGGCGAGCGTGACCTCACCGATCTGCTCGGTGGCCTGGGCGGTGCCTGCGGCGAGCTCCGCAACCACCCGAAGCAGCAGCTCTGCACCGCTGTGACTGAGCGATTCCAGAAGCATTCCAGAACTGGAATACTCTGGGATCGGCTGTGCAAATATTCCGAAAACGGCACCGGCATCAAGCTCGGGAACGAGCTGAAAGACAGCCGCCCCGGTGAGTGCGTCACCGGCGATGATCGCTCGCTGCACCGGGGATGCTCCGCGCCAGCGCGGCAGCAACGAGAAGTGCAGATTGATCCAGCCCAGCCGGGGCACCGAGAGCAGAGGTTCGCGCACGATTCCGCCGTAGGCGACAATGACGCCGAGGTCAGGCTGCAAAGCGGCGATCTGGCTGGTCGCGGTGTCGTCCAGCCGATTGGACTTCAACACGGGGTAGCCGTGGGCGACCGCTGCGGCGGCGACCGGCGACGGAGTGAGCGTGCGTTTGCGGCCGAGTGAGGCATCTGCTCGGGTGATCACCGTGACTATGTCGTGCTGGGTGCTCGCGAGGGCCTCCAGGCTGGGGACGGCGACCGTGGGGGTGCCGGCAAAAACGAGTTTCATAGATCTACAACAGCTCCGGGTCATCGAATCGGACTTTAAGTGTAGGTGCCGGTTGGAACGAACCGGACTTCGGCTTGCGACGGCGAGCCGCGTTGCGCACCACGGCAGCCTTCAACGCGTGGCCGACCTCGGCCCCGCCCGCGTAGCCGAAACGCACCACGGCCCGCACCAGCGTCCCCTCGGTTTCGACCGGACCGAGAATGTCGATGCCACCAACCTCGGCGAGGTCGGCCAGGGCTGCGTCGACGGCGGTTGCGGTTCCGGTGACAGAGGCCACGCGCACGGCGGGTGGAAACCGCAGCTGCCGGCGATCGGCGAGTTCGCTCGCCGCGAAGATATCGGGTCGCCACGCGTTGAGGGCGCGGGCCAGCGCTCCCCCGACTCCGGCCAGCAAGACCGGGGCGCCGGGTGCAGCGAGGGCTGCCGCGTTGGCCCACCAGCGCAGGCAGTCTTCGCCCACGCGCAAGGATTCCCGGGCGAGCATACGTTCGCCGTCCAGAATCAGAATGGCCCGGTACCCGCCCGTGGGGATCGGTTCGGCCCCCCGGGTCGCGATCACGAGCGCCGGTTCAGAGCCAAGGGTCTGAATAGTGTGTTCGCCGTCAGCGACGATGACCCGAGTGCCGGGAAACGCCCGACCGAGCTCCTCGGCGGTTCGCCCGGTGCCCATGGTGACCACGCGCAGTTTGGTTGCCGTACAGTGCACGCAGCTCCAGCCGGCCGCGAGGGCTCCACACCATCGGCACGAGGGCACAGCGGATGCCGACGTGAGGCCCAGCGGCCCCGGACAGTGTGTGCACCGGGCGGCCTTCTTGCAGCCCTGGCACGCCAGCATCGGCGCATAGCCGGGGCTGGCCACCTGAACCAGGACCGGCCCGTGCCGCACGGCCTCGCGGGCCGCCTGCCAGGCGGCCGACGGGATGCGCGCTGCACGCGCCTGCTCATCGGGTTCGGACTGAAAGTCGGTCGGAATCACCCGTGGGTGTCGGTCTTTCGCCGGGTGCGCCTCGTCGAGGTAGCCCAGCTCAACCAGCCGCTGTGTCTCGACGCTGCGCGTGTGACCGAGAAGAACGAGGGCACTCCCGGCGGATTCTCGGCGCACGAGGGCCGCATCGCGCGCGTGTACGTAGGGGCTGAGCGGCTCGGAGTAGAGCGGGTCACCATCGTCCCAGATCGCGATGAGTCCCAACTCGTGCGCGGGTGCATAGACGGCCGAACGGTTGCCGAGAATGATGCGCGGCGTCGATTCGAGGCAGGCCAGGAAGGATCGGTAACGGTCGGGGTTCGGCTGGCGGGCATCGACCCGCTGCACGGACCCCGCCGGGGCGATGTGGTCGAGGGCTGCCTGCACCTGGTCCTGGTCGCGAAAATCGGGCACACAGAGAATCGCCGACCGGCCGGCGTCGAACGCGGCGACACCGAGCTCGGCGAGGGTCTGCGCCCAGCGCCCGATCGTGCTGCCGCCTGGCAGTTGCACAAGTTCGGGAATCGCAGCGACGGCAACGCGCTGCTGCTGCATGATGACGGTATCGAGGCGCCCGGTCGGATAGCCGACGAAGGCGGCCGCCGAAACGACGGTCGAGCGTGTCCCGGCCAGAACACTGCTCGAACGTATGGTCGAGGCCGGCTCGACCACCGAGGGCGTGATCGAGGCAGGCTCGACCACCGAGGGCGTGATCGAGGCAGGCTCGACCACCGAGGGCGTGATCGGGGCAGGCTCGACCACTGAAACCGCGGCCAGCCAGGCCTTTTCGACTCGCACCTGACGCGGCGGCACCGCCAGGCGGATGATGTCACTCGCGTTCCCGGCGGCCCGGTCGGCCAGGCGTCGCGCCAGCGCATACACCTCGGGGGTGAGCACGGCGGCGTCGGAGATCACGGAGTCGAGGGGGCTGAGCGAGCCGCGAAAGAGGTCCTCCGCCCCCGCCGTGGCACCGGTTGCCCGTCGGGGGTCGATGACCTCGATCACATAACCGTCGATGACACGACCGCCGGAGCGAAACGGTACTTTGACGCGCACCCCGGCGCGCACGTGTGCCACGAGTTCGTCGGGGATTCCGTAGTCGAACAGGTGGTCGAGCTGGGGCAGGGGAGAATCGATCAGCACCCGTGCAACGAGGCCGATGGCAGTCATGAGGTGTTTTTCAGAGGCCGGCGGCGCTGCGCAGGTCGTCGACCTTGTCGAGACGTTCCCAGGTGAAGTCGGGCAGCTCCCGGCCGAAGTGACCGTAGGTCGCCGTCTGAGCGTAGATGGGACGCAGCAGGTCGAGCGAGTGGATGATGGCGGCCGGCCGCAGATCGAACACGGCGCGGATGGCCGCCGTGATCTCCTCGTCGGGCAGCACACCGGTGCCGAAGGTTTCGACATACAGGCCGACCGGGGACGCCTTTCCGATGGCGTAGGCGACCTGCACCTCGAGGCGTTCGGCCAGGCCGGCCGCGACGGCGTTCTTGGCGACCCAACGCATGGCGTAGGCGGCCGAACGGTCGACCTTGGACGGGTCCTTGCCGCTGAACGCGCCACCGCCGTGGCGGCTCGATCCGCCGTACGTGTCGATGATAATCTTGCGCCCGGTGAGGCCGGCATCGCCCTGCGGGCCGCCGATTTCGAAACGGCCGGTGGGGTTGATCAGGGTCGTTAGGGACGAGGAATCGAGGTCGATGCGCTCGAGCACCGGGCGAATAACGAGCTCTTCGACTTCGAGGCGCAGCTGCTCCGTGGAGACGGAGGGGGAGTGCTGGGTCGAGACCACGGCGGTTTCCACGGTGCGCGGAATGATGCCGTCGTAGCCGATGGTGACCTGGGTCTTGCCGTCGGGACGCAGGTAGTCGAGCTCGCCGCTCTTGCGCACGAGGGCGAGACGCTCGGCGAGCCGGTGGGCGATCCAGATCGGGATCGGCATGAGTTCCGGGGTCTCGCGGGTGGCGTACCCGAACATGATTCCCTGGTCGCCAGCGCCCTGGCGGTCGAAGTCGTCGAGGCTGGACTGCTCTCGGGTCTCGAAAGCGTTGTCGACGCCTTGGGCGATGTCGGGCGACTGGCCGCCGATGGAGATTTCGACTCCGCAGGAGCGGCCGTCGAACCAGACGTCGGAGGAGTCATAGCCGATGTCGGTGATGCACTTGCGAACGATCGACGGAATCTCGACGTAGGACTCGGTGGTGACCTCTCCGGCAACGTGCACGAGACCCGTGGTGACGAGGGTCTCGACGGCGACCCGGCTGTGTGGGTCGCCGGTGAGCAGGGCATCGAGGATGGTGTCCGAGATCTGGTCGCAGATCTTGTCGGGGTGACCCTCGGTTACTGATTCCGAGGTGAAGAGGCGAAGATCGCTCATCTGGCCCGTCTCTGTTGTAGTTGAACGCGTAAAGTTGACGTCGGTATCGGGCCGGCCGGTACGCCGGTTGGTTGCTGTGCGCATGGCCGAGCTTGCGGCGGAGACTAACCGATCACGTCAAGTATGCAATTGGCAACCGACATTTTGCTGCCGGAGACCTCATTCACTATAACTCCGTGGCGATCGAGCACCGTTACCGCGTTACGTTCCGTGCCAAAGCCCACGGTCTCGCCGGACGCGTGGCCGACCCGGTTCACGACCAGGTAGTCGCAGCCCTTGCGGATGATTTTGTCGCGGCCGAGTACGAGCAACCGGTCGGCATCCGTTTCGGTCTCGGCGGCGAAGCCGATGATCTGTTGGCCCGGCCTGCGGGCAGCGGACAGCGCGGCCAGAATGTCGGGGTTCTTGACCAGTTCCAGGGTGAGGGTATCCCCCACGTCTTCCTTCTTGATCTTGCCGAGCTGCACCGTCTTGGGACGATAGTCGGCGACCGCGGCGGCCATGATGATGACCTCAGCCGTTTCAGCGGCGAGTGTCATGGCCTCGTGCATCTCCAGGGCGCTGCTGACTAGAACGGTCGTGACGCTGGTCGGAACAGCGACCTCAAGGTTGGCGGCGACGAGCGTGACCGTGGCACCGCGGGCCAGTGCCGCCTGGGCGAGGGCGACACCCTGTTTGCCGCTGGACCGGTTGCCGAGAAACCGCACCGGGTCGAGTGGTTCGCGGGTGCCGCCGGCGCTGATCAGAACGTGGCGACCGGCGAGATCCTGCACAGCGGATGCTGCGGCCTCCCCCGCACTCGGCTGCCGGTCGAGCACGGCCAGGGCGACCGCGACGATGGTTTCCGGCTCTTCCATGCGGCCCGCACCGGAGTCGGTGCCGGTGAGACGGCCGATGCCGGGGCCGACGACGGTGATGCCGCGCGAGCGCAGAACCGCCACGTTCGCGACGGTGGCCGGGTTGTTCCACATTTCGGTGTGCATGGCCGGGGCGATCACGAGCGGAGCGGTGCTGGCGAGAATGGTGTTGCCGAGCAGATCGTCGGCCAGGCCGGCGGCAAGTTTGGCGATCGTGTTGGCCGTTGCCGGGGCGACGACGATGAGGTCGGCGCCTTGGCCGATGGAGACATGCCGCACCTCAGCAACGCCTTCATAGAGGTCGGTGTGCACCGGGTTGCGGGAGATCGCCTCGAGGGTTGGCTTACCGACAAAGCGCAAGGCCGCCGTGGTGGCGACGACGTGCACCGAGTCGCCGTTCAACACAAAAGCGCGCACGACGTTGACGGCCTTATACGCGGCGATGCCGCCGGTGATTCCGACGACGATCGTACGAGGTGTCTTCATCCTGCGCGCTTGGGGGGTCGAGTGTTAGGCCTCGACGATCGGGCGAGAAACGAGCTTGTCATCGTTGATCTCGCGCAGGGCAACCGAGAGTGGCTTGTCCTCAACGGTCGAGTCGACGAGCGGTCCGACGTTGTCGAACAGGCTGCCTTCGTGCAGGTCTGCGTAGTAGTCGTTGATCTGACGCGCACGCTTGGACGCGAAAATCACAAGGGCATACTTCGAGTCAACCTTGGAGAGCAGGTCGTCGATGGGCGGGTCAATGATGCCGGTGGGCTTGTTCGCCATTGGTGTCACACTCCTAATAGAGCACGGCCTGAGGCGGCGTGCGAGTTTTGCGAGGGGATGGGCGCCCTACGCGGCGCAGGATTCAGCAGGAACGGGCGCTAGGACACGCTGGATGCAACGCGGATATCTATCAAGTCTACGACCTCGCGAGCGGCCTCAGCGACATCGTGGTTAATCACCCGGTAATCGAACTCCCCCTGCGCGGCCAGTTCCAGCTTCGCGGTCTCCAGACGGCGGGTCTGTTCAGCCGTATCTTCGGTGCCGCGCCCGATCAGGCGGCGCACCAGTTCGTCCCAGCTCGGCGGCAGCAAGAAAACCAGGCGGGCTTCCGGCATGGCGCGTCGCACGGCGCGAGCGCCCTGCAAGTCGATCTCGAGAAGTACGCTGTTGCCGGCGGCGATGGCCGCGTCGACCGGGCCGCGGGGGGTGCCATAGCGGTAGGCGTTGTGCACCTTGGCCCACTCGAGCAGTTCGCCGGCCTCGACCATCCGGTCGAATTCGTCGTCGGAGACGAAGTAGTAGCTGACCCCTTCGGTCTCCCCCGGGCGCGGCGCGCGCGTCGTGGCCGAGACGGAGAGCAGCACGTCGGGGTAGTTCTCGCGAATGTACCCGGCGACGGTTCCCTTGCCCACCGCGGTCGGTCCGGCGAGAACGATGAGCTTGGAGTCGGCCGCGCTGTGCCGTAGGGTGGGCCGCTCGGAGAGAAAGTCACGCAGCCGGTCGCGCTGGTGCCGGCCGAGCCCGCCGAGACGTTTCGACGGCGAAATCTCTAAGCGGTGAATGATGCGCTGCATCTTCGTCACACCGATGGCCGGAATGCTCACGAGCAGCTCGGTTACCCGCAACCGGCCTTCGACCCCGATCGGGTCGGAGATGGCAGTGGCGAGCACCTCGAGCGCTGTTCGTTCACCGGAGGCGACCTCGGTTTTCACCTTGGCACGGGCCCGACGTGCCGCGACGGCGGCGCGCGACGCAGCCACCCGGTCGACTTCGGGCGGGGTGGGACGGTTTTCAGCCACGAACGGCACCTACTTCGGCTACTTTGCGCTCAATGGCTTCTTCGATCCGGCGGGGTCCGGCCGAGAGCACACTGCGCGATTCACTCACGATAACCCCTCCGGCGTATCCACCATATATCCCGGGAAGATCCATAATATTCCCACCCTGGTGTCCGAAGCCCGGTGCGAGCACCGGTGTTCGAAATTCGGTCGGCGCCTGGTGCACATCGATGCCGAACGCGGCCAGGTCGAGAGTGGCTCCGAGCACCACGCCGATCGAACCGAGACCGGTTGCCAATGGAGCGGATGCGGCCCCGTCGTCGGCCCCTCCGTCGCGCGCATTGCGCCCGGCGACGTCGTCAAGAATGGCTCGGGCAACACTCGAACCGGCATAGGGGCCATCAGCCACGACTGCCCGCTGAATGTCGGCGGCCTCGGGGTTGGAGGTGGCGGCGAGCAGGAAGACACCCTTGCCGTTCGCCGCGGCGAGGGTGAGCGACTGTTCCAGCGACCCAACGCCCATGTAGGCGGTCAGGGTGAGGGCATCCACTTCGAGCGGGGACCCGGGTGACAGCCAGGCCTGGGCATAGGCCAGGGCGCTCGTGCCGAGGTCGCCGCGTTTGGCGTCGCCGATCACGAGCAGGCCGGCCTGCCGGGCGTCGGCCAGCACACGTTCCAGCGCGACGAACCCGGCCGAGCCGAAACGCTCGTAGAAGGCGACCTGCGGTTTGACCAGGCCGACCTGGCCGGCCGCAGCGGCGACGACCGCGCGGCCGAAAGATTCTGCACCGGCGGCCGTATCGGGCAGGATCCAGTCGCGCAGCAGCCAGGAATGCGGGTCGATGCCCACGCACAACTGGCCGCGCTCGGCAAACACCCGTGCAAGGCGATCACCGAAGGAGACTACCGGCAGAGCAGACGCTGTCACAGCAGACACCGTCACCGCAGGGCCGTTCGCTCCATGGCGTACTCCTGGAGCGAGGTCACCTCGAACCCGTCGCGGATTGAGTCGATCGAAGCGACCGCGGCGCTGAGCTCGGCGATCGTGGTGAACAGCGGCAGGTCGCCGGCCACCGCGGCCGCGCGAATCTCGTAACCGTCGGCCCTGGCCGAGCTGCCACCGGGGGTGTTGATGACGATTTGGATCTCTTCGCGGCGAATGAGCTCGACGATGGAAACGTCGTCCTCGCCCGCTTTCTCGCTGAACTTGGTCACGACGCGGGCACGGATGCCGTTGCGTTGCAGCACCTCGGCGGTGCCGATGGTCGCAGTGATCTCGTAGCCGAGCTGCTGCAGGCGCAGCATCGGCAAAATGATCGCGCGCTTGTCGCGGTCGGAGACCGACACGAAGACGGTGCCGGATAGCGGAATTCCGCCGTAAGCGGCGAGCTGGCTCTTGGCGAAGGCCCGCGGAAAGTCGCGGTCGATGCCCATGACCTCACCGGTGGAGCGCATCTCCGGGCCGAGGATGGAGTCGACGACAAGGCCGTCCGGGGTGCGGAACCGGTTGAACGGCAACACGGCTTCCTTCACGGCAACCGGCGATTCGATCGGCACGCGGGAACCGTCGATGAGCGGCAACTTACCGTCGGCCTTCAGCTCGGCGATGGTGGTACCGACCATAATGAGCGCGGCGGCCTTGGCGAGTGTGATGCCGAGCGCCTTCGCGACGAACGGTACCGTGCGCGAGGCGCGCGGGTTGGCTTCGAGCACGTAGAGCACGCCGGCACCGATCGCGAACTGCACATTGAGCAAGCCCCTCACACCGATGCCGCGGGCGATGCCGAGAGTCGCTTCGCGCACCCGGTCGATCTCGGCGCGGCCGAGGGTGACCGGCGGCAGGGTACAGCTCGAGTCGCCGGAGTGGATACCGGCCTCTTCGATGTGCTCCATGACGCCGCCGATGTACAGCTCGTGGCCGTCGTAGATGGCGTCGACGTCGATCTCGATCGCGTCGTCGAGAAAACGGTCCACCAGGAGAGGATGCCCCGCGCCGATGATGCCCTGCCCGGCCATGCGGGCGAAGTAGTCGGCGAGCGACAGGGAGTCGTAGACGATCTCCATGCCGCGGCCGCCGAGCACGTAGCTCGGGCGCACGAGCACCGGGTAGCCGATTTCTTCGGCCACCACGACGGCTCCGGAGAAGTCGATCGCCGTTCCGTTGCGGGGGGCGAGCAGGCCGGCGTCGTCGAGAATCTTCGAGAACAGGCCGCGTTCCTCCGCGAGGTCGATCGCGTCGGGGGTGGTGCCGAGAATAGGAATGCCGGCCGCTTCGAGGCCGCGGGCGAGGCTCAGCGCGGTCTGGCCGCCGAGCTGTACGACCACGCCGACGAGTTCGCCGCTCTGGCTTTCGGCGTAGATGACCTCGAGCACATCTTCGAGCGTGAGCGGCTCGAAGTAGAGCCGGTCGCTTGTGTCGTAGTCGGTGGAGACCGTCTCCGGGTTGCAGTTGATCATGATGGTCTCGTAGCCGGCCTCCGACAGGGCGAAGGAGGCGTGCACGCAGGAGTAGTCGAATTCGACGCCCTGCCCGATGCGGTTCGGTCCGGAGCCGAGAATGACGACCTTGCGGCGGTCGCTCCGGGCAACCTCCGTCTCGTCGTCGTAGCTGGAGTAGTGGTATGGCGTGAGGGCGGGGAACTCCCCCGCGCAGGTGTCGACGGTCTTGAACACGGGACGCACGCCGAGAATGTGGCGCACGGTGCGAACATCCGCTTCGCCGAAGCCGCGCAATTCGCCGATCTGGGCGTCGGAGAAGCCGTGGTCCTTGGCGAGGATCATGACATCGCGGTCGAGACGGTCCGCGGCGGCGACCTGGTCGGCGATCTCGTTGATCAGCATGATCTGGTCGATGAACCACGGGTCGATCTTGGTGGCAGCGAAGACCTGGTCGATGGTCGCGCCGCGGCGCAGGGCCTGCTGAACGGTGACGATGCGGCCGTCGGTGGGAATCTCGGCGGCGGCGAGCAGTTCGTCGACCGTGCGGGTTTCTTCGCCCCAGTGAAAGCTCGAGCCGCGCTTCTCGAGCGAACGCAGTGCTTTCTGCAGGGCCGAGGCGTAACTGCGGCCGATGGCCATGGCCTCCCCGACCGACTTCATGGTCGTGCTCAGGCGCGGGTCGGCGGCCGGGAACTTTTCGAAGGCGAAGCGCGGAACCTTGACGACGACATAGTCGAGGGTGGGCTCGAAGCTCGCGGGGGTGACACCGGTGATGTCGTTGGGGATCTCGTCGAGGCGGTAGCCGATGGCGAGTTTTGCGGCGATCTTGGCGATCGGAAAGCCGGTCGCCTTGCTCGCCAGGGCCGAGGAACGCGAGACGCGCGGGTTCATCTCGATCACGATGACGCGGCCGTCGGCGGGGTTGATCGCGAACTGAATGTTGCAGCCGCCGGTGTCGACGCCGACGGCGCGGATGATGTCAATCGAGATGTCGCGCAGGTGCTGAAACTCACGGTCGGTCAGGGTCAGCGCCGGGGCAACGGTGATCGAGTCACCGGTGTGCACGCCGACCGGGTCGACGTTCTCGATCGAGCAGACGACGACGGTGTTGTCGGCTGTGTCGCGCATCATTTCGAGCTCGTACTCTTTCCAGCCGAGAATCGACTCCTCCAGAAGCACCTCGGTGGTCGGGCTGTGGTGCAGGCCGTCCGTCACGATGCGGCGCAGTTCCACCTCGGTGTAGGCGAAGCCCGAGCCGAGGCCGCCCATGGTGAAGGAGGGGCGCACGACGAGCGGGTAGCCGAGATCGTCGGCGTAGCCGACGGCCTCCTCGACGGTGCGAGCGATGAACGAGCGGGCCACGTTTGCGCCGGCGTCGAGCACGAGCTGCTTGAAGATCATTCGGTCTTCGCCCTTGTTGATGGCGTCGAAGCTCGCACCGATCAGCTCAACGTCATACTTTTCGAGGATTCCGCGCTCGTGCAGCTGGATGGCCGCGTTGAGGGCGGTCTGCCCACCCAGAGTCGGCAGAATCGCATCCGGCCGTTCCTTCTGGATGATCGTCTCGAGAATTTCAGCCGTGATCGGTTCGATGTAGGTTGCATCGGCGAAGTCGGGGTCGGTCATGATGGTGGCCGGGTTCGAGTTGACCAGGATGACACGCACGCCCTCCTCACGCAGCACGCGGCAGGCCTGGGTGCCGGAGTAGTCGAACTCGCAGGCCTGTCCGATGACGATCGGGCCGCTGCCGATGACGAGAACGCTGTTGATATCGTCGCGTTTGGGCATTATTTGGTTTCTCCTGCAACTGCGCTCTGTGACGCCAGCACAACGTCTCTGAATCGATCGAAAAGGTGATTGGCGTCGTGTGGGCCGGCGGCCGCCTCCGGGTGGTATTGCACCGAGAAGGCGTTGATGTCGAGGCAGCGGATGCCTTCGACCACCTGGTCGTTGAGGCTGTAGTGGCTCACTTCGACCCGACCGAACCCGCTACGCGAATCGTGAATGCCATGAATGGGCATATCGACGGCAAAACCGTGGTTCTGCGACGTGATCTCGACCCTGCCGGTGGTCTTGTCGAGTACCGGCTGGTTGATGCCCCGGTGCCCGAACGGCAGTTTGTAGGTGCGAAAACCCAGCGCACGGCCGAGCAGCTGGTTGCCGAAGCAGATACCGAAGTAGGGAATGCCCGCGCGCAGCACCTCCTGCAGCAGGGTGACGTGAGCGTCGGAGGCGGCCGGGTCGCCGGGTCCGTTGGAGAAGAACAGGGCCGAGGGCTTCAGCGACAGTACGTGCTCGGCGGTGACGGACTGCGGCAGCACGAGCACTTCGAAGCCGCGTTCCGCGAGGTAGGTGAGCGTACTGGTCTTCACGCCGAGGTCGAGTACCGCGACGGAGCCGATGCGTTCGCCCCGGGCAGCAATCGAGAAGGGTTCAACCGTCGAGACCTCGAGGGAGAGGTTGCGGCCGCGCATGGCGGCACCGGAGAGCACCCGTTCGAGCTGTTCACTGTCGGACAGACCGAACGGGTCGCCGGAGAAGACGCCGCTTTTCATGGCGCCCTTCGAACGGATGTGGCGGGTGACCGCCCGGGTGTCGATGCCTCTGATACCGACGATGCCCTGCACGTCGAGTTCGTCGTCCAGGGTACGGGTGGCTCGAAAGTTCGAGGCAATGCGCGCCGGCTCCCGCACGATTAAGCCGGCGACCCAGATTTGCCGCGACTCCATGTCTTCGTCGTTCATACCGGTGTTGCCGATGTGCGGGGCGGTCATGAGCACGATCTGACCGGCATAGGACGGATCGGTCAGGGTCTCCTGGTAGCCGGTCATACCGGTCGCGAAGACGATCTCACCGAGCGTCTGGCCCTCGCTGCCATAGCTGCGGCCGACGAAGCGACGGCCGTCTTCGAGCACGAGCACGGCCGGGCCGGGAACGTTCGTCACCGAGAAGGTGGCCGTCACGGCAGCGATTGCGACAGCCGGAGTTGGTACGGACCGGTCGGGTACTGCCTGGTCTGGTGCGGTCGAGTCGGGCACGTCAGGCCTCACTTTCATCTTGATCGGCCGCAGCGGCGGCCGGACCGGAATTCGTGGCTGCAATGGTTCGGATCGAGTCGACGAGGCGAGCACGATCATTCGGATCGATGATGCGAAAGAAACTGTCGACGGCGCGGCGGTCCCAGGTATCGTCAGCGGCGCCGGTGCCCTCTGACGAGTTCAGACGCCAGGACAGGCGCACGAGTCCGTCAGTTTCGACCGCCCGGTCGATGGCGACCTGGGCTGCGCCCACCGCGTCGATGGCGCTGGCCGGAACGAAGACCGGCTGGTTACCGTCGAGGTCGAGTGTCACGCCGGACCCGGTCACCGTGAGGGCGGCGCGGGCGCGAAAGCCCAGGCCGGGGATCGCGAGCCGCTCGAGTGGCGCATCGCGCGGCGTGGTCGCCACATAGTAGGCCTCCGCCACGGCGAGCGCGACTCCGGCGGCGCTCGAAATCGGGTAGCCGGCGGTGAGCGCGGCATCCCGTCGGCTGCGCTTTCGCCAACTGCGCCACATCAGAATCAGAATCCCGAGCAGTACCAGCGCCGTGATGATGGCGGGAATGGACCTATCCATGAGTGACGACTCCGCTTCGGTGGCCGGTTATTTCGAGACTGCTCCGCACTGCGCCATCGAGCACCGTGGCATACCCGCAGTGGAATGTTGCCCGCACCTCGCCCGGCAGCGTCATCGACAGGTACGGCGAATTCGTGCTCGTCCCGGCGAGATCGGCGCGGCCGAACACACGCGTCGCGGCGGGGTCGTACAGGGTCAGCTCGGCTGGCGACCCGACCAAAATCGGATTGCCCTGGCCAGAGACCCTTCCGATGCGGGCCGGGGTGCGTGAGAGCACGCGTTCGATATCGGCCCAGTCGAGCAGCCCGGTCGTAACAACCGCAGCGTGCACGACCGAGAGGGCGGATTCCAGCCCGACCATGCCGTTGGCGGCGGCATCCCACTCGCAGTCCTTACTTTCGGCGGGGTGCGGAGCATGGTCGGTCGCGACGATGTCAAGCGTGCCGTCGGCGAGTCCGGCGCGCAGCGCCTCGACGTCTTCCCGACTACGCAGCGGCGGGTTCACCTTGAAGCGAGCGTCGTAGCCGCGCACGAGGTCTTCGGTCAGTAGCAGGTGGTGGGGAGTGACCTCGGCGGTCACGTTGATACCGCGGGCCTTGGCCCAGCGGATCACGTCGACCGAACCGGCAGTGGAAACGTGGCAGACGTGCAGGCGTGACCCGACGTGTTCGGCCAGCAGCACGTCGCGGGCGATGATCGATTCTTCGGCGACGGCCGGCCAGCCGACGAGTCCGAGTTCGCCGGACAGAGCGCCCTCGTTCATCTGGGCTTTTTCGGTGAGGCGCGGTTCCTGGGAGTGCTGCGCGATGACCCCGTCGAAAGCTTTCACATACTCGAGGGCGCGCCGCATGAGCAGGGGATCTGAAACGCAGAACCCATCATCGGAGAACACACGCACCTTTGCGCGGCTTGAGGCCATCGCGCCGAGTTCGGCGAGTTGTTTGCCGGCCAGGCCGACGGTCACCGCGCCGATCGGCTGCACGTCGACGTAGCCGGCGCTCTCGCCGAGGGCGAGCACCTGTTCGACGACCCCGGCGGTGTCCTGCGCGGGCAGGGTGTTCGCCATGGCAAACACGCTCGTGAAACCGCCGCGCGCCGCGGCGCGGCTACCACTCAGCACGGTCTCGCTGTGCTCGTAGCCGGGTTCGCGCAGGTGGGCGTGCAGGTCGACGAGGCCCGGCAGCGCCACGAGCCCGTTCGCGTCGATCACGCTGGCGCCGCTCTGCGACAGCCCGGTGCCCAATTCAACAATGCGGGCACCGTCGAGACGGATGTCGGTGCCCGTGCCGTCCGGCAGGGTCGCGTCACGGATCAGCCAGCGCTGATTTAATCCGTCAATCGACATTCTTTGATTCCTTCCGATCACCGGATAAGAGCAAATAGAGTGCGGCCATCCGCACGGAGACACCGTTCGTGACCTGTTCGAGCACGGTCGAATTAGCGGAGTCGGCCGCCGCCGAAGAGATCTCCAGACCACGATTCATCGGGCCGGGGTGCATAACAATGCTAGCCGGACCGAGCCGACCGAATCGCGCGTCGTCGAGCCCCCAGACCCGGGAATACTCGCGGCTGCTCGGAAAGAAGGCCGCGCTCATCCGTTCGGTCTGGATGCGCAGCATCATCACGACGTCGGGCCCGGCATCGATCGCTCCGTCCAGATCGAAGCTGAATCGGGCCGGCCAGAGCGACGTATCACTCGGCAACAGGGTGGGCGGGGCAACGAAAGTGACCCCGGCACCGAGCGTGGCGAGCAGCCACAGGTTGGAGCGGGCAACCCGGGAGTGCAGCACGTCGCCCACGATCGTGACGCTGACACCGTCGAGGCCCTTGCCCCGGGAGGCGTGGCCGTGGATACGGCGGCGGATGGTGAAGGCATCGAGCAGTGCCTGGGTGGGATGCTCGTGGGTGCCGTCGCCGGCATTGATGATGCCGGCGTCGATCCACCCACTCGCGGCCAGCACCGCCGGGGCACCGGACGCCGGGTGGCGGATGACGACGCCGTCGGCTCCGATCGCGGCGAGCGTCTGGGCGGTGTCTTTCAGGCTTTCACCCTTCGACACGCTCGACCCCTTCGCGCTGAAGTTGATGACGTCGGCGCTGAGTCGCTTCGCCGCGGCCTCAAATGAGATGCGGGTGCGGGTGGAGTCCTCGAAGAACAGGTTGACCACGGTCTTGCCGCGCAGGGTCGGAAGCTTCTTGACCTCGCGCTGGGCGACATCCGCCATGTCCTCGGCAATGTCGAGCACGTTGATGGCCTCGTCGCGGCTGAGATCCTTGGTCGAGAGAAGATGCCTCATCGGTTGCTCCCGCCATCGATCGAGACGAATTCGTCGCCGTCGATCTCTTCGAGGTGAACGTTGATGCGCTCGTCGGTCGCCGTCGGCAGGTTGCGGCCGACGAAATCGGCACGAATAGGCAGCTCACGGTGACCGCGATCGACGAGCACGGCCAGGCGCACGATGGTGGGGCGCCCGTGGTCGCCAAGTGCGTCGAGCGCGCTGCGAATGGTGCGGCCCGAGTAGAGCACATCGTCAACAAGCACGACCGTGGCGCCGTTGATACTGCCGGGCACCTCGGTGCGCGTCGGGGTGCGGGTGCGACCGTGGGCGAGATCGTCGCGATAGAGCGTGACGTCGAGCGATCCGACCCGCACCGCCGTGGCCGCCGGTTCGATGCGTTGGATGATTTCGGCGACGCGACGGGCGAGAATAACGCCGCGGGTGGGAATGCCGAGAATTACGAGGTTGTCCGGGCCCCGATTGGACTCCAGGATCTCATGGGAGATTCGAGTCAACGCGCGAGTGACGTCAGCCTGAGTGAGCACAATGTGCGCCAAATGCCGACCTCCTTCCCCGTCTCACAGGACGGATTATTAAAGGATGTCTGATTTGGTTCAGCTTAGCCGGTGGCTCGTGCGTTTAAACACGTACCAAAAGAACTTGACCCCTGGTGTTAGGAGGCGTGGTGTCCCGAAGTACGAACCGGGACGCGTTCAAAGGCCACCTCGACCTGCTCGTCTGCTCCGTGCTCGCCGACGGGCCGCCGCATGGCGACGCCGTTATTGAGCAGCCGCGCACCCGCAGCGACGAGGTCTTCGATCGCGCCGAGGTCACCGTCTACCCGGTTCTACACCGCCTCGAACTCGCCGGGTACCTGACCAGCGCAGGGAGTGAGGTCGCCGTCCTGCGGAGAAAACCGTAGCCGAGTACACCCTGACTCGCGAGTATTTGCGCGCCGTTGAGGTCGGTGTGCACGACCAACCGGATACCGCCAACCTGCGCGATGAACTGAGCGACAAACTGAGCGACGTGCGAAGGCGCCCCCCTCGGGACTGGAACTCAAAACGTACTGCCGGGCATGGTCTGGCCGACCCTGACCATCGCGGTCGTCGTCACCGCATTTGTCGTTTCGAGCGCAGAGACAAACCGCAGATTCAGGAATTGTTCCAAGCCATCGCTCTGCCAGCCGTGTGTCTGGTCTCTGCCGCCGGAAATATCTCGATTGTGATGCGCCTGCACGCCGTCACCGCCACGCAATCCAATCGCGGCCCGCTCATCACGGCCTGGTCGATTTAGAAAACAGCGGCGACGAAGGCGGAGAATTCGGCTGTGTCGGTGAGGCTGCCGGTGTAGAGCGTGCCATCAACGAGCACGGTCGGCGTGCCGGAAACGGCCGGGATCTCGGCTCCGTCGATCGGCCCGGTCAACGCAGCCTCGGTGTTCTGCTGCGACCAACCTTGGTAGGCCCCGGCTTCGACGCAGCCGGCGATGCTGACAGCACCGGTCGAGAGGTCGGCGAGTTCCCCATTACTGAGCCCGGCCGTTTCTTCAAGCGGCTGATTGCCGAACAGCGCCGACAAAAATTCGAGGGTCTGATCGGGGTTCAGCGTGGCCTGGCAGGTCAGGGCCGAAGATGCGCGGCTGGAGTAATTGGTACCCTGGGACAGCCGGTCGAGAAAGGTGAGCGAGTGCACCCGGAGGGTGATTACACCGCTCTCCACACCGGCGGCCAGCAGTTCACCGTTGGCCTTCTCGAACTGGGCACAAAACGGGCACATCGGGTCGACGTATTCATCCACGATGACCGCGCCGGTACCGAATTCGAGATAGCCAGCATCAAAGTTGGCGGCACCCAGCACACCCGTCGGCAGCGGCGCCGCCGATTCCGGTGCTGAGCCCGAGTTGGACGAGTCCGGGTTGGACGAGTCCGGGTTGGACGAGCCCGAGTTGGACGAGCCCGAGTTGGACGAGCCCGACCCTGCCGCCCAAAAAAACGCTCCGATAGCGGATGCGAAAACAATAGCGAACACGACCAGAATTGCGAACACGGCCGTGGCGATGTACCCGATGATGAGACCGGCCAGGGCGAAACCACGGCCCACTTCACCACGTGCACGAATCTGCCCGAG
Organism: Cryobacterium sp. CAN_C2; assembly: GCF_015751745.1. NCBI lineage: Bacteria > Bacillati > Actinomycetota > Actinomycetes > Micrococcales > Microbacteriaceae > Cryobacterium > Cryobacterium sp. CAN_C2. Next base: position 44,231 of record NZ_JADOUX010000018.1, read on the forward strand.
CGCGATGTGGCCCGTGATGATGCCGACGAGGCCGATGAAGAACGACGACACGAACGACACGATGGCCAGGGTGTTGGTCTTGGGTGCCGTCACAAATGGCACGGTCGACCCGCCCAAGGGCGGTACCGGCACGGACGGACGCGACTGAATAGGCTGCATCGGTGGGTTCGGTTGATCGCGGGGAGCGTCGGGTCCGGTGCTGTCCATGTGCGTGTCCTTTGGTGACTTCGAGGCGAGCCCGGCACGGGCCGGGTCCACTCGTCGGGCTGACGGGCCGACGGGCTGACGGGCCGACGGAGAGTCAGGCTGACGGAGCGGTTTGGGAGATCTTGCCGAGTAATCCGTTGACAAAGCCGGCCGAGTCATCCGTTGATAGAATCTTTGCTGCCTCGACGGCTTCATCGATCGCGACGGCGTGGGGAACCGCGTCGTTGTAAAGAATCTCCCAGATGCCGATGCGCAGTATGGCGCGATCGATGTTGGGCATGCGGGCGAGCGACCAGCCCTGCGAGTAGGTCTCAATCAGTTCGTCGATCTCTTCGCGGTGGTCCACGACTCCGTCGACGATTTCACGCGCGTACAGCCAAGAGGCGAGACGTGCCGGCTCGCTCGCGGCTCGCTCGGCTTCGGTCGCGAGCGACTCCGGAATGCTGATCTGACGCACATCGGCCGCGTACAGAATATCGATGGCACGCTTGCGAGCCTTGGTACGTGCACTCATTCGTTGACGCGACCGAGATAGTCGCCGGTGCGGGTGTCAACCTTGACCTTGGTGCCCTGCTCCAGGAACAGCGGAACCTGAATCTGGTACCCGGTCTCCACGGTGGCCGGCTTGGTGCCACCGGTGGAACGGTCGCCCTGCAGGCCCGGCTCGGTATAGGTGATTTCCAGGGTGACGGATGCCGGCAGCTCGACGTACAGCGGGTTGCCGTTGTGCAGTGCCACGGTCACGGCCTGGTTTTCGAGCATGAAGTTGCTCGCATCGCCGACGACGGCGGCGGACACGGTGATCTGGTCGAAGTCAGCGACGTCCATGAAGACATAGGCGTCGCCGTCGTTGTAGAGGTACTGAAAGTCGCGGCGATCGACGTTTTCGGTCTCGATCTTGGCGCCGGCGTTGAACGTGCGATCAACGGTTTTGCCCGAGACAACGTTCTTCATTTTGGTGCGAACGAAGGCGCCACCCTTGCCCGGCTTGACGTGCTGAAACTCGACGACGGCCCAAAGCTGGCCATCCATGTTGAGTACGACGCCGTTTCTGATATCAGCGGTAGAAGCCATGGGAGAGGTGTTCCATTCAATTGATAAGGTGCGCGGGTGCAAATGGCACCTCAAAGAGTCTACGTGCCGAAGCCTCAGGCTCCAAAGGCACGACCGCGCCGGTTGGTCACGGCGCGGTGACGAAGTCCAGGGCCAGCCGGTAGGAGTCGAAGCCGAGGCCGGCAATAACACCGGTCGCGATTGCGCTCACCACACTCGTGTGGCGAAACGTCTCGCGGGCGTGCGGGTTGGAGATGTGCACCTCGATCAAGGCCAGGCCAGCCTTCGTGACGAGGGCCGCAGCGTCCCGCAGCGCATAGCTGTAGTGAGTGAACGCTGCGGGATTCATGATGACGGGCATCCGCTCGTCAACGGCCTCGTACAGCCAGTGGATCAGCTCTGCCTCGTCATCGGTCTGCCGCAGGTCTATGCTCACGCCGTCGCGAGCGCATGTGACGAGCAGCGCGCGCAGGTCGTCCAGGTCCGCCGACCCATAGACATCGGGCTCACGACTGCCGAGGCGCCCGAGGTTCGGACCGTTCAGAACCAGCACTGTACTCATCCTCTCAGCCTAGGCCGTAGGACCTCGCCGAACGGCCTGCGCCGCTCAGGGGCGGAGCACGACCACGCCGTCGTCGTGCGCGACAAACAGGCCGGTGATGCGCATGAGCTTGCCGAAGGATTCTGCCAGTTCGGCGGCCCAGGCCTGATCGGGAGCGGTGAGGGCGGCTGTCCCCGGCCGCTCCAGCGTGACGATGATGCTGCCGCCCGGAGCCTCCTGGGCCAGGAGATCGTTGATTCTCACAGCGAAGGGCCGCACCGAACCGGGTTCGGGTCGCAGCGGAATGCCATCGAGGGGTATCAGCAGTGAGAGTTGTTGCCCGTGGGCATCGAGGAGCATGAGCCAGAGCTGCCGGCGAATGGCGTGGCCGACCAGGTCGAAAACCCGGGCCCTGGCCTGTTCCACGGTTGTCACACGCGGGGCATCTTTGATGTTCAGTGTCATTGTCATGAGGCCAGCATGAGCGAATGCGGCAGCAGCGACCGGTTATCCACAGAAAAATCTGAGAAGCCGGGGCTGTGGATAATCTCCGGTCCACGGTCACGGGAGAAATGCCGCACAGGCGGCTGTGAATGCTCGTCGCTCCAGCCGCGCGACGCTGCCGTACCCCTAGAATGAAAATCCGAGGGGGCCGCGGCCGCCTCGCCCGACCAATGCTGATCGGAGGCAGACGCTGATGGGACACGGCTTGAAGAGTACGTCGTCGGTTCCGTCCGGCCCCGCCCGCGAGGCCCTGGTCGCCCTGGAACGGGCCCACGAATCCGCCGTCAGCGACCGGGTCTTTCAGACCGGTGTGCGTAAGCTCGTGCAGGATTCCTGGCGGCGTTCGCTATCCCTCAGCATTAACCCGGCGGGCGTGGCCCCCGAGCGGGCGTTGACCGACGCCGAACTGCGCGACCTGCGTAACCAGCATCCGCTCGCCGCCGTGTTGCCCGTCGTGCACAACCTACTCATTCGCCATGCCCTGGACGCCGAGTTGCTCGTCGCCATCGGCGACGAATCCGGTCGGCTGCTCTGGATCGACGGTGACCGGGTGCTGCGTCGCCAGGTCGAGGAGATGCTGTTCGTCGAGGGTGCCGACTGGTCGGAAGGCCACGTCGGAACGAGCGCGCCGGGCACCGCCCTGGCCCTGGACCGGGGCATTCAGATTCGACGGGCGGAACACTTCAATGCCCTCGCGCATCCGTGGAGCTGCACGGCCGTGCCCATTCACGACCCGGACACCGGCAAGATCCTCGGCGTGATCGACATTACCGGCGGCGACCAGGCGGTCGCGCCGCAGACGCTCCCGCTCGTCGAAGCCGCCGTCGCGGCGATGGAGGCGGAGTTGCGCATCCAGCGTCTCGACGGTTATCGCCTCGGAGCATCCACCGAGAGGGATGCCCGCACCCCGCGCCGCGCGAGCATCGCCCTGCTCCCCGCGCCCAACCGAAACGTCGTACCGGTCGGGTTCGGCGTGCTGGGCAGCGACTACGGACACCTCGAAAGCGGCGGGATGGCCGTGGATGTGAGCCCGCGTCACGCCGAAATTCTCACGCTGCTCGCCTGGCACCGGGAAGGGCTCTCCGCCGACCGGCTGGCCTTTCTGCTCAGCGACCAGACCGGCAGCGGTCACGCCAACGGCGTCGACACGCTGCGCGCCGAGATGGTGCGGTTACGGAAGGTCCTGGAGCAGGTCAACCCGCCGGTTTCGATCGGTTCCCGGCCGTATCGACTGCAGTCCCCGCTGGAACTCGATGCCCAACGGGTGCTGGCATTTCTGGAACGCGGAGCCCACCGCGTGGCCCTGGCCGCCTACCGTGGGTCGGTTCTGCCCAACTCGTTCTCTGCCGGAATCATCGATATTCGCACCGAGGTCAGTGCGCGACTGCGCGAGGCGATGCTGACCGATGCGTCCGTCGACCTGCTCCTGGAGTATGCGCGATCCGAAGAGGCCACCTACGATTCCGAGGTCTGGCGCGCCTGCCTCGAACTGCTCCCGGCCCGCTCCCCCAAACGCGCCACGGTCGTCGCCCGGTTGAAGCGCATCGACGACGAGCTCGGCGCCCGGCGCAATTCTTCAAAACGCTGACGCAACGTGCTCGCTCGTAGCGTTATAGTCACGAGTCGCGGCCCGTCGTTCTGACGTGGCCACGCGACCTCATCGGACGCGGTCGTCGCACAGCAGTCGACAACGCAGTCGCCAGAGCAAACACCAACGCCAACGCCAACAGCAACGACTCCGAGTTTGCTCTCGCGGCCGGCGTCCGGTCCCGCAACGGCAACGTCGCGGACCCTACCGGTCGCGACGTTGAGGCAGGCGGCATCTGGGTAGACAATGACCACACCTATCGGGCCGGCGCTGCGTTCGGCGGCTACAAGAACTCCGGCATCGGCCGCGAGAACAACACGCTCGTGCTCGGCCACCACCAGCAGGCCAAGAACCTGCTCGTGTCCACCTGCGAGAACGCGCGGGGCTTCTTCAAAAACGGATGCCGGGCATCCGTCCGTCGGTTCCTGGCGTGTTTTGCGCGCGGAGGTCGACCGATGGTGCCTCGCAACCTTTTGCAACCTTTCTTTTTCTACGCTGGTGCTACCGCAGAACGCGGACCGACACCGTCGTCGAAATAGGAGTGACATGACCGTCTATGCAGCCCCGGGAACACCCGGCTCCACAGTTACCTTCAAGTCTCGGTACGAGAACTGGATCGGTGGCGAATGGGTCGCCCCCGTCAAGGGCCAGTACTTCGAGGACATCACCCCCGTAACCGGCAAGCCGTTCGCCGAGGTCGCTCGTGGAACCGCTGAAGATATCGAATTGGCCCTCGACGCCGCCCACAAGGCCGCACCGGCCTGGGGCAAGACCAGCCCCACCGAACGCGCGGCGGTACTCAACAAGATCGCCGACCTGATCGACGCCAACGTCGAGATGCTCGCCGTGGCCGAAACCTGGGACAACGGCAAGGCCGTGCGGGAGACGATCAACGCCGACATTCCCCTCGCCGCCGACCACTTCCGCTACTTCGCTTCGGCGATCCGCGCCCAGGACGGCGACCACGCCCAGCTCGACGGCGACACTGTCTCGTACCAGTTCCACGAGCCGCTCGGCGTCGTCGGCCAGATCATTCCGTGGAACTTCCCCATTCTGATGGCCGTCTGGAAGCTCGCCCCGGCCCTTGCCGCCGGCAACGCGGTCGTGCTCAAGCCGGCCGAGCAGACCCCGGTCTCCATCCTTGTGCTGATGGAACTCATCGGCGATATCCTCCCCCCCGGGGTGGTCAACGTCGTCAACGGATTCGGGCTCGAGGCCGGTAAGCCGCTCGCCTCGAGCAACCGCATCCGCAAGATCGCGTTCACCGGTGAAACCACGACCGGCCGTCTCATTTTGCAGTACGCCTCGGCCAACATCATTCCCTCAACCGTTGAGCTTGGCGGAAAGAGCCCGAACATCTTCTTCAGCGACGTCGCACAGGAGAAGGACGCCTTCTACGACAAGGCCCAGGAAGGCTTCGTGCTGTTCGCCTTCAACCAGGGCGAGGTGTGCACGGCCCCGAGCCGGGCGCTGCTACAGAAGCCGATCTACGACAGCTTCCTCGGCGACGCTGTCACCCGCGCCCGAAAGATCATCCAGGGTAACCCTCTCGACACCGACACCCAGATGGGCGCGCAGGCCAGCAACGACCAGCTCGAGAAGATCCTCTCCTACATCGACATCGGCACCAAGGAAGGCGCCAAGCTGGCCCTTGGCGGTGAACGTGTCGACCTCGGCGGCGACCTCACCGACGGCTACTACGTACAGCCGACCATTTTTGAGGGTCACAACAAGATGCGCCTGTTTCAGGAGGAGATCTTCGGACCGGTCCTCGCCGTGACCAGCTTCACCGATTACGACGACGCCATCTCGATCGCCAACGACACCATCTACGGTCTCGGCGCCGGCGTCTGGTCCCGCAACGGTAACGTCGCCTATCGGGCTGGCCGCGACATCCAGGCCGGCCGGGTCTGGGTCAACAACTACCACGCCTACCCGGCCGGCGCTGCGTTCGGCGGCTACAAGAGCTCCGGCATCGGCCGCGAGAACAACAAGCTCGCGCTCGGTCACTACCAGCAGACCAAGAACCTGCTCGTGTCCTACTCCGAGAACAAACTGGGCTTCTTCTAACCGCCCGGTCTGCACGATCTGACCGGCGGCACTTCCCGACGGGTGGGAGTTCTGCCGCAGGTCTGGCACGGGGGCTGCCAACGACGTAACGTCGTAGGCAGCCCTTTTTTGTCACTCCACTGCTCCGTAGAAAGGTCCGTCAATGTCGACACCCACAATCACCGCGTCGGTCACGATCGCCGGCGAAACCGTTCCCCGGGTCGAGCTCACCCCGGTCGCAGTCGATCTGCTCCGCAGCCTGTGGGCGGAGCACGGCCCGCTCATGTTCCACCAGTCCGGTGGCTGCTGCGACGGCAGTTCGCCGATGCTCTTCATGGCCGGCGAGTTCATCACCTCTGACCAGGACGTGCGCCTGGGCCAGTTCGACCTAGCCCCGGCCGACGCACCCAGTCAGCCGCTCGACTTCTGGATGTCAGCCGAACAGTTCAACTACTGGAGCCACACTTTTCTCACGGTCGACGTCGTGCCCGGCCGCGGCAGTGGATTCAGCGCCGAAGCACCACGCGGCGTTCGCTTTCTCATCCGCTCGGAGCTCATGACCACGATGACCCCGTTCGCCGCGCCGGCCGACACCGACCGGGTCGACGCGGATGCCGCACACCCGCCAGCCCCAGCGCCCGTTCCTTCCTAGCGGCAGTTTCATCCCAGCGCCCATTCCTTCCTCGCGGCCGTTCCCGCCGGACAACCGTTCGGCGCGAAGCCCGGCGGCTACTGGCCGATGGCTTGGTATGCGCTGAACAGCAACGAGGCGTCCGGGCCCTCGAGGATGGTGGGCTTGCCCACATCGTCGAGCACGACGAAGCGCAGCATGCCGCTGCGGGTCTTCTTATCACGCTGCATCGTGGCGAGCAGGGTGGGCCAGCGACCCACCGGGTAGCTGGTCGGCAGGGTCAATGATTCGAGGATGTTGCGGTGCCGGTCCACGACCTCGACCGAGAGCCGGCCGCTCAGGGCGGCCAGTTCCGCTGCGAACATCATGCCGACGGCGACGGCCGCGCCGTGACGCCAGCCGTAACGTTCGGCGTGCTCGACGGCGTGGCCCAGAGTATGGCCGTAGTTGAGAATCTCGCGAAGGCCGGCCTCCTTGAAGTCCTCCCCCACGATGCGTGCCTTCATTGCGATCGACAGTTCTATGAGCCGACGAAATTCGGGGGTTGTCGGGTCGGTGGCCTTCTCCACATCCGCTTCGATGATGTCGAGAATCTCGGGAACCTGAATGAAACCGGCCTTGACGATTTCAGCGAAACCGGCGAGAACCTCGTTGCGCGGCAGCGCATCGAGCAGGTCGAGGTCGCACACTACGGCGGCGGGCGCGTAGAACGTGCCGACGAGGTTCTTACCCTCGGCGGTGTTGATGCCGTTCTTGCCGCCGATGGCCGCGTCGACCATACCGAGCACGCTCGTGGGAATCTGCACGAGCTTCACGCCCCGCAGCCACGTGGCCGCCACAAAGCCGGCGAGGTCGGTGACGGCGCCGCCGCCGAGGCCGATAACGGCGTCGGTTCGACTGAAGTCGGATTGCCCCATGACACCCCAGCAGAAGGCGGCGACCTCAACGCGCTTGGCGGCCTCGGCATCGGGAATCTCGGCGAGCAGCACCTCGGAGTATGTCTCCAGCAGATTGTCGCGCAGGGCGACCGCTCGGGCGCCGACGGTGGAGGTGTGCACGATGAGTACCTTGTTGACGCCGCCGCCCAATTGCTCGGAAACGGTACTGACCAGGCCACGCCCCACGCTGACCGGATAGCTGTCGATCCCGGTCACGGTGATCACGGTGGTTGCGGGCTTTTCGGTCATCTCGTTCATCTCGGTAATCTCAGTCATCTCGCTAATCTCAGTCATCATTTCTTTCTTTTATCCAATTCACGATCTCGTCGGCAATGCCACTGATGGGTCGGTTGGAGGTGTCCAGGCGAATTGTCGCGAGAGCTTCATAGGTGGGGCGGCGCAGGTTGTAGATGCGTTCCCAGTCGGCGATCCCGCCGGCCAGGAGCGGCCGTTTAGTGCCGCCGAGGCGCGCCTGTACGGCTGCCGTCGTCACGCTCAGGTAGACAACGGTCGCGTCTTCGAGATCGGCCTGGGTGTCGGCGTGCAGCACCGCTCCCCCGCCGAGCGAGACAATGGCCGGCTCACCGAGCGACCAGTCCACGACTTCGCGCTCGATGATGCGAAAGTACTCCTCGCCCTCGCGAGCGAAGATCTCCGGGATCGGACCATAGCTCTCGACGATGCGTTTGTCGGTGTCGATGAAGGGCACGCCCAAGCCGCGGGCCACCCGGCGCCCGATCTTGGTCTTGCCGGCGGCCATCGGACCGATCAACACGATCGGGAGCAGCGAGTTATGCAGGGTCAGCATCATTTCAGCCGGCTATTAATCACAGCGAGGCGTCGCTCGACGCGCCGGTACGCAGGTTGGCGGGAATGTTGGCGAGGTACGAGTCGAGGTTGCGACGGGTCTCCCCGATCGAGTCGCCCCCGAACTTCTCCAGCACCGAGTTCGCCAGCACGAGCGCCACCATGGCTTCGGCGACGACACCGGCAGCCGGAACCGCACAGACGTCGGAGCGCTGGTGGTGCGCCGGTGCCGGCTCGCTCGTGGCGACGTCAACCGTGCGCAGCGCCCGCGGAATCGTGGCGATCGGCTTCATGCCGGCACGAACGCGCAGCACCGTGCCGGTGCTCATGCCGCCCTCGGTGCCGCCGGCTCTGTCGGTGACCCGCTGAATCGCGCCTTCCGCCTGCACGAGTTCGTCGTGGGCGGCCGAGCCGCGGCGACGGGTGGTTTCGAAGCCGTCGCCAACTTCGACGCCCTTGATCGCCTGAATTCCCATGAGGGCAGCGGCGAGCTGCGAATCGAGGCGGCGGTCCCAGTGCACGAACGATCCGAGGCCGGGGGGAAGGTTGTAGGCGAGCACCTCGACGACGCCACCGAGGGTGTCGCCGTCCCCGTGCGCGGCATCCACTTCAGCCACCATCAAAGCGGATGTCGCGGCGTCGAAACAGCGCATCAGGTCGGTGTCGAGGGCGTCGACGTCCCCAGGCTCGGGCAATGGCGTGCCATCCGGCACGCGCACCGGGCCGATGGCGATGGTGTGGCTGACGAGCTGAATTCCCAGCTCGTTCAAAAAGGACCTGGCCACAGCGCCGAGCGCCACCCGCGCAGCGGTCTCTCGGGCACTGGCCCGCTCGAGCACCGGGCGGGCGTCGTCGAAGCCATATTTCTGCATGCCGGCCAGGTCGGCGTGACCGGGCCGGGGCCGGGTCAGGGGTGCTCCGCGGCCACGCGCAAACGTGGTCGGGTCGACCGGTGCGGCGCTCATCACGTCGACCCACTTGGGCCATTCCGAATTGCCGATGCGCAGGGCGACCGGACCGCCGAGGGTGAGACCGTGACGCACACCACCCGAGAGGGTGAGCTCGTCCTCTTCAAATTTCATACGGGCGCCGCGACCGTAGCCGAGCTTGCGGCGCGCCAAATCGAGACGGATCAAATCAAGGGTGACCGGGATTCCAGCGGGCAAACCCTCGACAATGGCGATGAGTTCGGGGCCGTGAGATTCTCCGGCAGTGAGCCAACGAAGCATGCTTCCTATCTTTCCACAGGGTCACGGGTCAGCGCGCCGCGCATGGCCGCGAGCACGGCCGGCTCGTCGGGCAAAGGCTCGAACGGGTCGTCGGTGACGAAGACCCGCACCTGGATGAGCGCCTGGTGCAGCAGCATGCCGAGGCCGTTCAGCACGGTGCCGCCGGCCGCCTGCCACGAGGTGGCGACCGCGCTCGGCCACGGTGAATAGGCGACGTCGAACAGGGCGGCCCGTTCCCGCAGTTCAAGCGGCAGCACCGACGAGAGCACGGTCCCCCCGGGAAGGGTGCTGATCACGATGTCGCTGTCGACGCGGGTGACTCCGCTGAAGTCCTGCAGGTCCACCACCACTCCGAGCGACCGGCCGAGCAGGGCGAGCGGCTGCGCCTTCTGCGGGTCACGCGCGAGCACCGTGACAGATTCGGTGCCGAGTTCGGCCGCCGCCACCAGAGCGGATGCCGCCGTCGCGCCGGCTCCGAGCAGGGTCACGTGCGCCGCCCGGGTGACACCGCTCTCGGCCAGTGCGCGCACCAGACCCACAACATCCGTGTTGTACCCGCTGAGCCTGCCACGACCGTTGATCTTGCGCACCAGCACCGTGTTGACCGATCCAGTCAGCTGCGCCACCCGATCGCAGTCGTCAATGAATGGCAGCACCTCCTGCTTGAGCGGCATGGTGAGGGACAAACCACGCCATTCCGGCCCGATCCTGCTCAAGAACATCGCCAAGGAACCGGATTTCACCTCGACGGCGTCATACGACCAGTCCAGGCCCAACTGCCGGTAGGCGGCCCGGTGCAGCATCGGTGATCGGGAATGTTTGATCGGACAACCGAGCACCGCGAGCCGATTCGATGTGGGACTATCCATATTCGGGGTGCTCCCTCATCCAGTTCTGCCAGACCACAACCGCAGCATCGTGTTCTGCCACGGTAGCGGAGAACACCGTCTCACCGGTGTCGAGGTTGACGGTCACGAAGAACAGCCAAGGTCCGTCGACCGGGTGCAGGGCGGCATCAATCGCGAGGTCGCCCGGGTTGGAGAGGGGACCGACGACCATGCCGGGATGCACGTAGGTGTTATAGGTGTTGCCAGCGTCGGCGCGTTCGGCGTCGGTGGTGGTCACGAGGTGGGTATTTCCGGTGCCGTAGGCGACGGTCGCGTCGGACTGCAGTAGGCCACTCTTCCACTGGGCAGGGTCGAGACGATTGAGGAAGACTCGCGAGACCTTGTAGTAGTCGTCGCGCAAGCCGGCCTCGCGTTGAATCAACGAAGCGAACACGATGGTCGACCAACGGTCCTCGGCGGCGACTCCGGCCGAGTCGAGGGCATCATATTGCCGGTTCACCATGGTTTGCAGGGCTGTCTGGGCGGTGTCTCCCGGCAAGAACGTGTAGGTGGCGGGAAAGAGAAAACCCTCGAGCGTGGTCGCTTCGGGGGGCAGTCCAAACACGGCAACGTTGGCCGCGGCGGCCTGCAGGTCGGCGAGGGGAATGTCGGTTCCCTCCGAGATCGACTGCAACACATCGACGGCCGCGGTGCCCTCGGGCACGACCACGGTCTGGCTCAGTCTCGTGTCTGCATCGAGCAGGGCATCGAGGGCCGTGCTCGCGACCATTTTCGTCTTCAGCTGGTAGGCGCCGGGCTGGAACACCGGTTCCGGTGCCGTCTGCAACAATATCTTGTAGAACGCATCGAAGCCCTTCACTACGCCCTGGTCAACGAGCGTGCGGGCGATATCCGAGCCGCCGTCACCGTCGTGAATCATGACGACCACGTCCTCACCGGTGGCCGCTTCCCCGGCGGTGAAATCGGCCGGTCCCTGTGTGGCCGCGATGATCTGAGAGATCGGGCCCTGAAGAAAGAAGACGACGCCGGCCACGAGCGCGGCGAGCACCACGAAAACGATCAGGCAGCCCCAAGCGCCCTTCCGACTCCGCTTCTCCCTCGGGGGTTCGTCGGCGAGAAGCGAGCGCCGATTGGCCCGGCTGCGGCCGAGGGCACCGCTCTCGTGAGCAGTCAGATTCGCCGTCAGAAACGCGGTGGCATCGGTCGCGGGAACGATGTTCGCGGTGGCGTTTCGTGGCAACAGCGGTGCGGCGGCCGCTCCGGCGGCCCGGGCCGGTTCAGCCGTGACCGGCCCCGTTGTGCCCTGCCCCGCAGCGGCCTGTACCGCAGCGGCCTGTACCGCGGCGGCCTGTTCCGCGGCGGCCTGCCCCGCGGCGGCCTGTTCCGCGGCGGCCTGTTGCGCGCGCAACTGACGGCGGCTCGGCAGGGGCTCTTCCGGGGTGGAACTCGGCACGGTTACGGCCTCTCGGTCGGTTCGACGGACAAACCTGGCGGTCGCCCCGAGGCACGCTCACTGTCGAGGGCGTGTTGCAGAATGATAGTCGCGGCCACCTGATCAATAACTGGCCGTTGCGTTTTGGCTGAGCGACCGGATGCCCGCAACGCCGACTGCGCCGATACGGTGGAGAGTCGTTCGTCAACCAGACGCACCGACACATCAATCGTTCGGGCCAGCCGCTCGGCGAAATCGACCGCATCATCGGTCGACGCTGTCGTGTCTCCCGACAGGGCCAGCGGCAGACCCACGATAACCTCGACGGCGGCGAGCTCCAGCACCACCGCCCGAATGCGGGCAAGGTCAGTCACCCCAGCCTGATCGCGGTTGACGGTTTCCACCGGCGTTGCGAGCATGCCGTGGTTGTCGCTGCGGGCCAGGCCGATGCGCACCTTTCCGACGTCGACGCCGACACGCACCCCCGAGCGCATGCTGGGTACCGGGGTGACCTCGCCCGCCCCGGCCTCCGACCTGCCGGTCCGGGGCCGAGCGGGGGTGCCGTTGGAGTGCATCGTCAGCGGCTGATCGCCGCGACGACGGCCTGCAGCGCGGCCGGGATGGCGTCACCATTGGGGCCACCACCCTGGGCGAGGTCGTCCTTGCCGCCGCCGCCGCCGCCGAGAATTCCGGCGACGGTCTTGGCGAGGGCGCCGGCCCGGTGCCCGGCGTCCCTGGCGGCCTGGTTGGTCGCGATGATCACGACGGGCTTGTCGGCGGTAACGGCCGAGAGCGCCACGACGACCGCGTCGGCGCCGAGGCGCTCCCGAGTCGCAAGGGCCAGCATCCGCACATCGTCCGGGGATCCGAGCACGCCAAGATCTTCTGCGACAACAGTGACGGCGCCGACGCGGCGGGCCGTGGCGAGCAGAGCCGGAACGCGGTCGGTCAGGGCCCGGGCTTCGAACGCGGCGATCTTCTTCTCGGCCGCCTTGAGACTCGAGACGAGGTCACTGATGCGCTCGGGTAGCTGGTCTCGGGGGGTTTTCAAACTCGAGGTGATCTGCGACACGAGGGCTCGTTCGGCGGCGAGGTCGCGAAAGGCTTCGAGGCCGACGAGCGATTCGACGCGACGGTTGGTCGATCCGACGGAGGCCTCGCTGATCAGGTTGATCATGCCGATTTCAGAGCTGCTGCCCACGTGGGTGCCGGCGCAGAGTTCGCGGGACCAGGGGCCGCCGATGTCGACGACGCGCACGACATCGCCGTACTTCTCGCCGAACAGGGCCATCGCGCCGAGTGCCTTTGCCTCAGCGAGGGGCAGTTCCCGCGTGGTGACCGGCAGGTTGTCGCGGATGGCGTTGTTGGAGATCTCTTCGATCTCGGCGCGGGTCGCCGGTGAAAGCGCCTGGTTCCAAGAGAAGTCGAGGCGAAAGAACCCGGCCTTATTGTAGGAACCAGACTGATGGGCGTTCGGGCCGAGCACCTGGCGCAGGGCCGCGTGCAGCACGTGGGTGCCGGAGTGGGCCTGGCGGGCGCCGCGGCGCCAGCTCTCGTCGACCACGCTCGTTGCGCTGTCGCCCACGCCGACCTCGCCGGACTGGACACGCACCTTGTGGCTGATCAGGCCCTTGACCGGCTTTTGTACGTCGAGTACCTTGAGTTCGTAGCCGGGACCCACGATCAGGCCGGCATCCGCTTCCTGCCCGCCGGATTCAGCCCACAGTGCGGTTTCGGCGAGGATGACCTCGGCCGTCTCGCCGGCGACCGCGCTCGTGGCGGACTCGCCGTCAACGATGAGGCCGAGCACGCTCGACTCGTTCTGCAGGCCGTCGTACCCGGTGAAGACGGTCTCGCCGAGGGCGCGGAAGGCACTGTAGACGCCCAGGTCAGCGAGGGTCGTCTTTTTGGACTTCGCGTCGGCCTTGGCCATGGTGCGCTGCTTGGTCATGAGAACGTCGAAGGCGTCTCGGTTCACACTCAGGCCGGCTTCTTCGGCTATCTCGAGGGTGATCTCGATCGGAAACCCGTAGGTGTCGTGCAGCAGAAACGCTGTCGGGCCGGCCAGTTCGGTCTTGTTGGACTTCTTGGTCTTCGCCACGGCGAGGTCGAGAACGGCGCTGCCGCTCGCGAGGGTGCGCAGGAAGGTCTCTTCCTCGGCGAACGCGGCCTGGCTGATGCGCCCGAAGTCGCTTTTCACTTCAGGGTAGGCGGCGCTCATGGCGTCGCGTGAAGCGGGCAACAGTTCGGGCAGGCTGACGCTGTCGACGCCCAGCAGGCGCATGGCGCGCACGCTGCGACGCAGCAGGCGTCGCAGAATGTAGCCGCGCCCCTCGTTCGACGGCATGACACCATCGCTCATGAGCATGAGCGAGGAGCGCACATGGTCGGCGACGATGCGCATGCGCACGTCGTCGTCGTGGTTGGCGCCGTAACGTCGGCCCGACAGCGCTGCAGCGCGGTCGAGCACCGGGCGCACCTGGTCGATCTCGTACATGTTCTCGACTCCCTGCTTGAGAAAGGCGACGCGTTCGAGGCCCATGCCGGTGTCGATATTCTTTTTGGGCAGGTCGCCGAGAATCTGAAAGTCGCTCTTGCCGGTGCTTTCGCCGCGCAGGTACTGCATGAAGACGAGGTTCCAGATTTCGACGTACCGGTCGTCGTCGGTGGCCGGGCCGCCGTCGGCGCCGTAGGCGGGGCCACGGTCGAAGAAGATCTCCGAGCAGGGACCGGCCGGTCCGGGCTGGCCGGTGGACCAGTAGTTGGATTCCATGCCGAGACGCTGGATGCGTTTCTCCGGCACGCCGATCGCGCGCCAGTACCGAAACGCCTCGTCGTCGTTGAGGTAGATGGTGACCCAGAGGTCGCTCTCGCGAAAGCCGTAGCCGCCCTGGTTTTCCGGGGTGGTGAGCAGTTCCCACGCGAAGCCGATGGCTTCCTCCTTGAAGTAGTCACCGAAGCTGAAATTGCCGTTCATCTGAAAGAACGTGCCGTGCCGCGGGGTCTTGCCGACCTCTTCGATGTCGTTGGTGCGAATGCACTTCTGCACGCTCGTGGCGCGCGGGTACGGCGCCGGAACCAACCCGGTTAGGTACGGCACGAACGGCACCATGCCGGCCACGGTGAAAAGAAGGGTGGGGTCGTCGCTCACCAGTGACGCGGACGGCACAACGGTGTGTCCACGATCGGCGAAGAAGTCGAGCCAGCGCCCGCGAATGTCAGCAGTCTGCATGGTGTCCGTAGCTTTGGTCGTGCATGAATGTGTTGGTGCGGTGAATCAGTGTTGCGGTGAATCAGGGGTGCGATGACTCAGTGGTGCGATGAAACGGTGCCAGTGAAATCGAGCGGATGCCTAGGATGCGCCGGGGGCTGGCACGTCGCCTGCCGCGTTGGCGACGTCGCCCAGGGCGGTGTGCAGCTCCGCCTCGCGCTGGCGGTAGCCCTCAGAAATGGCCTCGCCGAACTCACGCGCCTTGGTGTCGAGTTCGGTGAAGAACTGCTTGCCCTGCTGGGTCTTGTTGACCTCGTGGGCGACCACGAAACCCGCGGCCACGCCGATGACCAACCAGATGACGTTCTTCATGGCTCTTCTCCCTGAATCTGCGCGGCCCTCGACCCAGTCAATAGAACCGAATTGAATGAAGCCGGGCACCGCTAGCCGAAGCTATCGATAAGTCGGGCGCGAGAATATCAACGCCGAGTCCAGAGTAGCCGGTCAACCCCGATTGCGCCCGGACCGCGGCCGCCCGGCGCGAAAGGCCGCCCGTACGCCCGCCGAGAACCCGGCGAGTTTGATCAGCGGCCCGCCAACCGTCGCCGCGAACAGCGCGACGAGCGCTGATACGTTGCCGGTGACGTCTGCGACGTTGCTCGTGATGGTGTCCACCCGCACCAACTGCTGGTTGGTGGAGCGGATGGTCTCGGTCGTCTCCGCGAGCACCGGGGTGATTCCCCCGCTGAGTTCGTGAATGGCCGCGGTTGTTTCATCGAACACTCGGCCGAGCTTGACCAGCGGAATGGCAATGATCGCGACTAAAATCGCGAACACCCCGGCGGCGATGAGTCCAGCAATATCTCCACCTGACACGGTGACTCCACTCAGATCGATGGGCTCCTGGGGAGCGCGAGTATGCAAAAGGGCGGATCACCCGAGGGTGATCCGCCCTACAGCGTACCGGTTTCGAACAGCCGAAAGGCTATCGACTACCGGGCCTGAGTGTATTAGCGAGCTGCGTAGTACTCCACGACGAGCTGGACTTCACAGGTCACGGGGATCTCGATGCGCTTCGGCGCGCGCACGAGGCGGGCCTGAAGTTTGTCGAGCTCAACCTCGAGGTACGGCGGGAGCTTGGGGAGCAGGTCGACGTGTCCGCCGGCTGCTGCAACCTGAAAGGGCTCCATGCCCTCGCTGCGAGCCTTGACGTGGATGAGCTGGCCCGGCTTCACGCGGAAGGAGGGCCGGTCAACGAGCTCTCCGTCGACGAGGATGTGACGGTGCACAACCATCTGACGTGCCTGCGCCGTGGTGCGCGCAAGCGCGGAACGAACGAGGAGGGCGTCGAGACGGGTCTCGAGGATCTCGACGAGGTTCTCACCGGTCAGTCCCTGACGACGACGAGCCTGCTCGAAGGCAATCTTGAGCTGGGCTTCGCGAATGCCGTACTGGGCGCGTAAGCGCTGCTTTTCGCGCAGACGAACGGCGTAGTCCGAATCGGTCTTGCGCTTGGTGCGGCCGTGCTCGCCGGGTGCATACGGGCGCTTCTCGAGAAAGCGGGCTGCCTTCGGCGTGAGGGCAATGCCCAAGGCGCGCGAGAGGCGAGTTTTACTACGGGTACGTGACTTGGTAGACACGGTTTCCTTTCAATCGGACTCACTAACAGGGATACCAGGGCGCGTGCGTATCGCTACAGCACAAACGTCATGGGAGATCAGAGGATTGGGTGCCATGGGACGGTCGGCTACAGAACGATTCCCCTCCAAACTGGAAACGGACGCAGCCGCATGCCGAGACCAGTTGTAGGCAGGGATCAGGTTAGCACACGGGCCTTGTGGACGGATGCGTTGCGGGCCATCCGTTCGTCCGGTTTTCGAGGCGGGCAGCGTTGACGGGGCATCCGCTCCTCGCTCCAGCATCCAACTCGCAACCCCGCGGACAACTCGCCGCCGCCGCTGTCCAGGGCGCAGCCCGGAGGCGGAGTCAGGGTTCGCATCTACTCGTTGCGCACGATGCGTCTGATTTTCAGGAGGCGGCCGGAGATGTCGCGCTCGTGACCGTGCTCGGTGGGTTCGTAGTAACGGGTGTTTTTCAGCTCGGTCGGCGGATACTGCTGGGTGACCACCCCGAGTGCGTCGTCGTGCGGGTACAGGTAGCCCTTACCGTGACCGAGGCGCTTGGCGCCGGGGTAGTGAGCGTCGCGCATGCCCGTGGGTACTCGGCCCATCCTGCCGGCCCTCACGTCGGCGATCGCCGCGTCGAGGGCCACGTACGCGGCGTTGGATTTCGGGGCGGTTGCAAGGTGCACGACGGCCTGGGCAAGGGGAATGCGACCCTCGGGCATGCCGATAAGCGCCACGGCGTCGGCGGCGGCCACTGCAATGAGAAGCGATTGCGGGTCGGCCATGCCGATGTCTTCGGAGGCGAGAATGATGATCCGGCGACAAATATAACGCGGGTCTTCGCCGGCCTCGATCATGCGGGCGAGGTAGTGCAGTGCTGCGTCGACGTCACTGCCGCGCACCGATTTGATGAAGGCGCTGATCACGTCGTAGTGCTCGTCACCGTTACGGTCGTACCGCAGCAGCGCCCGATCGACGGCGAGCGAGACAATGCCGGTCGTGATCACAGGCTTGCCGACCGCCCCGGCTTCACGGGTCGATTCGGCAGAAACGGACGCCGCCTCCAACGCAGTCAGCGCCCGGCGCGCATCACCCGACGCGAGACGAATGATCGCGCTGCGAGCCTCGGGCTGGAGTTCGAACCGGTCGGCGAGGCCGCGCGCATCGGCAACGGCCCGGTCGACCACGATGCCGAGGTCGTCGTCGCTGAGCACGTCGAGGGTCAGGAGCAGCGATCGGGAAAGCAGAGGGGAAATGATCGAGAACGAGGGGTTTTCGGTCGTCGCCGCGACCAGAATAATCACGCCATTCTCCACGCCGGGCAGCAGTGCGTCCTGCTGGGCCTTCGAGAAACGGTGGATCTCGTCGAGGAACAAGACCGTCGAGAGGCCATACAGGTCACGGTTGGTGCGGGCGTCCTCCATGACCTGGCGCACATCCCGCACACCGGCGTTCACCGCGGAGAGCTCGACGAATCGACGCCCGGAGCTGTGCGCGATCGCCTGTGCGAGCGTGGTCTTGCCGGTGCCTGGCGGCCCCCACAGAATGACCGATACGCTGCCACGCTCCCCCGTCTTGTCGCTCGCGAGGCTCACGAGAGGTGACCCCGGCGTCAGAAGGTGGCGCTGGCCGGCGACCTCGTCGAGGGTTTTCGGGCGCATTCGTACGGCGAGGGGGGTCGCGCCACCGCGCAGACCCGGTTGAACATCCGACATTCCTCCAGCGTAGTTTGTGAGAGAGTTCTACGAGGTCAGGACGCGTCGGCGCCCCGGTTGTGTTGTATACGGTCGTCGCCAATCCCGATGGCCCTGGAGGGTTCCTGTGGCTTCGAATTACAAGCTTGAGCGTGCGGCACGTGAAGAGCGCGGCCGCGTTCGTTCCTACCAGGCTCGGCGGGCCGTGCACGAGCATCAGAAAAAACGTCGCGTGCGCGACAACCTCATCGCCGGTGGCGGACTGCTAGTAGTTCTGACTCTGATCGTGATCACCCAGGTGTTCTACTTCGACGGCGGGCCTGGTACCCCGGCCCCCACGTCGGCGGCCACGGCAACTCCAACGGCCACGCCGACCGCCACGCCGGTCGCCGGCGCGAATTCTGGCGAGGTGCCCCCAAGTACTCTCGCCGAGAGTCGCACCTGGACCGGATCGCTCACCCTCAACGATGTCACCCTCGGCATTGAGCTTGACGGTGCGCTCGCCCCCCAGGGCGTCTCCTCCACCGTCAGCCTCGTACAGAGCGGATTTTATAACGACGTGACCTGCCACCGGCTCACCAGCGGCGGTTTCTTTGTGCTGCAGTGCGGTGACCCGGCCGGCGACGGCTCCGGCGGACCCGACTACAGCTATGGTCCGATCGAAAACGCGCCGGCCGACGATGTCTACCCGGCCGGCACGATCGCCATGGCCCGTCAGGGCGGCGATGCGTTCAGCCAGGGCAGCCAGTTCTTCGTCGTCTACGACGACACAACAATTCCCTCCGATGCGGCTGGCGGGTACACCGTGCTCGGCCACGTCACGAGTGGACTTGACGAGCTCAAGGCCCAGATCACGGATGCCGGAACCACGGATGGTTCCGGGGACGGCACTCCGAAGGTGCCGACGGCAATCACGGGCATAACAGTTCAGTAGGATCGATCGTTCCTCCTGCGCTATTGCAATAGGCTTATCAGGGTATTTCCTGGCTCCGCACTTTTCACTCCCGCGGATCCACACACAACAACTCAGCAAAGGTGAGGCTCTTGACTACGACAGATCAGCAACCATGGGGTCGCGTAGACGAAACCGGCACGGTTTACGTGCGCGAGGCAGATGGCGAACGCGCCGTTGGCCAATACCCGGATGCCACTCCAGAAGAGGCCTTGGCCTACTTCGAACGCAAGTACGTCGAGCTCAATGGGCAGGTCACCCTGCTCGAGCAGCGTGCGAAGGGTGGCGCCCCGGCCGCAGACATCGCCAAGTCGGTCGCCAACCTGACCGTGGCCGTCGCCAATGCCAACGCCGTCGGCAATTTAGCCGCCCTGGCCGAACGCCTCGGCGCCCTCGGCGGCGCCGTCAGCGAGCTGACCGCGCAGCAGAGTATCGAGTCGAAGGCCGCATCCGCTGCCGCCGTCGCCGAGCGGGCCGAGATCGTGACCGCGGCCGAGCGCCTCGCCGCCGAAGATCCGGCCAAGACACAGTGGAAGCAAACCAGCGCGGCTCTTGACGCTCTGTTCGCCAAATGGCAGGCGCACCAGCACGACGCCCCCCGCATTCCCAAGGGCGAGGCCAACGACCTGTGGAAGCGCTTTCGCGCGGCACGCACCACGATCGAGCAGAACCGCAAGGCGTTCTTCGCCGAGCTCGACAGCGCCCACAAGGACGTTCGCACCAAGAAGCAGAACTTGATCGAACAGGCTGAGGCCCTCGCCCCGCGGGGGGCCGATGGCGTTTCCGCCTACCGCAACCTGCTCGACGAGTGGAAAAAGGCCGGTCGCAGCGGCAAGAAGCAGGACGATGCCATGTGGGCGAAGTTCAAGGCCGCTGGCGACGTGCTGTACTCGGTCAAGAGTGAGGTCGAAGCCCAGGACAACGAGGAGTTCTCCGCGAACCTCGTGCTCAAGCTCGAACTAGTGACCGAGGCCGAGACCCTCCTGACCACTACCGACCGCAATGCCGCGCGAGACACGCTCACCACGATCCAGCGCAAGTGGGACGTCATCGGCAAGGTTCCCCGCGACCAGGTCAAGCCGATCGAAGATCGCCTCCGCAAGGTGGAAGCCGTCGTGCGCAAGCTCGACGACGACCACTGGAAGCGCAACAACCCCGAGACCAAGGCCCGCACCGAGGGCCTTGCCGGCCAGCTGAACGACGCGATCGTAAAGCTCGAGGCTGAGCTGGCCACGGCGCAGAAGGGGCAGAGCGCCCGCGCCATCAAGGACGCGACCGAAGCACTCGAGGCGCGCAAGGCGTGGCTCAGGGCGATCGGCCAGTGACCCGCACGGTCGGCGAACCGGCCCTGCGGTAGTCTCCCGCGCAGTTATCCACACGCCGCAGCGGTACCCCGTTATCCACAGATCCAGGCTCCTTCGGGGGCCTGGACTTGGTTAAGCGTCATTCTGGTGGCATGACAAACCCTCGGGGTCGAGTGCGCACGGTAAACGACCTGCCGCTCGCCGAACTCTACAGCGCCCGCCTCGACGGGCAGGTCTTTCAAGTCGCAGACTCTTGGTGCGTGATCGATGAAATTGACGGATGCGACACTCGGGCTATCGCCGCCAGCCAGCTGGTCCCGCCCCGCGCCATCGCCGAGCAGCTCACCGCCGCGTGGATTTACGGTTTGGCACCCGAGCCGCAACTCCATCAGTTCTGTGTGCTGATCGGCGCGCGCACGACCGCAATGTGGTCGCCGCGGGTACAGGTGCGCGAGATTGTGCGGTCCCCCGATGACGTGCGCACCATCTCCGGAGCGCGGGTCACCACTCCTCTGCGGACCGCCGTCGATCTTGCCCGCTACATGCCGACATCGACTCCCGACCTCACCGCCCTGCTCGCGCGCCTGTTGCACTACGGCGAGTACCCCGATGTCTCGGCCGCCGTGCGCCTGTGCAAACGAGGCAGCCCGGCCCACAGCACACTCGCCGTGTCGCGTTTCGCCGCGGTCAACGGACCCCTGTATGCGCTGCGGCAGCAGATCGGTGCGGGCAGCACGAACGTCGCCGGTTAGCCGTCGCTGACCCGGTACACGTCATAGACGGCGTCAATGCGACGAACGGCGTTCAGTACGCGGTCGAGGTGGGTGGTGTCGCCCATTTCAAATACGAAGCGGCTGAGCGCCAGGCGATCGCTGGAGGTGTTGACGGTGGCAGAGAGAATGTTCACGTGGTGTTCCGACAACACACGGGTAACGTCGGAAAGCAACCCCGAGCGGTCGAGGGCTTCGATCTGAATGTGCACGAGGAACACGCTCTTTGAGGTGGGCGCCCAGTCGACCTCAATCATGCGCTCGGGCTCTTTGAGTAACGATTGCACGTTATGACAGGAGGCCTGGTGCACGGACACACCCGCACCCCGAGTGACGAAGCCGACGATCTTGTCGCCCGGAACCGGAGTGCAGCAGCGGGCGAGTTTGACCAGAATATCGGGCGCGCCACGCACGAGCACTCCCGAATCGCCGTTGCGGGTGGTCTGCGGCCGACCACGCGCGGCGACCGGAAAGTCACTACTGTCGTTGTCTTCGGTGCTCTGCACCGAGGAGACGACTTTTTCGAGCACGGACTGGGTCGAGACGTGGCCCTCGCCGACGGCAGCGTACATGGCCGAAACGTCTTCGTACTTGAGCTGGGCCGCGACCTCCGCGAAGGAGTCCTGGTTCATTAGTTTCTGCAGTGGAAGGTTTTGCTTGCGCATCGCCCGCGCGATCGCGTCACGACCCTGTTCGATGGCCTCGTCGCGGCGTTCCTTGGTGAACCATTGGCGAATCTTGTTGCGAGCCCGGGGACTCTTGACGAACTTGAGCCAGTCCTTGCTCGGGCCGGAGTCGGGGTTTTTCGAGGTGAACACCTCGACGACGTCGCCGGTGATGAGTTCACTCTCAAGCGGTACCAGTCGGCCGTTGACCTTGGCGCCCATGGTGCGATGGCCGACCTCGGTGTGCACCGCATAGGCGAAGTCGACGGGGGTGGCACCGGAGGGCAGGCCAATTACGCGGCCCTTTGGCGTGAAAACGTAGACCTCTTTGGCACCGATCTCGTAGCGCAGGGAGTCGAGGAACTCGCCCGGGTCGGCCGTTTCGGCCTGCCAGTCAGAGATATGGGCGAGCCAGGCCATGTCGGTGTCGCTCTGGGGACCGGGGCCACCGGGGCTCTTGCCATTGACCTGTTCCTTGTACTTCCAGTGTGCGGCGACACCGAATTCGGCACGCTGGTGCATCTCGGTGGTGCGAATCTGAATTTCAACGGCGCGACCGCTCGGGCCGAGTACTGTCGTGTGCAACGACTGGTACAGGTTGAATTTCGGGGTGGCGATGTAATCCTTGAACCGGCCGGGAAGCGGAGTCCACCGAGCGTGGATGGAACCCAGCACGGCGTAGCAGTCCCGCACCGAGTTCACGAGTACACGAATACCGACGAGGTCGTAGATCTCGTCGAACTCACGGCCGCGCACGACCATCTTCTGGTAGATCGAGTAGTACTGTTTGGGACGCCCGGCCACCTTGCCGCGAATGCGCGCCGATTTGAGATCGTCGTTGATGGTATCGATGACCTGCTGCACGAACTCTTCACGCTGCGGCGTGCGCTGTTTGACCAAGCTTTCTATTTCGGCGTACAGCTTGGGGTACAGCACCGCAAAAGAGAGGTCTTCGAGTTCCCATTTGATGGTCTGGATTCCGAGGCGGTGCGCGAGGGGTGCGTAGATCTCCAGGGTCTCGGTGGCCTTGCGCACGGCGGATTCGTTGGGCACGAAGCCCCAGGTGCGCGCATTGTGCAGCCGGTCGGCAAGTTTGATGATCAGCACGCGAATGTCCTTGGACATCGCGACGATCATCTTGCGTACGGTCTCGGCCTGGGTCGAGTCGCCGTACTTCACCTTGTCGAGCTTGGTGACCCCGTCGACGAGCATTGCGATTTCATCGCCGAAATCGGCGCGCAGGGCGTCGAGCGTGTAGTCGGTGTCTTCAACGGTGTCGTGCAGCAGTGCGGCAGCGATAGTTTTGGTGCCGATGCCGAGGTCGGCCAGAATCTGCGCCACCGCAACGGGGTGGGTGATGTAGGGCTCACCGCTGCGACGCATCTGTCCGTCGTGTGCTCGCTCGGCGGCGGTATACGCACGTTCGATGATCGACAGGTCAACCTTCGGATGATTCAGTCGTACCGTTTTGATCAAACGGTCGACGGCACCGGCAGGCTGCGCGCGCGAAAAGATGCGGGGAACCAGACGGCGCAGCGAGGCCGGGGAGGGGGTCGTCGTGTCCGTCATAGTCTCACCTCGGCTTCACGCCCGGCGGAGGTACGCGGGCTGTGCTTGCTTACTGTCAATTATGCCGGTTCTGCGGGGCCGCCTGTACGCCCCCAGCGATCAGCTGCCGGTCACAGGCAGAAACGGCCAGCCCACGAGGGCTGACCGTTTCACGTCCCCACGGTGCCGTCGACTACGCTGTGACGCTCTCGGCCGCGGGAGCCGAGGCCTTGGAGCGAGCGGCCAGGGCCTTCTTATCGTGCTTCCGAATGGCATCTTCACCGTTGCGCAGCTGGGCGTACAGCGGCGACGCAATGAAAATGGTCGAGTAGGTGCCGACCAGAATACCGATGAGCAAAGCGAGCGAGATGTCACGCAGGGTGCCAGCACCCAGCACGAACGCCCCGATGAACAGAATGGATGCCACCGGCAGGGCGGCAACGACCGAGGTGTTGATCGAGCGCACGAGCGTCTGGTTCACGGCGAGGTTGACCGACTCGGAGAAGGTCCGGCTCGAGCCCGACCCGTCGAAGTTGGTGTTCTCGCGAATCTTGTCGAAGACCACAACGGTGTCGTAGAGCGAATAACCGAGAATCGTGAGGAACCCGATAACCGCCGCTGGCGTGATTTCAAAACCAGTGATTCCGTAGAACCCGGCCGTGATGACGAGGTCGTGCAGCAGTGCCACCATGGCTGCCACCGACATCTTCCAGGTGCGGAAATAGATGGCCATGATGATGCCGGCCAAGACGAGGAACACGATCAGGGCGCGTAGTGCTTGACCGGTGATGTCCTGCCCCCAGGTCGCCCCGATGAAGGAGGTTGCGACTTCCGTGACCGGCACGTCATAGGCGGTGGCGAGTGCGTCACGCACTCCCGTCGTCTCCGCTTCCGACAGCTGGTCGGTCTGCACTCGAACACCGTCTGCGCCGACGGTGGAGACCTTCGGTACAGCGTTGGGAACGACGCTGGCGACAGCATCCGTGGCCGTGGTCTGAGACTGGCTCGTCGTCTGTGAGATGACGAATTCGCTGCCCCCGGTGAATTCAATACCAAAGACAAAGCCGCCGCGCAGCAGGAATGGGCCGACGAGGGCGATGAGAATCATCCCGCCGGCGATGAGGTACCAAAGTTTGCGGCGCCCGACGATATTGAGCGAGCGAGCCCCCGTGTACAGGTCATTTCCGAACTTCGAGAAGCTGGCCATCAGGAATCCTTCCTGTCTGTCGATCGATCAGTAGTGGTGCCGACAAGTTCCGACGCTTTTCGCTCAGCGATGGTTTGTCGTTTGGCTGCTTCTTTGCTTGAGGAGGAGACTTTGGTCGCCGACACAGACGCCGAGGGCGCAAATCGAGCCCTCCCCCGGTAAACGGCACCGAGGGCTCGAGGATCAAGCCCGCTGAGTTTGTGGCCCTCGTTGAAGAATTTCGTCTGCGCGACCAGCTGCAGCATCGGGTGCGTGAACAGGCTGACCACGAGGAGATCGACAATCGTGGTGAGGCCGAGGGTCAGGGCGAAGCCGCGCACGTTGCCGACGGCGAGTACGAACAGCACCGCGGCGGCGAGGAAGTTGACAACGTCGGAGGCGACGATGGTGCGGAAGGCCCGCTTCCAGCCGGCCTCAACCGAGGACTCCAGCCCACGGCCGTCACGAAGCTCGTCGCGTACGCGTTCAAAGTAAACGATGAACGAGTCGGCGGTTATACCGATGGCCACGATCAGACCGGCAACACCGGCCAGAGACAGACGGTAGCCCTCACGCCAGGACAGGATGGTGATCAGGAGGTAGGTGATCAATGCTGCCACGCCGAGGGAGGCAACCGTTACCAGACCGAGGAGACGATACTGCACGAGCGAGTACAGGACAACGAGGATCAGACCGATCAGTCCGGCGATGAGTCCGTTGAGCAGCTGAGTGGAACCGAGAGTTGCCGAGATGGTGTCCTGGCTCTGAACGGTGAAGCTGATCGGGAGAGCACCGAACTTGAGCTGGTCGGCCAGCGCCTTGGAGCTCTCCTGGTCGAATGACCCAGTGATCTGGGGCTTGCCATCGAGAATGGCGCCCTGAGTGGCCGGTGCCGAAATTACGTGACCGTCAAGCACGATCGCAAACTGGTTCTGCACCCCGGTGAGGTTGAAAAGACGCGTCGTGACGTCAGAAAACTTCGAGGTTCCATCGCTGTTGAAAACGATGTTGACAGCCCATTCGCCCGTGGTAGCGCCGTTCTGGGTGGTGCGCTGGCCGTTGGTCGCGTTCGAGATCGTGGAACCGTCGACTTCGACGGGGCCGAGGATGTACTTGATCGAGCCATCGGTTTCGCAGGTGATCAGTGGCTGGTTGGCCGGCGCCACATTGGTGGTATTGATTTTGCTGCAGTCGAAGGCATCGTACTCGGACTGAAGGGCGGGCGTGACGTAATTCAGGTCGCTCGCGTCGGTCGGTGCAACCGCGGGTGTGGTCGACAGGCTCGGATCGACGGTCGCTTTCGGCGTCGGCGTTGCGGTGCCGTCAGCACCGACGGTCTGGCCGGACGGTTGGCCCGCGACGAGAACAGCCCGAAATTCCAGCTTGGCCGACGACTTGATACGTTCCAGGGTGGCATCATCGGGGGTACCGGGGATCGATACGACGATGTTTCGCCCGCCCTGCGTGTTGACCTCTGCTTCGGAAACACCCGATGAGTCGACACGCTGTCGAATGATTCCCACGGCCTCGGAGAGCTGTTCCGAGGTGACGGTCGCGCCACTCTCGACCTGCGGGGCGAGGATGATCTGTGTACCACCCTCAAGGTCGAGCGCAAGCTTCGGCGTCCACGATCCGTTTTGAGTGAACACGCCGAAGGCGTTGAGGGCGATGAGGCCGACGATAAGCACGCCCAGCCAGGTTAGGGAACGCCAGGCCTTCTTGACCGGAGACGACTTAGCCACCTATGAACTCAGCTTTCTGTTGGCGCCCACGCCAGAATGCGTGGGCGCGTCGCGTGATGCAGTACGTATGTCGTGATACAGGGTCGTGCCAAACGAGTGTTACCTCAGAAGGAGGAACTACGCGTCACCCTTTTTGGGCTGGTCGGTGCTGTCGGTGTCGACATCGGCAACCCGCTGGCCGAATTCCGGCTTGGTGAGCGAGTCGAAGCTATCAACAGTGGAGTCGTCGATGTCGTCGGCGACGACCGGCTCCACCACGCGCGCGATGGTCTGGCGGTGAATTCCCACGATGACACCGGGGGCGATCTGCAGTTCGACCTTATTGGCCTCTTCATCAATAGCCATGATCGTGCCGTACATGCCGAAGTTGGTCATGACAGCGGCGCCGGGAACCATGGTGGCCTGCAGGGCCTCTTGGTCTTTCTTGCGCTTGCGGCCGTTGCGGAACATGAAGAACACGAGAACGGCCAGGACGGCCAGCATTACGAGAGTCAGATTATCCATGGAGCGGTGAAACCTTCCGATTGCGGCGCGGGTGGCCGAAGTTTGTGAATTGGGCCTGACCGTATGCCTAGAGAAACCACGCCTCCAGACGGTTGGGCTAAATTGAATTATAGGTCAAGGAAGTTCGCGCTGCCCTGAGGAGGGGTAAGACCAAAATGTTGCCACGCTGCGCTGGTGGCAACGCGTCCTCGCGGGGTGCGCGTGAGGAAGCCTATCCGCACCAGGAACGGCTCCACGACCGCCTCGACCGTCTCAGACTCCTCACCAACCGACACTGCCAGGGTATTGAGTCCGACCGGACCCCCGCCAAAGCGGGTCAGAATGATCTTCATAACTTCCCGGTCGAGGCGATCGAGGCCGATCGCATCGACGTCGTAAAGTTCGAGGGCCGCGTGCACCGCGGCGAGATCGGCCGCTCCCCCGTGCACGAGCGCATAGTCGCGCACCCGGCGCAGCAGTCGATTCGCGATGCGCGGTGTGCCGCGACACCGTCCGGCGATCTCGGCGAGGGCATCCTTTTTGATCGAAAGGTCAATCAACTGTGCGGCCCGGGCGAGAACCTGTTCGAGCTCGCTCTCGGAGTAGAACTCGAGGTGGGCAGTGAAGCCGAATCGGTCGCGCAGCGGGTTGGGCAACAGACCAGAACGGGTCGTTGCGCCGACCAGGGTGAACGGTGCGAGGTCGAGCGGAACGGAAGTGGCGCCGGCTCCCTTGCCCACCATGATGTCGATGCGAAAGTCTTCCATGGCGAGGTAGAGCATTTCTTCGGCGGAACGCGCCATGCGGTGGATTTCGTCGATGAACAATACCTCGCCGGGTACCAGCGACGACAGCACGGCCGCGAGATCACCGGCGTGTTGAATGGCTGGGCCGCTCGACATGCGCAGCGGCCGGTTGCCCTCGTAGGCAACGATCATCGCGAGGGTGGTCTTGCCGAGGCCGGGTGGGCCCGCCAAGAGGATGTGGTCGGGCGTGCGATTCTGCATCGTGGCGGCGGTCAGCAGCAGTTGCAACTGCCCACGTACCTTCTTCTGACCGACGAATTCGGCCAGGCTCGCCGGGCGCAGGGCACCCTCGAAGGCGAGCTCCGATTCGCTCTCGAGCGAGGGATTCGTCAGTTCAACGCCGGAGTCGCGGTTCACGAGCGACCCGATCCGTTTGACACCGCGGCGTGGTGCGCGGCCGGGCCCAACCGGCCGAGGGCCAACCGGAGCACCGCGGCCACCGCCGGCGGCGCGGAATCGGTGCCGGCAGCATCCGCTAGCTCGGTCAGGGTTTCGTCGACTGCCTCGGCCGCGACGCGCTCCGACCAACCGAGGCCGATCAGCGCCGCCTGCACGCTCGCGGCGACCGATCTGGCGCCGGACGGACGGGTCGGTGTGCTCGCAGCCGTCACGGCGAGTTTGCCGGCCAGCGAAAGCACGATGAGCTTTGCGGTCTTCGGTCCGATGCCGCTGACCTTGCGGAATGCGCCGTCGTCTTCGCCGGCCACGGCGTGCGCGATCTGGTTGGGGGTGAGCACCGCGAGCACGCCGAGGGCCGACTTGGGGCCCACACCGGTGACACCGACGAGCAATTCGAAAACCACCAGTTCATCGGCGTTGGGGAAGCCGTAGAGGGTGAGCGAATCTTCGCGCACGATGAGGGTCGTCACCAGCCGGGCTTCTTCGTTGATGCGCACGCCGAGTGCGGTAGCCGGCGTCACCTGCACCCCGAGACCGACTCCCCCGACCTCGATCACGACGGTTGAGCCGAGGGCTGAGCGGACGAGGCCACGTACGGAAGAGATCACCGCTTAAGACTACGGGGCACCGCCGACACGGCTTGCACCGACCCACGTTCCGCGGCCCGCCACGCTTGTTGTGCCGGGGTCAGTGCGCCTGGCCTGATGACGGCTGCCTGCACCGAGGCGACGGTCGGCAGGGTGCCGCCTGACGCCCCGGTTCGCCAGGCATGGCAGATCGCGAGGGCGAGGGCATCCGCTGCATCTGCCGGTTTGGGAATCTCGGTTAGGCCGAGAATGCGGGCAACCATTGTGCCGACCTGCTTCTTGTCGGCGGCACCGTAACCGGTGATGGCCGCCTTCACCTCGCTCGGGGTGTGCAGGGTCACCGACAGACCACGCTGCGCGGCGAGCAGCAGGGCGACCCCGCTGATCTGAGCGGTACCCATCACGGTGCGCACGTTGTGCTGCGCGAAGACCCGTTCAATCGCGATGAATTGCGGCCGGTGTCGGTCAAGCATCTCCTCAAGTCCCTGGGACAGCAGCAGCAGCCGCTGTTCCAGTGGCAGATCGGGCGCGCTGCGCAGCACGGTCACGTCGACCAGGCGGGCCGAGCGGTTGCCCTCAACGTCGACCACACCGACACCGCAACGGGTGAGGCCCGGGTCGATGCCGAGAACCCGGACCGCCATCGGACTACTCGGACTCGGCGGCGAGTACGGCCTGTACCTCGGCCGACAGATCGTAGTTGGAGTAGACATTCTGCACGTCGTCGAGGTCTTCCATGGCGTCGATCAGGTGGAACACCTTGCGGGCAGTTTCGGCGTCGACCTCGATCTTGAGCGACGGCACGAAAGCGATATCGGCCGATTCGTAATCGATTCCTGCGGTCTGCAGCGCGGTGCGGGTGGCGACGAGGTCGCTCACGTCGGAGAAGATTTCGAAGGTCTCGCCCTCGTCGATGACCTCTTCGGCACCGGCGTCAAGAACGGCGAGCATGATGTCGTCCTCGGTGATCGTCTGCAGGTGCTTGACCACGACGACGCCCTTGCGGTGAAAGTTGTAGGCGACACTGCCCGGGTCGGCCATGGCTCCGCCGTTGCGGGCCATGGCGGTGCGCACCTCGGCTGCGGCACGGTTCTTGTTGTCGGTGAGGCACTCGATCATGATCGCGACGCCGTGCGTGGCATAGCCCTCGTACATGATGGTCGTGTAGTCGACCTGCTCGCCCGACAGCCCGGCGCCGCGCTTGACGGCGCGATCAATGTTGTCATTGGGTACCGAGGTCTTCTTGGCCTTCTGAATGGCGTCGACGAGGGTGGGGTTCCCCGAGAGGTCAGCGCCACCCAGTCGGGCCGCGACCTCGATGTTCTTGATGAGTTTGGCGAACGCCTTGGCCCGCCTGGAGTCGGTGACCGCTTTCTGATGCTTGGTGGTGGCCCATTTGGAATGCCCGGACATACATCTCCCGTTGTTGTGCTCGATCGTTCAGACGTGGTGCGGCAGATGCCGGTCGCCCGTTGTGGCTGGTGCGGCGAGTGCGTGGTCGGTGCACGCTGAGGTGCCGTTCCAGTCTATCCCGGAGTGACTTCCAGCAGCTTGTGCAGCGTGTGCAGGTTGCGGGTGGTCGTCGTGTCGCGGTACTTGAGCTTGGCGCTCTTCTTGCTGAACGCGCTCTTGATGCCCACGGCCTTACGAACCTCCCAGTACAGCACGCCGTGGCCGAGTTCAATGCGTTCGTCGGCGGCATCGAGTTCTTTGGCGTGGCCGGCGAGTTCGCTGAGATGGCCGGGATCGGAGGAGAACATGACATAGGGATGCCATCCATCACGGTCTGCGTCGAAGGGGTACGCGCGCACGATCCGGTCGAGCGATTCGGCGTCGACAAGCACAATCCACGCCTCGTAGTCAAACCGGGCGGTCAGGGCCGCTTCGATGCGGGCCTTGAGCGAGGCGGCATCCGCTTTGTCGACGAGCGGGCTGTCGATGCTGAAGAGCACGTTGCCGCTCGCCAGAACCGTTTTGACGTCGGTGTACCCGAGTTCGTGAAAGGTGTCAGCGAGATCGGCCATGGCAATGGTGATGCCGTTGACGTTGATGCCGCGAAGTAGTGCTACGTATCGGGTCATCGTTGACCACTTGGTGTCTGAGTCATGTCTGAACCCTAGCCACACTCACGCGCCCGGCACAATTGTGCTGGGTTGTCACCGAGTTGCGGTAACCAGTTTCTGCAGGAAATACTGGTGGAATCGGTATTCGCCGGTGATTTCGGGGTGGAAGGAAGTTCCGAGCAGGTTGCCCTGCTCCACGGCGACGCAGCGCCCATCGTCGAGGGTGGCCAGCGCGGTGGCCAGCGGGCCAACAGTTTCCACGACCGGAGCTCGAATGAACACGGCGTGCACCGGCTGCTCGCCGAGCGCCGGAATGTCGAGGTCGGTCTCAAAGGAAGCCGTTTGCGAGCCGAAGGCGTTGCGGCGCACCGCGATGTCGAGTCCGCCGAGGCTCTGCTGACCGGTCATGCCATCGAGAATCGTGTCGGCGAGCATGATGAGCCCGGCGCAGGTGCCGTAAACGGGAAGTCCGGCCCGAATTGCGGCCCGCAGCGCCTCCGCGAGGCCGAACGTACGGGCGAGTTTGTCCATGACACTTGACTCGCCGCCCGGGATGACCAAACCGTCGATGCGGTCGAGTTCTTCCGGACGGCGCACCAGATCGACGTCCGCTCCGAGTGCGCGCAACACGTGCGCGTGCTCACGAAAATCACCCTGCAGCGCGAGCACCCCTACCCGCAGACCTAACGGTACAGCGGTTTCTGCCGGTCGGGTGCCCACGGAGAGAATCGTCACGAACGGTCGGG
The DNA here is from genome assembly GCF_015751745.1 of Cryobacterium sp. CAN_C2. NCBI lineage: Bacteria > Bacillati > Actinomycetota > Actinomycetes > Micrococcales > Microbacteriaceae > Cryobacterium > Cryobacterium sp. CAN_C2. The sequence continues at coordinate 75,839 of NZ_JADOUX010000018.1, forward strand.
CTACCAGCCGCGCGTGGCGAGGCGGTGCGGCGCTGGGATGTCCGACACATTGATGCCGACCATGGCCTCACCCAGGCCGCGCGAGACATCCGCAATGACCGTGGCGTCGTCGTAGAACGTAACGGCCTTGACGATCGCCGCGGCGCGCTGCTCGGGGTTGCCCGACTTGAAGACGCCAGAGCCGACGAACACGCCGTCAGCACCGAGCTGCATCATCATGGCGGCGTCGGCCGGGGTGGCTACGCCTCCGGCGGTGAACAGCACGACGGGCAGTTTTCCGGTCGAGGCGATCTCGGCGACGAGCTCGTACGGTGCCTGCAGCTCCTTGGCGGCGACGTAGAGTTCGTCGCGGCTCATCGACGTGAGGCGCTTGATCTCACCGTTGATGGTGCGGATGTGCTTGGTGGCTTCGGAGACGTCGCCGGTGCCTGCTTCGCCCTTGGAACGGATCATGGCCGCGCCCTCGTTGATGCGGCGGAGTGCCTCACCGAGGGTGGTGGCGCCACAGACGAAGGGGATGGTGAATTTCCACTTGTCGATGTGGTTCATGTAGTCGGCCGGGCTGAGCACTTCGGACTCGTCGATGTAATCAACGCGAAGCACCTCGAGAATCTGCGCTTCAACGAAGTGGCCGATGCGGGCCTTCGCCATGACGGGAATGTTGACCTCGGCGATGATGCTGTCGATCAGGTCGGGGTCGCTCATGCGGGCCACGCCGCCCTGCGAGCGGATGTCAGCGGGAACGCGTTCGAGAGCCATGACGGCGACAGCGCCGGCGTCTTCAGCAATACGAGCTTGGGCAGCGGTGACGACGTCCATGATGACGCCGCCCTTGAGCATTTCAGCGAGTCCGCGCTTGACGCGGGTCGAGCCAAACTGCTCGGCAGAGTTTGATTCAGTCATAACGACAATCCTATCTGGGCAAGTGGGTCGCGCTTGCCGAGGCAATGGTCTCGATCAGCCAAAACACAGACATCGGTCGCGCTTGACGAGACCACAATGCTGACGTACTCGACCTGCGGGCGGGGTTGGTGGTCAATCAATCGGCGTCGGCCGGCCAGCCATCGGCGATGTCGCGACGCACATCGCCGAGCAGGCTCGGAATAGCCTTGGTGCCGGCGATGATGGGAAAGAAATTTGAGTCGAGAGCCCAGCGGGGCACGATGTGCTGGTGGAGGTGCTCGGCGATGCCAGCCCCGGCGATGCGTCCCTGGTTCATGCCGATGTTAAAACCGTCACAATGCGAGACCTTGGAGAGCACGCGCATGGCGATCTGGGTCAGCTCGCCGATCTCGGCGACCTCCTCCGCCGTGGCCTGGTCGTAGGTGGCGACGTGCCGATACGGGCAGACCAGCAGGTGGCCGCTATTGTACGGAAACAGGTTGAGCAGCACGTAGGCGTGGGTGCCGCGCGCCACGATCAGCGCCTTCTCGTCGTCCAGCGTCGGAGCAATGCAGAACGGGCAGTCGTCGGGATGCGGCTGCTGTCCGTCCTGGATGTAGACCATCCGATGCGGCGTCCAAAGCCGTTGGAAGGCATCCGGAACCGCCGCGAACTCGGCAGAAGTCTCTTCCGCACCGGCATCGACGGCGTCCGAGCCGCGCAGCCGATCAGCGGGAACAGCCGTCACGTTACGCCTGCACTTCGGCCGAGACCGGGACGACCGGGCTGGTCGTGACCTGGGCGCGGGTCTCGATCGATTCGACGATGATACGCACGGCTGCGGCGACCGGAACACCGTTCTGTTGCGTGCCGTCGCGAAAGCGAAAGCTCACCGCGCTGTTGGCCTGGTCGTCTTCGCCCACGATGAGCTGGTAGGGAACCTTGGCCTTCGTATGGGTTCGGATCTTCTTCTGCATGCGGTCGTCGGAGTGGTCGACCTCTGCGCGCACGCCAGCCTTCCTCAGCGTGGCGATCACATCATCCAGGTATGGACCGTACTGCTCGGACACGGGAATACCGACAACCTGCACGGGCGCCAACCAGACCGGGAACGCCCCGGCGTAGTGCTCGGTGAGAACCGCGAAAAACCGCTCGATTGACCCGAACAGGGCGCGGTGTATCATGACCGGGCGCTGGCGGCTGCCGTCGTTCGCCGTGTATTCGAGGTCGAACCGTTCAGGCAGGTTGAAGTCGAGCTGAATGGTCGACATCTGCCAGGTGCGGCCGATGGCGTCGCGAGCCTGCACAGATATCTTCGGTCCATAGAACGCCGCTCCACCCGGGTCGGCGACCAGATCGAGACCGGATGCCTCCGCTACTTCGCGGAGCGTCTCGGTGGCTTCGTCCCAGGCGTCGTCGCTGCCAACGAACTTCTTCGGGTCTTTCGTCGACAGTTCTAGGTAGTAGTCCTCGAGGCCGTAGTCGGCGAGCAGCTGCAGCACGAAGTTGAGGGTGCTCGTGAGCTCCTCTTTCATGCCTTCCTTGGTCGTGTAAATGTGGGCGTCGTCCTGGGTCATCCCACGCACGCGCGTGAGCCCGTTGAGCACGCCGGACTTCTCGTAGCGATAGACCGATCCGAATTCGAACAGGCGCATCGGCAGCTCGCGATAGCTGCGGCCGCTCGACTTGAAGATGAGGTTGTGGAACGGACAGTTCATGGGCTTCAGATAGTAGTCAACGCCCTGGCGGGTGACATGGCCGGTCTCGTCACGTTCCTCGTCGAGGTGCATCGGAGGGAACATGCCTTCGCGGTACCAGTCGAGGTGACCCGAGGTTTCGAACAGGGTTGACTTGGTGATGTGCGGCGAGTAGACGAAGTCGTAGCCGGCTTCAAAGTGGCGCTTGCGGGAGTAGTTCTCCATCTCCTGCCGAATGATGCCGCCCTTGGGGTGGAATACGGCAAGTCCCGAACCGATCTCCTCCGGGAAGCTGAACAGGTCGAGTTCAGCACCGAGCTTGCGGTGGTCGCGCTTGGCCGCCTCGTCCTGACGGGTCTGGTAGGCGCGCAGTTCGTCTTTGGTGGGCCAGGCGGTGCCGTAGATTCGCTGGAGCTGCGGATTCTTCTCGGAGCCGCGCCAGTACGCGGCGGCCAGGCGGGTGAGCGAGTAACCATTGCCGATCATGCGGGTGTTCGGCAGGTGCGGCCCGCGGCAGAGGTCTTTCCAGACCGTTTTCCCCGTCTTTGGGTCAACGTTGTCGTAGATGGTGAGCTCGGCGCCGCCGACCTCGACCGACTCGTTGTCAGCGCCGGTCGAGCCTGTCGCGACCCCACCCTTGAGCCCAATGAGCTCAAGCTTGTATGGCTCGGCGGCGAGTTCGGCTCGGGCTTCGTCGTCGGTCACAACGCGACGCACGAAACGCTGGCCCGCACGGATGATGCGATCCATCGCCTTTTCGAGCGACTTCACGTCATCGGGGGTGAACGGAACAGTCACGTCGAAGTCGTAGTAGAAGCCGTCAGTGATGGGCGGGCCGATACCGAGCTTGGCGGTTGGGTTCACCGTCTGCACCGCCTGGGCGAGCACGTGGGCGGCGGAGTGGCGCAGAATGCTGAGGCCGTCAGCAGAATCTATTTTGACCGGTTCGACAGCATCCGTTGGCAACACGGTGGCCGCCAAGTCTTTCAACTCACCGTTGACGCGCATCGCGACAACGGATCGATCGGTGAAAAGCGCAAAGCCGTCAGCCACGTGTATTACTCCCTGTTGTTTGCCTACCCGTCAACTTTAGCGGCGTGCGCGAGGGCGCAAATCGGCGACCGCGTTCGCCTTGTCAAGATAAGCAAAAAACCCCCGAGCTACCGGGGGTTTTTGTGTATTTCGTGCTGCTGTGGGCGATACTGGGATCGAACCAGTGACCTCTTCCGTGTCAGGGAAGCGCGCTACCGCTGCGCCAATCGCCCAAGATTCTGGGAAAAGATATTCAAGGCCGTGCATTAGCTGGAGGTGGATACGGGATTCGAACCCGTGTTAACGGCTTTGCAGGCCGCTGCCTCGCCTCTCGGCCAATCCACCAGTTGGGTTCATACCAAACGAATTGGAACCGGCTTCTCGGCCGATTCCAGTTCATTCGAGCGGATGACGAGATTCGAACTCGCGACCCTCACCTTGGCAAGGTGATGCGCTACCACTGCGCCACATCCGCAACTGTCCGCATTTCTGCGTACGTGGAGACTCTATCCGAATAGCAAGACGGAAACCAAACCGAGCCGTTTACGGCGTGTTGCGCCGTGTAGTGCGGGTACGTGTTCCGCCGTGTGGTGCGGGACACCAGGCATGATCAGCGTCGCGCGCCACACCACGCTCAGCCTCGATGTGCGACGACGCGTCAGTCTGGGCTAGTATCAAAAGTCGCAACAGCAACTTCGGCTGCGTTGCGTGCATTGGGCGATTGGCGCAGCTGGTAGCGCGCTTCCTTCACACGGAAGAGGTCGTGGGTTCAAGTCCCGCATCGCCCACCACACCACCATTCACACGGGGGTTTCCGTGTGCCCGCGTGTCTCGGCCCGCTCTCCCCCATCGTATTCAACTCGGGCCTACGATTCAGGCGGGCTGGGGATAGCCCGTTCCGATACACGGCCGGCGGTCCTCGTGCTGGACTCGACACCGTATCGATGGACGGAGTCCGTCACGGGCGCAAGCCGGGAACGGCATTGGGGCAAAAGGTCGGCAGTCAACCTCATTCACCAATGCGAACATCACCTCGGCGAACGAGCCACAGCTGCTTTCGCCAGGCCCCGGAACGATGGGACCTGTTCGACGCCGAGGTCCAAGGGGGCCGAAGCGTCTGATGACCAACGGCTGGGTGAATAAAGATTCGACCTGGTTGGAGGCATAAAACATCAGCCGACCGCCAATCCCACTTGTCTAGTACAACGGCGCGGTCGAGAAGGCCAACGACGCCACGAAAACGAATCAGGCGTCGCGCACCCGTACAGCTTGTGGTCGGTCACCGCTCAGGTCGCAATGATCGAAACCCGAACAAAGCGAGCAGGCGCCACAGCCGGTCGTGTCAGTTCGGCGGCGCCGGAACCCCTCTAACGACTGCCCGCGCGCAGCACGAGAACACTCTCTGCCTTGCCAGCGGGACTCAGCCACCCATCAGTTGTCGAGTTCCCGCCGAACCATCCGAATCTCCTTGAGTCCATGTTCTTCCTTGGACGAGCCATCTGGAACAAAGCCATGCTTTCGATAGAACGCCTGAGCTCGTGGGTTGGGATCTGCTACCCACAAGGCAGCAGCTTCGTTCGCAGATATCACGGTTTGGAGAAGGCCGACGCCGGCTCCAGTGCCGTGCGCGGATGCAAGCACGTAGAGGACGTTGAGCTGCTGACTCCATGTTGCATCGACATCTGTGGGGGATGCGCTCTGGGCAATCCCGATCAGCTCCCCACCGAATTCCGCGACTGCGATTCGATGATGGGCGAAACGCTCGTCCGTAAGCCCAATCGTCCAGAAACGCTTTCTTGTCGAAACGAGCTTCGGGTCATCCAACATCTCATCACTCATGAGGCCCCGGTAGGTCTCTTGCCAGGACGTCACGTGTATACGCACCATCTCTGCCGCGTCCTTTGGCAGAGCGGAACGGATCGTCGGTTGCGTACTCATGAGTTGCTTCACGATACTGCCCCTTTCTCGCACTGACGCTCAGCGCGGCCACGCAACAACCGGGATTCGAGCGACACGCGGAAATGCTAGAAAACAATCTCCATCCGACCTCAATCAGAATCCCGATGTAACTTCTAAAAAAAATCAGCACATTTTTGAGTTTCTCTCGCCTTTGGGGGTGGTGTGGGCTATAATTGTGGGTGAAGGAGGCACCGCCGCCATGACCCTCACCGCCCCGCCCGCCGCCGCTGGCTCCACCCCGGAGCCGGTGTTCTCCCGGGTCGCGGCGATAGCTCAGGCCGGTGCGATTCTGGCCTCCGCGTTGGACGGGGTGCGGTTTGGTCACCTCGACGATTCCGAGGCCATCGCGGTGATGAGCGCTTTAGAGGGGCTCGGGCGCAGGGTGGATGGGGCCAGACTCCAATACCGTTCAGTTAAGCGTTGCCGTGTTACGTTGTCGGTATGGCGCGTACAGGGTGGGTGAAGCCGGTCTCTGACCGTCGGTTGTCTGATTTG
>NZ_JADOUX010000019.1:0-67945 GCF_015751745.1 Cryobacterium sp. CAN_C2
TCGGCCCCCTCCTCTGGGACCCCACCCAAACCTGGCGACCCGCCCACAGCCACCGCGCGAATACGCCCAGCCCAAAACCCCACTGGCGCACCTAGGCCAAAGTTGCCTGGAGTGGGTGGGATCGAACGCAGGGGTGCATCATCCGCTTACGGCATGGGCGCGACGCGCACACCCTGTCGCCAGACGGCGCCGGTCAGCGGAACCCCGACTCGGTAGGCCAAGTGCGAAATCGACGGAGCGTTCAGAACCTGCAAGTCGGCGCGGCCGCCGACAAACAGGGAGCCGATGGCATCCGTTCCCCGGTCGCGGCCGAGCGACCGGGCCGCACCGCGCGTGGCGGCCCAGACGGCCTCGCCGACGGTCAGGCCCATTTGCAACACGGCGGTGGCCACACAGTATGGCATCGAGGTCGTGTACGAGGTGCCCGGATTGCAATTGGTCGCCAGGGCGATGGTCACACCGGCGTCGAGCAGCCGTCGGGCGGGAGGAAACGGTTGTCGGGTCGACAGATCGCAGGCCGGCAGCAGAGTGACGACCGTCGCCCCGGCGGCCAGCGCGTCGATGTCGGCCGGTTCCAGATAATTGCAGTGGTCAACACTGAGGGCGCCGAGCTCGGCGGCCAGCCGCACGCCACCGCTGAAACCGAGCTGATTACCGTGCACGCGCAACCCCAGGCCGGCGGCACGGCCGGCCAACAGCACCTCACGGGTTTCCTCCACGTCGAACGCGCCCCGCTCACAGAACGCGTCGATGAACTGCACATACGGCAGCACGGCCTGCAGCATCGGCCCGGTGACGAGGTCGAGGTAAGTGCGACGACCCATGCCGGCGGGCACAATGTGGGCACCAAGAAAGGTCACGACATCGGCGACACTCGCGGCAGCGCGTGCCGAACGTGCTTCGCTCGCCACGTCGAGACCGTACCCGGTCTTCGTTTCGAGAAAAGTGGTGCCCTGCCCTTCCGCCTCGTGGCGCAGCCGCTGAGCCGTGGCCACGAGCTGGTCTTCGGTGGCGGCGCGGGTGGCGGCGACGGTCGTGTTGATGCCGCCGGCGGCGTAGGCCTGGCCAGCCATGCGGGCTTCGAACTCCGCTGAACGGTCCCCGCCGAACACGAGATGGGTGTGCGTGTCAACCCAGCCGGGCAGAACCGCGCGCCCGTCAACATCCGTTCGATGATCGGCCGCGGGTGCCCGGGCGGCCGGGCCGATCCACAGAATGCGGCCGTCGCCGACCACAAGGGCTGCGTCGTGCAGCCGCTCGCGAGGCGACGTAGATTCGACCTGCGTGGTCAGTTCGCCGATGCCCGTGATCAGTTCGGTGCTATTCATGCGCCGAGCCTAGCCAGAGCCTCTGTCATCAGCGCCGCCGGGTGGGCGCCGCCGGCCAGATCACCGCACTCGGCCACGAGGCGTCCGCCGACGATAACGCGCAGCACGTCAGACGCCGTCGCGGTCAACGGCAGCTGCCCGGGAACCGACCCGGCCGTGCGCACGCCCGTCGTGCTGATCTCGACGAGATCACAGGGGTCGCCGGGCTGCAGCCGATGTCGTCCGAGCCCGAGGGCGGCGTAGCCAGCAACAGTGGCGGCGCCCAGCAACGCGGCGGGGGCGAAACGTCCGCGCTTCAAGGACGCGAGCCGTTCACCCATTTCGAGACCGCGCATCTCCAGAAAAGGGTCGATGACCGCGTTCTGATCGGAGCCGAGAGCGATCGACGAGCCCGCCGCGGCCAGCGCGAGTGCCGGGCCGATGCCGTCGCCGAGGTCCGCCTCGGTGGTCGGACACATCACGACGCTCACTCCGGCGTCACCGAGCAGTTTTCGGTCATCGTCGCTCAGGTGCGTCGCGTGCACCACACTCAGCCGCGGTGCAAGAGCGCCCAGCGAATCGAGCAGGCCGGCCGGTGTCAGACCGTAAGCCGCCAGACAATCTGCGTTCTCCTGCGGCTGCTCCGACAGGTGAATGTGCAGGGGAATCTCCGGCGGCAGTCCGTCGAGCACCTCGCGCATCGCGTCGGGTGTCACAGCCCGAACCGAGTGCAGGGCCGCGCCGAGCGTCACGAGATCCTCGCCGGCGAGCTGCGAGCGCAGTGACTGCCACCGGGCCAGCCAACCGGCAGCACTCGAGTCGCCGAACGCGCGCTGCTCGGGCGCGAGCTCCCGCCCAATGCCGCCCTGCAAATACACCGTATCGAGCAGTACCAAACGGATGCCGACAGTTCGTGCCGCCGCGGCGAGAGCCAGTTCCATGGCATGCACAGGCTCATACGGCTCGCCATCACTGCGGTGGTGCAGGTAGTGGAACTCGCCGACGGCGGTGTAGCCGCTCACGAGCATTTCGGCGAATACCGCCGTCGCCAGTGACTGGTATGTCGAAGGGTCGAGCCGCGCGGCGACCCGGAACATGCGCTCGCGCCAGAGCCAGAAATCGCCGCCCTCCCCGTGCGTCTGGCCGCGCAACGCCCGGTGAAAAGCGTGCGAGTGCGCATTGCCAAAGCCCGGCATAACCGTTCCCAAACGGATGTCGGCGGCCTCGCACGCAGTTCGGGGCTGAACCCGCGCGATGTTCCCCGCCGCGTCCACCTCAAGCCGCACCCCCGCGACGGCGATCCCGTCAATCAGCAGTGATTCGCACCAGAACCCGGACGCCGCCGCCACCTCAGTCTTCCCACATGGGCACGCGCAGGCCGCGCTCGCGGGCCACCTCTTCGGCCCGCTCGTAGCCCGCATCGACGTGCCGCATGACTCCGGTGCCGGGGTCGTTGGTGAGCACGCGTTCGATCTTCTCGGCGGCCAACGCGGTGCCATCGGCGACGATGACCTGCCCGGCGTGGATGCTGCGGCCGATTCCAACGCCGCCGCCGTGGTGAATCGACACCCAGGTTGCGCCCGAGGCAGTATTCAGTAGGGCGTTCAGCAGTGGCCAGTCGGCGATGGCGTCGGAGCCGTCCAACATGTCCTCGGTCTCGCGGTAGGGCGAGGCGACCGAGCCGGAGTCGAGGTGGTCGCGGCCGATCACGATCGGCGCGCTGAGCTCGCCGGAGGCGACCATCTCGTTGAACTTGAGGCCGGCCAGATGACGTTCCTTGTAGCCCAGCCAGCAGATGCGGGCCGGTAGCCCTTCGAAGTGCACTTTCTCTTCGGCTTTGGTGATCCAGCGGTGCAACTGGGTGTCGTTTGGAAACAGCTCCAGTATGGCCTTGTCGGTGGCCAAAATGTCGGCCGGGTCACCAGAGAGGGCCACCCAACGGAACGGGCCTTTACCCTCGGCGAACAACGGGCGAATATAGGCCGGCACGAACCCGGGAAACTCGAAGGCTCGCTCGTAACCGCCGAGCTTCGCCTCGGCGCGAATGGAGTTGCCGTAGTCGAAAACCTCGGCTCCGGCATCCTGAAACTCGACCATGGCCTGCACCTGCTTGGCCATCGCGGCCCGAGCGCGCACGGTGAACTCTTCGGGGTTCTCGGCCGCGTAGGCGTGCCACTGCTCGATGGTGACGCCCTCCGGCAGATAGGAGAGCGGGTCGTGGGCGCTGGTCTGGTCGGTGACGATATCGATCGGCACCTCGCGAGCCAGCAACTCGCCGAACACGGTCGCGGCATTGCCGACCAGGCCCACCGACAGGGCCCGACGTTCGGTCTTCGCTGCGAGTACCCGGGCGATTGCCTCGTCGATGTCGTCTGTCATCTCATCGAGGTAGCCGTGGTCGACCCGGCGTTGTAGCCGCGCCGGGTCGACGTCGACGATGAGCACGACGCCGTCATTCATGGTCACGGCGAGCGGCTGTGCGCCGCCCATGCCTCCGGCGCCGCCGGTCAACGTCAGGGTGCCGGCGAGGGTGCCGTTGAACTTCTTGGTGGCGACGGCGCCGAAGGTTTCGTAGGTGCCCTGCAGAATGCCCTGGGTGCCGATATAGATCCATGATCCGGCGGTCATCTGCCCATACATGGTCAGTCCGAGATGCTCGAGGCGGCGAAACTCGGGCCAGGTGGCCCAGTCACCGACGAGGTTGGAGTTGGCGATGAGTACCCGCGGCGCCCACTCATGGGTGCGAAAGACGCCGACCGGTTTGCCCGATTGTACGAGGAGCGTTTCGTCTTTCTCCAGCGTTTCGAGGGTGCGCACGATCGCGTCGTAGCACTCCCAGTTGCGGGCGGCCTTGCCGGTGCCGCCGTAGACGACAAGATCGTCGGGTCGCTCGGCGACCTCGGGGTCGAGGTTGTTCATGAGCATGCGCAGCGGTCCCTCGGTCTGCCAGCTCTTCGCGGTCAGTTCGGTGCCGCGGGCGGCGCGAACGGGGCGTGCGGTGTGGGTCGCGGTGGTCGTCATGCGTATTCTCCTTCGAATGCGTTTCTAAACGGATGCTTCGTCGCGATACAGCGCGCGGCCTTCAGCGAGCAGAACCTGCGCCATCTGCTCGATGCTGTTCGGTGTGACTCGGTAGCTCGGAACGACCACGCTCAGGGCGCCGACCACGCGGTCTCCCACCCGGACCGGCACGGCGATGGCTGTGACGTCGTGCTCGACACCGTCGCTGACGACGCAGTATCCGCTCGCGTCGGTTGCGCCGTCGAGCACCCGGCCCGATGCACTGGACTCGGCGGGAAACCGGCGCCCGACCCAGTTGGCGTGCCGCACGGAATGGGTGCCTTCGACGATGGCAATATAGAGCCCTTGCCGACCGGGGGCCGGAACGCTCAGGTACGCGGATTCTCCGGTCTGCTCGACCACCCGGTTCATGGCTTCCTGGCACACGGCAACGAGCGATTCGTGGCTGAGTGCGAGCACGCCGAGCTGCACGATGGCCACCCCCGGCCGATATGCTCCCGCGCCGTCTCGACGCACGAACGACGTGGATTCGAGCGTGCGCAACAGCCGAAGGGCGGTGCTCGGTGACAGGTCGGTGGATTTGGCCGCATCGCCGAGGGTGACAAAGCCGCGCTCGCAGACCACTCTGAGCAGGGTCAGGGCGCGCTCGGCCGTGCGGGTGGTGCTGTCGGCCATCCGCTCACCTCTTATCGTGCACCCAGTAAAACACTGATTTCACTAGATGGCAATGGATTCGCCCATCCGTACTGTTGAGTGCAGCTCCGCGCTCCGAATGATGCGAGTAGCAGACCGTGGCGGGCGAAGATCTCGTCCGTCTGCTGGGCGTGGCGCTGCCTTCCTGTTTCGGTGAGCAAGCATCCGCTGGGAGAGAGCCGCTGGGACGCGGCCGGGGCTATTCGTCGCTGAACGTCGAGGCCGCCGCCGCCATGCCGCCTGATGTGGTGCGCGCAGGTGCCCTAGGACTCGGCTGAGATACGGTGCCTCGCCGGGCGGCTTTGCCGCTCCGCGTAGTGCACCATGACCGCCGCCACGACGCCGGCCGCCACGCCGAAGAACGCGCCGAAGGTGATGGTCACGCCGGCATACAGGCCGTCGTCCAACATCGACAGCACGATGCCGATGACGCCTGATAAGAGCACCACACCGCCCATCGCGCCGACTGCGGCGAGGATCGTTCGCGCGCGCGACGATTTAGTGAGGTGTCGATCAAAACCGGCCACGGCGGCGAGGCCACCGAGCAGCGCGGTGACCGCTATGACCAGGCCAATCACGCCGTAGTTCGCCATCGAGCGTACAACAAACCAGAACCGAAATTCGGTTTCTCCGCTGCCGCCGTTGGTCATCACAACGGCCACGGCCGAAGCGAGGAGAAACCCCACGATCGGTGCGAACACCGCGATGCGCCAGTACCGCCGAATTACCATAGGTCAACCCTACGTGGCATCCACCCTCAGTCCGTGTCGGGGTCGCTTACGGCCACCCAGCCGATCGGCACGACCGCCCCGTTGTGCAGCCGACTCTTGATGTGCACGACACCATTCACCGCACCGCGGCGCGTTTGCCGATCACCGAACCGGGAAACAGCGCCACACCGGTCGCGATGAAGGTATTCGCTCCTCTGGTCGATCCGTTCACGCGGGCATGCCGTCCGATCGTGACAGAGCTGCCCACGAGAGACGGATTCCCCGAGCGATCATGGTTTGAGGATATTCATCGACGCTGATTCCAACTGCCCTTGTCGGTCTCGGCGAACCGCACTACCTTGATGTCTACATCGTGGCCCGCACCGAAAGGACACGAAGATGAATTTTGTTCGTGCTCCGCAGCCGTCCCGCACTATTGGTCGCACCCTCGCCGCGCTCGCGTTGGGCGCCATGATCGCCACGTCGTTTTCGCTGCTGCCGACCAACGTTGCCGACGCATCCACGACGAGCGTCGTGCAAACCGCCCCGGACCTCGCCATGATCTGCGCCCGGCTCAAGGTCACGCTCGCCAAGACGGCGGTGTGCAGCCACGGACCTGACCCCGTGGGCGCGTTCGGCGGTGCGGCCAAGCTGAAGCAGACATCCGCTGCCGTGGAACAGGGCGTTGGCGCCGCACCGGCCTTGGAACTGACCGCACTGTGCGGCGTCGGCGGCGTCAGCAGTAAACGGATCGAGGTGATCTACGGGGTTCCGCAGGATCGCGCCAACCGGTACGCCAGCACCGTTGTCCCGCTGCGCGACACGATGCGGCAGGTCAACAACAATCTTGAGGCAGCGGATGCCGCCACCAGCCAGAATTACCGCTTTCTGTGCGAAAACGGCGCGGATGTCACCGTGCGCAACGTGACCCTGCTTCCGGTCGGCGCCGATGCCACCTTCACCTTTGATGACTATGTCGCCAGTCTGCAGAACCAGGTCACCTACGGTCTCGGGCCGGTCGACTACATCAGTAATGACCGTCTCTACATTGCCTATATCGATCAGGTGCAGGATTCCTATCCCTTCGGTGGCCAGGGTGAGCTGTCGATCGACGACCAACCGGATCCGGGTCTCAATGCCAATAATGACTCCCGCCCGCGCTACTCGATGTCGGCCTATCTGGACATGTCCGTGATCGCCCACGAGGTTGGGCACAACATCGGGGCGGTGCAATACACCGCGCCGCACTCGACCCAAGGTGGCCACTGCTACGACGATGCCGACCTCATGTGTTACCACGACGGAGGTCCGTACTTCGCCATGGGGGGCACGATGACCTTCACCTGCCCGGGCATTGACTGGGCCATCGACTGCCACGACGACGACTACTACTATCCGGGCGCCGCACCAGCGTCGAACTATCTGGCCACGCACTGGAATACCTCGAACAGCGGCTTCCTGACGCCCGTCGTGTCGACCGCCAAACCCGCCGCGCCGACCGCCGTCACGGCGATCGCGGGTGATGCCCGAGTATTCGTCTCGTGGGCTGGGCCCGCCGCAGGAACTCCGGTGGCAGACACCTACGTGGCGACGGTGAGCGTCGGCGGCACGGTCATGGCGTCGTCCACCGTCGACGGCGCGCTGCGCACCACCACGATTGACTCCCTGGCCAACGGAACCACCTATGTCGTCGCGGTCACGGCGGTCAACACCGCGGGGTCGAGCCCGGCAGCGAGCCCGGCAAACATCGTGACCCCGAGAGCTGCGACAATTCGCGAAACCTTCACCTCCTCGGCCGCGAACTTCACCGAAATCCGCGGCGGCACCTGGGCGGTGGCCTCTGGCCGGTATTCGCTCACCGCCCCGTCGACGGCGGCCCTGCCGAACGCCAACCTCGCCCTCCAGAAGACAGCCATGTCGGGGGACTTCTCTGTCATGGCCACCGGGGCGACCATTGCCACGTCGTCGCCCTGGAACGATTTCTCGATCGTCTTCGACTACCAAGACGCCTCCAACTACTACTTCGCGAACTTCAGCGAGGGTCAGGATGCTGTGAGCAACGGATTGTTCCGCGTTTCGAACGGCACCGCCTCACAGATCGCCGACATCGCCAGGACGATTGTGGCCGGCACCTACTACTCCATTCGCATCGAACGGCAGGGCTCGGTTATTCGCGTCTTTCGCGGGACCGCCCTTGTCGCCCAAGCCACCGACTCGACTCTCAACTTTGGCCGGGTCGGTTTTGGCAGTAAGAACGACGCGGCCAAGTTCGACGACCTCGTCGTCACTGGAACCGCCTCGGGCATCGATACGACCGCCCCCACGATCACGGCGAAGTCACCGGTGAGCCTCGCCACCCGGGTCACACAGACCGCCAACGCGACGGCAACGTTCAGTGAAGCCGTGCAGGGCGTGTCGACCGCCACGATGCGGCTGAAGAACCCGGCCGGCAGCGTTCTATCGGCCGCAGTCGCCTACGACACGACGACGCGGGTGGCAACACTGAACCCCGGTGCGAGCCTCGCGGCCGACACGAAATACAGCGTGAGCCTCACCGGGGGAGCCGCGGGTGTTCGCGATGCGGCGGGCAATCCGCTCGTGTCGACGGGGTGGAGCTTCACCACCGGACCGGCGCCCACCATCACCACCCGCGCCCCCGCGAGCGGGGTAACGGGCGCCAGTCGCACCGCGAGTGTCTCTGTCACCTTCAGTGAGGCGATGGCGGGGGTGGCGGCATCCACTTTCGGTCTGAAGAACACGGCAACCGGCGCCGCGATCGCCGCCGTCGTCTCGCGCAACGGCACCACCGATCAATGGATTCTGAACCCGGGCGGCACGCTCGCCGCGACCACCACCTTCACCGTCACCGTCACCGGCGGCACCACGGCCGTGCGTGACCTTGCCGGTAACCCCGTCGCAACGAGCACCTGGAAGTTCACCACCGGCAGCTAGTCTGAAACGATGAGTGATCTGCCCGATCTCGTCTGCTTCGAGTGCGACGCAATCTACCCGGTCGAGAGCCTGGTCTGGCGGTGCACCTGCGGCGGCGTTCTCGACGTCGCCGAGTTCGCTTTTAACGTGGATGCCGCGGCTCTGCCCGAGCGCACCCCGTCACTCTGGCGCTATGCCGAGGCGCTGCCGATCGAAGTCGACCCGACAATCACACTGGGGGAGGGACTGTCGCCGCTCGTACCGTCCCGCGCGCTCGCCCATGTACAGCTCAAACTCGACTTTCTGCTGCCGACGCTCTCGTTCAAAGACCGCGGAGCCGTGGTGCTCGCGACCCTCGCCAAACGGCTGGGCGTCACAAACGCCATGGTCGACAGCAGCGGAAATGCCGGAACGGCGATGGCCGCCTACTTCGGGCGGGCCGGCATCGGCTGCACGGTGTACGTTCCCGAATCCACGTCGCCCGGCAAGCTCGCGCAGATGCGCGCGCACCGTGCCACGGTTGAACTGGTGCCCGGCTCGCGAGCGGATACCTCCGCAGCGGCCCTTCAGGCGGCGGGGCAGGACGGCGTGCTGTACGCGAGCCACGTCTACCACCCGTACTTTCTGCACGGTGTGAAAACCTACGGCTACGAGATCTGGGAGCAGCGCGGGCGCTCGCTGCCAGAGACCGTCGTCGTTCCGGTCGGCAACGGCACGATGGTGCTCGGCTGTTACCTCGCCCTCAGCGAGCTGGTTGCCGCTGGGCTTGCTGAGCGGATGCCGCGGATCATCGCGGTGCAGGCTTCTGCTTGTTCACCGCTTGAACAGGCAATGGAGCTGGGACTCGACGCCCCTCTGGCCGTTGACGGCGGTGCCACGATCGCGGAGGGCATCGCCATTGCGGCGCCTCCCCGGGGAAAACAGATAGTACGGGCCGTGCGCGCCACCGGCGGCACCATCGTCTCCGTTACCGACCAACAGACCGCGGCCGCATGCCAGGAACTTGCCAACGAAGGACTCTTCGTGGAGCCGACCTCGGCGGTGTGTTTCGCCGCTGTGCGTGCCGCCGTCGACCAGGGCTTCGATGACGCCAGCCCCACCTGGGCGGTCGCCGCGAGCCTGCTCACGGCCCGATCGGTTGTCGTGCCCCTGTGCGGCGCCGGCCTGAAATCGCCCGGTGACACGAGCCGCATGCACGCATGAGTTTTCTGTGGCTCACCAAACTGGCCGGATGCTCGCCACCGACAATGCACTCACCTGCCCCGCGTGCGGCAGCGAGATGATCACGGACGGCGTCGATACCGCCGACGGCCTGGAATTCTGCCATCGGTGCCCGAAGTGCCGGCTGGTCATCGTGTGTCCGGCCGAAGGCCGGAATCGACCTATCTGCAGCGAATAACTTTCTAAAAACAGAAGAATCTATATTCTTCTGCACAGCTTCCCGGAGAAGACCGGTTGTTCTTGCGTCAATCTTGATTCAGCAGCCGATAGCGGCCCGTTGAGTCAGTAGTCCCGGCTCAGCCCACCACACACGTCGAAGGAAAGAACATGACTGTCTACCAGAAAGACATCGAGGCCATCGAAGCTCTCAAGCAGCAGGTTGGAAGCAGCTGGGACGCCATCAACCCCGAGTCCGTCGCGCGCATGCGTGCGCAGAACCGGTTCAAGACCGGCCTCGAGATCGCGCAGTACACCGCGGACATCATGCGTAAGGACATGGGGGAGTACGACGCTGATTCCTCCGTTTACACCCAGTCGCTGGGCGTCTGGCACGGTTTCATCGGCCAGCAGAAGATGATCTCAATCAAGAAGCACCTGAAGACGACCAACAAGCGCTACCTCTACCTCTCGGGTTGGATGGTTGCTGCACTTCGCAGCGCGTTCGGTCCGCTCCCCGACCAGTCCATGCACGAGAAGACGGCCGTCCCCGCACTGGTCGAGGAGCTGTACACCTTCCTTCGCCAGGCTGACGCCCGCGAACTCGACCTGCTGTTCACGGGCCTCGACAACGCACGCACCGTCGGCGACGACTTGACGGTCGCCGCGATCCAGACGCAGATCGACAACTTCGAGACCCACATTGTGCCGATCATCGCCGACATCGACGCTGGATTCGGTAACCCCGAGGCGACGTACCTGCTCGCCAAGAAAATGATCGAGGCCGGTGCCTGCGCCATCCAGATCGAGAACCAGGTCTCGGACGAGAAGCAGTGTGGTCACCAGGACGGCAAGGTCACGGTTCCTCACGAGGACTTCATCGCCAAGATCAACGCCGTTCGCTACGCTTTTCTCGAACTCGGCATTGAGAACGGCATCATCGTCTCGCGCACCGACTCGCTCGGTGCCGGCCTCACGCAGAAGCTCGCCGTGACCAACGAGCCCGGCGACCTGGGCGACCAGTACAACTCGTTCCTCGACGTTGATGAGATCACCGAGGCCGACCTCGGCAACGGCGATGTCGTCATCAAGCGGGACGGCAAGCTGCTGCGCCCGAAGCGCCTGGCCAGCAACCTGTTCCAGTTCCGTGCCGGAACCGGTGAGGCTCGCTGCGTGCTCGACAGCATCACGTCGCTGCAGAACGGTGCCGACCTGCTCTGGATCGAGACCGAGAAGCCGCATATCGGCCAGATCGCCGCGATGATGAACGAAGTTCGCAAAGAGATCCCGAACGCCAAGCTGGTCTACAACAACAGCCCGTCGTTCAACTGGACCCTCAACTTCCGTCAGCAGGCGTACGACGCACTCCTCGCCGAGGGCAGGGACGTGTCGGCTTACGACCGCGCCAAGCTCATGAGCGTCGACTATGACGAGACCGAACTGGCCCTGAACGCCGACGAGAAGATCCGCACCTTCCAGCGCGACAGCTCGGCCGAGGCCGGCATATTCCACCACCTCATCACCCTGCCGACGTACCACACGGCCGCACTCTCGACCGATGACCTGGCCAAGGGCTACTTCGCCGACCAGGGCATGCTCGCCTACGTCAAGGGCGTGCAGCGTCGCGAAATTCGTGAGGGAATTGCCACGGTCAAGCACCAGAACATGTCTGGATCTGACCTCGGTGACAACCACAAGGAGTACTTCGCCGGCGACGCCGCGCTCAAGGCTGGCGGCGTGAACAACACGAGCAACCAGTTCGACGAGCCGGCTCTCAGTAGCCACTGACAGCCACGCCACTGACAGCCACGCCACTGACTCCAACGGAATGAGTTACGAAGAAGCCCCGGTCAACTGACCGGGGCTTCTTCGTTGATGTGCCGGCGACGCCGGAACCTGATCTTTGGCCGTGTTCTTCGAAGTAGCCGCGCCGGAGAGGAGATCCCGCCGTGACGCGTCGTGCCAATGCCGGATCGTCGGCGGGCGCGGGTCAGCTCCGGCCCAATTCTTCTGGTTCGGCATCCGTCCATGGCCTCAGCGTCGGCCGTCGGACTCCAGGCGCAGCCGAATCAGCCGGTGCGGGCCATCCTCTTGAAGCTCGGCCAGGTCGCTGCGCGAGGCGAGAAAGTCGGTGAAGGAGCGGTAGCCGAGCGGCTTCTCATTGAAGGCCGGGTCCATCCTGCGCATCTGGTTCTTGACCGTGCCCGTGTTGAGCCACTCGTCGGCGTCGCCCTTCGCGTGACCGATCTGCAGTGCGCGCACGAGGAGCTCGGTGGCGACCGTCTGCGGATCGGTGTCGTCAGCTGGTTCCGACTCGTCGAACTGCGAGTCCTCGGTGTGGGAGAACATCGGGTTCGTTGTGGGCTTGCGGGCGGTGCTGGGCGCTACCGTGACCTCGACATCAGCGGGTTCGACAGCCCTCTTGCCCGATCTGCGTCTCTCGGCTGGCGCGGGGGCCGGGGAGGCGGCTGCGGTGACCGTGCCGATTCCGGGGAGCGAGTCGTAATCTTCGAATTCGTCGCAGGCCGCTGCGAGCGACGTGCTCGTCGACCCGGCGACGCCGATGCCGACGACAAACCGGCCGAGTCGTTTGGACTTCTGGGCGAGGGCGATGTAGTCGGAGTCGCCAGCGACGATGATCACGTGGGTGAGGTCGGGCAGGCGAAAGAGATCTTCGACCACGTCGACGGCGAGACGGATGTCGGCACCGTTCTTCGTTCCCCGCGTCGTGGCGGTGAACAGCTGGGTGAGGTCAACCGCGCGAGACATGAGCTGACGTTGGTAGTTCGCGTTCACGGGGACTGACCAGTCGGCGTAGGCCCGGTTGACGACCAGGGCTCCGAAAGATGCGGCGAAATCGATGATGGCGTTGAAGTCGACGGTCGCGGCGGCCAGTCTCGCGGCGATCTCGGGGTCGGCATCCGGGCTCGTTTTGTCAAAATCGCGGATGCCGTCGCGCTGAAAAGCATTTCGCCCGTGCAGCTGCTGGTAGCGCGAGATGACGATGTTATCGAAGTCAATGTAGAGGCCAACGCGTGCATCGTTCGGTTCGGTCATGTGAGCTCCTTAGCCGACAGCGGAAGACTCAGTTGCGATCCGATACCCCTAGTCTGAGGCCAGCAACGCGGCGAGAGCAACTCGCGTGCCGAGAGCGCCCGCGAGCTGGCGAGAGCACCGGTGGACGTGAACGAAAGAGACCAACATACTTGCATCGTGACTCTCGATTCAGCACTGGACGCGTTAGGAGACGAGCGCTTCGTCTCACTCACGACTTTTCGCAAGTCAGGTGAAGGGGTGTCGACCCCGGTTTGGATCGCCCGCGATGGTGATGCACTCGTCGTGACGACCCCGGAGGGCACAGGCAAGGTGAAGAGACTGCGCAATAGCGCTCGTGTCGAGCTTCGCCCCTGTGACCGGATGGGCAAGGTGAAAGAGGATGTGGCATCCGTCGCTGCACGGGCAGAGATCGTCACCGTGGCCGGCGTCACGGAACGCCTGAACGTCATCTTTCTCGGTAAGTACAAGCTTGAATATCGAATCATCATGCTGATCGAGCGTCTGGCCAAAAAAGGCAGGCGGGATCGCGTGATGCTCCGGATCACGTCGGCTTGACCAGGCTGATTCCCCCCATACATGAATGCCGAGACCCGGAACGCTGTCATTGTGTCGCTGTCGGGCGCTCCACATCTCGAAGGTGACGGGCATCGTGGCTGACTGGGGAGACAGAATGAGTGCGCACGATGTTGTTTCGGTCTGAGCCGGCCTTGCTGGGTGAGCGCTTCCCGCTCCCGACGTCGTCTGCTCCCGACCGTTGGGTCCGCTTCGGGACATGCGCAGAACTGGTGTCAGCGCCGAACACCTCGAATCGCTATACCGGGGGTCGCAGACTTCAGACCGGACGTCGTCAGCTGAGCAATCGTCGATGGGGCTAAGCTCTCATTCGACCAGTTAGGCGGGACACCCATTAACGATCTCGGTATGGCCGTGCTGCGCATCGACATCGTCAATGCCCCCCTGCTCTACATCGTTCTCGGACTTGCGACCATCGATCTCGGTTACCTGTTATCGCGGCCACCGACCAAGCGATGGATCGTGACGGTGCTGATCGCGGTAGTCGCCGGTCTCGGTGTCGCCGCGGCGGCGTGGTTCGTGGTGGTGACGGCTGTCGACCTGTTCGGTATGTCGCCCGGGCTGGTCTCCTTCTTGTGGCTTGTAGCAACGTGCGTGGCGATCGCTGTTGCCATCGCGAATCTCCTGCGGTCGCGCGTGCGCCGAAAGATCGCTGCCTCGGCATCCGTAGTGTTATTCCTCGTGGCGGGAACGCTGGCGATCAATGCGAGCTTCGGACTGAACCACACTGTGGGCTCGCTGTTCGGCGTCACAACGGAATCGGCGATCGCGCTCCCCTCTGCTGCAGGGTCGGGCGCAGGCGGCGCGCTATACCGAAGCTGGGTAGCTCCGGCCGACCAGCCCGCGAAAGGCACGACCGGGAGCCAGATCATTCCAAACACGGTATCGGGATTTACGTCGAGGCCGGCCGGAATCTATCTGCCGCCCGCAGCGCTGGTTGCGAAACCGCCAGCGTTGCCGCTGGTGATCCTTCTCATGGGGCAACCGGGAAACCCCGATCCGTCGTTCATCGCCGCGACGCTGGACCGCGATGCTGCCGCTCACGCCGGTCTGGCCCCAATCGTCATCGTCGCCGACCAACTCGGCGACCCTTCCGGTGACCCCCTGTGCCTGGACACTCCAAACTCTGGCAACGCCGAGACCTTTATCACCACGGATGTCGTCAATTGGGCACGGGCGAACCTCAACATCATCAACGACCCACGCTACTGGACCATCGCCGGCTATTCCAATGGCGGACAGTGCGCCATTTCACTGGCCGCCAAGCACCCGGACCTGTTCTCGAACGTCGTAGACATCTCCGGTGAGGAGTTCGCTGGATCGGAGATCCAAGCGGCGACACTCGCCGATGTCTTCCACGGTGACCAGGCCGCGTATGACGCGGTGAAGCCCATCAACCTGCTGGCCGCCAAGAGATTTCCCAACACTGTCGCGGTGTTCACTGTCGGGTCGGACGATGTGGGTTTCATCCCGGGTCAGAAACGCATGGCGGATGCGGCAGCGGCCGCGGGCATGACCGTCACGTATTGGGAATCACCTAACGGGGGGCATGTTCTACCCGCTCTTACGGATGGGCTCGACGAGGCATTCGTCATCATGTATCCGCGGCTCGGGCTGGCGCCGCCAGCCGGTTGATTCGGACCTGGATAGCGTGCCCTCGACAACGTCGCTGAGCGCACTGCGCGCTGGAGTATGCAGCAGGGATCACTTCCCTGAGGAGATTGCACACGCGGACTGAATATTGCTCACCCGCTCACCACGCGACTCTGACGAGGCCCTGGACTGATTGACAGGCCATCTCGGACGGGTCTACCGTTATTGTTGGGGGTTGATCACTTGCCTCACGACGCCTCCATCCAGCGGCGCACCTAGGGAGTGAATTTGCCAATTCAACTGACTCGACGCACCGTGCTGGGTAGTTTCGCGGCGGTGAGCGTTCTGACCGCAGCCGGCATGACGCCGGCCCAGGCCGCAGAGCGTGGGGGGCGACATCGCCCAGGAGACTCGGTCTCGCTGACAATCATGGGCACGACCGACCTGCACGGCTGCGTCTTCAATTGGAACTACTTCCAGAACGCGCAATACGACGACTCCGGGAGGAACGACATCGGCCTGGCCAAGGTGGCCACGCTCGTCGAGGCGGTCCGTCTGCAGCGCGGGCGCGAGAACACGCTGATGATCGACGCCGGCGACACGATTCAGGGAACTCCACTGGCCTACTATTTTGCGCGCATCGCGCCGATCACCGGCGGTCACCTGCACCCGATGGCCGCGGCCATGAACTACATCGGCTACGACGCCGCAGCCCTCGGCAACCACGAGTTCAACTACGGCATCCCGCTGCTTCGAACCTTCGCCGATCAGCTCGACTTTCCGCTACTCGGCGCGAACGCGCTGGACGCAGCGACCGGACTGCCTGCCTTCGCGCCGTACGTCATCAAGACGATCAAACCGGCCGGTGAGAAACCGATCAAGGTGGGCATCCTCGGCCTGACCAATCCCGGGATCGCTATCTGGGACAAGGCGAACGTCGAGGGTCAGCTGACGTTTCCCGGCCTGGTCGAGCAGGCCGGGGTCTGGGTGCCCCGCATGCGTGCCGCGGGGGCGGATGTCGTCGTCGTGGCCGCGCACTCCGGCGCCACGAACTCGTCGTCCTATGGCGACGCCCTCCCGTATCCCGAGAACGCGGCAACCCTGGTGGCCGAGCAGGTTCCCGGGATCGATGCGATCCTGGTCGGTCATGCCCACCAGGAAATCCCGGAGCGACGAGTCGTCAACTCACAGACCGGTCGCACCGTGATTCTGACCGAACCGCTCCGTTGGGGTATGCGTTTGTCTCTGATCGAGCTGTCGTTGGTCAAGCGCAACGGCCGATGGGCGGTCGAGAGCGTCGGATCCAGCGTGCTCAACAGCAACACCGTTCCCGAGGATCCTCAGGTAATCGACCTGCTCGGCGCCGACCACGACACGGTCATCGGTTACGTCAACTCAGTCATCGGCAGCTGCACCGAGGCGATGTCCTGCGCCACCGCGCGCTACGAGGACAGCGCGGCACTGGACTTCATCAACCTCGTGCAGGGTCAGGCGGTGCGCGCGGCGATTGCCGGGACACCACAGGCCGGCCTGCCGATCCTGTCAATCGCGGCCCCGTTCAATCGGGAGGCCGCGATCCCCGCCGGCGAGGTGACCGTTCGCGACGTCGCCGGGCTGTATATCTTCGACAACACCCTTCTCGGCATCACCCTCACCGGCGCAGAGGTCAAGGCCTACCTCGAGAAGTCTGCCCGGTACTTCACACAGGTCACCGGCACCGGGCCCTTCACGGCGGACCAGCTCACCAACGCGGTCACCGCCGTTGCGCCGACGGGCACGCCGGACTACAACTACGACGTGATGGGGGGACTCGACGCACCGCTCAGCTACAAGATCGACGTCGCCAGGGATCCCGGTTCAAGGATCATCGACCTCAACTACAACGGTGACCCAATCGACCCCACGGCGCAGTTCGTCGTCGCCATCAACAACTACAGGCAGTCCGGCGGCGGCGCTTTCCCCGGGGTCACGGCCGCGCCTGTGGTCCACAATGCCCAGCAGGAGATCCGCCAGCTCATCATCGACTGGGTCACCCGGGCCAAGGCGGTGGAGCCACCGTCGTTCGCACGCGTCGATTGGACACTCGTCTCAGGCGGTGCGCCGGTGCAGATCAGCGGTTAATGCCGGGGGAGCGGTCCGGGCTCTCCCGGGCGAGTCGCGGATGTGCCTCGGTCACGCCAGTTCGAGTCGGAGAGCGGCACCTCGATCACCCGGGACACGCCGTCGGTGGAGCCCCGTCCGGCGATGACCCGGTACGCCGCGGTCTTGACGTGCCGCGGTCTTGACGTCCGCGGTGATCGCCTCGAACTCGGCCTCGGAGAACTTCGCGCGCCCAGGCGTGACGGGAGAAATGTCATCTGCCGCCGATTCCTGTCGAGGAATCGCCAGCGACGGCGTTTCGCACGCTATGGATGGGACGATTCGATCCGCTGTTCCCGTCGGCCGCTCTCGCGGGCGTGGATCAGCCGGGAAATGCTGTGTCGTAGACGGCGCGGAGCTCGGCGCTGTCGGCCCCGGTGACGCCGCAGCCGGTAATCGTTCCGTCGAGTGCGCCGACGAGGTAGCTCTGGCCGACCGCGAAGGGCACGCCCGAGAAGTCGGAGGTCATCGCGTCGACCTGCGTCACCTCGACGCGGTCGGCGACGTCGCCGGTGAAGCGTTCCGTGACCTCCAGCACAACGGTGTCCCCCTGGATCTGCAGCACCGTCGCGGCGAACGCCTGCTCCTGCGCGGCGACGGTCGCCGGCTCGAGCGCGAGGCAGCTGCCGCTCGCGAGGCCTCCGCCCAGGGGCGGCTGCAGCGCCTCGACGGTGGGTTTCGGTCCGCCGAGGGTGAGGGGCACGACGATTGCGGCGGCGATGGCGAGGCCGACGGCGACGCCAACCACCGGCATCCACCGCCGGAAGAAGGGTCGCGGCGCCTCGGGGGTGACGGTCCCGGTGCTGGGGGTCTGGTCGGTCATGATCTGCTCCATTCTGTGGTCGAGCCACGTCGGCGAGGCAGGGGGCAGAGTGCGGGCCGGATCGGCGGCGCGCAGCTGATCTTGCAGCGCACGGTCATCGTCGTGCATTTGTGCTCCCTTCGTCATGGGATACATGTCCGGTCGGGCTATCAGATTTCAGTAGCTCCTGCTTGAGGCGCGCTTTCGCACGGTGCAGTCGGATCGCCGCGGCGTTCGCGCTGATACCGAGCACGAGGGCAATCTGCGGGCTCGTCAGCTCGTCCCACGCCCACAGGCACAGGATCTCGGCGTCGTGGCGACGCAGGCCGCCGAGGGCGGTGGTCACGCGGGCGTCGGCGGTGGTGCCGTCGACGGTGGATGCTGCGGTGCTGTCGTCCGCAGCGACCGGCGGTGGGTCGATGGCGATGATACGGCCGATGAGACGGGTGCGGCGACGCTCGGCCCGCCGTGCGTTGCTGAGGCACTGCCGAGCGACGACGATCGCCCAGGGGAGGGCGTCGTCGGGCACATCGTCGAGGCGGCGCCAGCACACCAGCAGGGTGTCGCCGAGCACGTCGTCGGCCGTCGCGGCGTCGGTGCGGCGGTGCAGGTAGCGGCGCACGGGGTCGGCGACGAGCACGACGAGGTTGCGCATCCGCTTGTCGCGCTCGGTGTCTGTCACAACTCTCATACTGAGGCATGTCCGGCACGGGCGCGGGGATTTCATGGCGCGGCGCGGCGGGGTGGTGTGGAGGCGTGGTCGAAGAGGTGGGTCCCGCCGGTTTTCTCAGGGACAGTTCTCGGGGGTGTGCAGGTCGAAGAGCGTGGCTCTGCGGACGAGTTAGGTCTTGTTCAGTTCCGCAACCGCCGCAAGCTGGGCGTGATGGATGCATATTCCGATCTGGGCATGCATCCTCGCGGCCACCGTGGGATTCTGCCCGGCTACGACCGCCTTTCGCTGACCTGCTTCCGCAACGCAGGCAAAGTTCTGGCGATACAGGGAGATTCCGAGAAGTTCGACTCGGTGTGCCGGCCCCAAAGCCAGGCCTCGAAGGATCGCTTTCGCCCTCGCCTTTTTGGAGCGCAAAAGATCTGCGCTCCGCGCGAATGGTCATGGCGCTTCGATCGAGCGGCCGCGACTTCGCGAGAGCCAGCGCAGCCTCAGTGCATTCTGAACCGCCACCTTTCGGGGTGAACGCCAAAACCCCACCCTGAAGCCGTTCGGCGCACTCCGTGACGAGGAGCTCATTCACCGCATCAAGCAGCACATCATCGGTCGGGAACAGGGCGCGGAATGCGTGCGGATGAAGCCCAATCTGCTCGCAGACACCGCTGATCAGCCGCTGGTTCACTCCACCACCGGTCGCGAGGGAGACTCTCGCCGCGACCGTGACCCTGCGCCTGGTGAATGAGCGCTACAGCGCGATCCTCGTCGCCGTACTCATATTAATGAACCGAAGCCGCTTCCTCTGCGATCGGCACCGATGCGCGCAGAAGATCAGCCGCCTTCTCGCCGATGATGATGGATGGAGCGTTCGTGTGCCCCCGGATGATCTCAGGCATGATAGACGCGTCGGCGATGCGAAGTCCCTGCACTCCGCGTACACGCAACTCCGGGTCGACCACCGATCCAGTATCCGATCCCATGCGAGCGGTGCTCGTCGGGTGGTAGAGGGTCTGCGAGAACTCATCGATAACCCTTGCATCTCGCTCGGCTGGCGCCTGTGCATCTGACCCGGCGGGTTGAATGAACTTGCCATCGCCCCGCGTGGACGCGAAGGCCGTGGCGGCAAGGATGCGCTCACACACGCCGAGGCCCGCGAGCAGTGTCGCGCGATCTTCCCCTTCCGGGTCTCCGAGATAGTTCGGATCGATCAGGGGCTTCGCGAGCGGATCGGCGGACGCGAGTCGCACGGTTCCGAGGCTCTTTGGCTGCAGCAGGATAGCGCCGACGCTGACGCCGTGCCTTGGGGCGGCCACAAGCCCCTCACCGATGTACGGCACGGCGGCGAAGAGCACCTCAATGTCAGGGAAGGCGAGGGACGGGTCGGTCTTGACGAACCCGTACGCCTCCGCAATGTTGGAGGTGAGCATACCGCGCTGCTGCGAGACGAAGTCGTTGAGCTGGTCTTCGGTCTCGGCGCCGAAGAGGGTGTCATCGTCGGTGTCGACAGCGAGTGCCGCGAACAGGTGATCGCGCATATTCGAACCGACCTCCGGTGCATCAACGAGAACGGTGATTCCGAGGGAGCAAAGGTGCGACGCATCGCCGATGCCCGACAGCATGAGAAGCTGCGGTGTGTTCACCGCCCCGCCGCTCAGCACGATCTCGCGGCGCGCGGAGACTGAGGTCGGGGTGCCCTCGCTGAGGTACTCGACACCGACCGCGCGGGTTCCCTCGAAGAGTACGCGAGTGACGTGGGCCCCGGTGCGAACAACCAGGTTGGAGCGCTCGGCTGCCGGCGCGAGGTAGGCGGCCGACGTGTTGTGGCGCATGCCGCCACGCTGGCTCACCATCGTCTGGCTGACCCCCTCAGGGTGTGCCGAATTCGGGGCGACGAGTGGCATGCCGGCCTCGACGGCAGCCTCGAGGAAGGTTGCGGTGTGCGACCGCGGACTGCGTTGGTGCGAAATCGAATTCGCTCCGTTCGTGCCCTGGTTGGGATCCGTGTTGCCCTCGACCGCCTCCGCCTTGAGGAAATACGGTAGGAGCGCCTCGTACGACCAGTCGGCACCGGCGAGCCTCGCCCAGTTGTCGTAATCGGCGGCGAATCCGCGCACCCACATCATGGCGTTGAGGGAGGATGAGCCGCCGAGCACCTTGCCACGTGGCCAGTAGACCGACCGCCCCTCGAGCTCGCCCTGCGGCTCGGTCTGGTAGTTCCAGTCGGCGTCGGACTTGAATAGCTTTGGGAATGCCGCCGGGATAGCGATCTCCTGCTTATCGTCGACACCGCCGGCTTCGAGCAACAAAACGGAGATGCTCGCATCTTCGGTGAGCCGAGCGGCGACAGCTGCTCCGGCCGATCCTGCGCCGACGACGACGTAGTCGAATTCTTCAGTGCTGCTACTCATACCAGCGCTCCTTTTGATCGCAGATCCTTGCGCAGGATCTTGCCCGACGCCGACTTCGGGATGAAGTCGATCATTTCCACCTGTCGAACCTTCTTATGCGGGGCCACTCGCTCGGCGACCCAAATCATGACGTCCTCCACCGTGATCGTTGCCTTCGGCTGCAGCCTCAGGAATGCTTTGGGCACCTCTTCACCATTGGCGTCGATCACGCCGATGACAGCGGCGTCGGCGATCTGGGGATGGCCCAGCAGCAACGCCTCGAGTTCCGCGGGTGCCACCTGGTACCCCTTGTACTTGATGAGCTCCTTCAGCCGGTCGACGACAGTCACGACCCCCTCGGCACTCACCGTCGCGATGTCGCCGGTGTGAAGGAATCCGTCGGCGTCGAGAGTCGCCCGGGTTGCCTCATCGTTGCCGAGGTAGCCCACCATGATGTTCGGGCCACGACACAGCAGTTCGCCGGGCTCACTCACACCCACCGTCGGGATCTCTATGTCGCCTCCGGTGAGCGGGTCGACGATGCGGCACTGCATGTTCGGCACCGTGAGACCGACCGAGTTCAGGGGGATGTCGGTTCGACCTCGAGGCATGGCGTGCGACACAGGGCTCATCTCGGTCATTCCGTAGCCCTGAAGAACCTCGCAGTTCAGTCGCTCGGCAACATCGCCACCGACGATGCCGTCCAGGGGCGCCGCCCCAGAGAACACCGTGCGAAGGCTCGACAGGTCAAATTCGGAGACCAGCGGATGCTTCGCCAGCGCGACCGCGATGGGAGGGGCGATGAAGACGTACGTGATGCGCTCGGACTGGATGAGGCCCAGGAAATCGGCCAGATCGAATCTCGCCATGGTCACCAGGGTCGTCCGTTGCGCGAGGGATATGTTGAGCAACACCGTCATGCCGTAGATGTGGAAGAACGGGAGCACAGCCAGAACGCGATCATCGGCCATCACCCCGACGAGGGGTGCCGACTGCGCGACATTCGCCACGAGGTTGCGGTGGGTGAGCATGACGCCCTTTGCTTTGCCCGTCGTTCCCGAACTGTAGGGCAGCACCGCCAAGTGCGTCGCCGGATCGAAACTGACATCGGGCGCGGGATGAGTCTCGCCGACCAGGTCGGCGAGACCCGTGCTCCCGTCGACCTCTCCGAGGCTGATGATGCTGTCAGCTGCCACACCGGCCAGTTTCCCGGCTTCCGCAGAGATGGGGAACAGGGTATCCGCTGCGATGATGGCCACCGCTTTCGAGTCGGTAAGCTGCGTCGCCATCTCGCCTGCCGTGGACAGCGCGTTGACCGTAGTCGCCGTCGCGCCAGCGCGAAGAATCCCGTGGAACGCCACGGCGAAAGCGGGTCGGTTCGGGGAATGCAACGCCACGACGCTGCCCACACCGATGCCACGAGCGGCGAGTGCTCCCGCTACGGCTTCGACCTGGCGCACCAGCGCGCCGTAGGTGGTGGTCTCACCGGTCGCCCCATCGGTGAGGGCGACGCGGTCGGCGGATGCGCGGTCGAGCGATCCGAAGAGGTAGTCAAATACGCTTAGATCTGGGATTTCGACGTCGGAAAAGGGACTGCTGAACACGGCGGCTCGCCTTCTTGCTCTGGATCATTGGTGGGAGAGCGTGCGGGATGACCTGGTGGTTAGGCCCGGAACGCCGCGAGGAAGATTGCGGGCATCTTCAGCCATGACGGCTTGGCCGCAAACCCGGCGAGACGACGTCCCGTAGTCGCGGCGGAACGCGCCTGCACGAACCATGGCGGCTTCGGGAAAAGAGTGAATTCTCCGTGCGCGAACGATCGCGGGAACGGCCGGAACGGGCCGCGGACGATCGTACGCTCGGGCCGATCGATGAGCAGGGCGTTGTGAACAGTTCCGATGCCGCTTTGCACA
The DNA here is from genome assembly GCF_015751745.1 of Cryobacterium sp. CAN_C2. Classification (NCBI taxonomy): domain Bacteria; kingdom Bacillati; phylum Actinomycetota; class Actinomycetes; order Micrococcales; family Microbacteriaceae; genus Cryobacterium; species Cryobacterium sp. CAN_C2. The sequence goes on from NZ_JADOUX010000019.1 coordinate 23,171, forward strand.
TTGTCGATGGTGGCGCCGGGGAATGCACCCCACGATGCGGTTGCGGTGAGAAATCCGAGGCCGGTCCACGCGTTGATGGCGATCGTGCCGTAGCGCAGGCGTGCAATGGCGTCGAGGAACCCGGTCCCGAGCTGCCGGATGACCTTCGGTTCGACAATGAGGTTGGCGCCCAAGGTACCGACGAACTCGTCATTGGCGAGAGTGACAGCAGCGTCGAGGAAGGTCTGGCCTGTGCCAGGAACTTCGACAACACCCAGCACCGGGGAGAAATATTCCGTGGTGAGCACATTCGATGGGTCGTCTTCGGCTTGGACATCGATCAGCAGGCGGCAGCCGTCTTTACCCATGCGCTCGGCAGCCGGGTAGGCGGCTGATGCGGCGCTCATTCGACCATCGCTACCGGGATACCAGGCTGGGCGTTGAGCGGCCGCCGCAAATGCCCGTCGGAGTTCGGCGAGGAACGCTTTTTTCTGGGGCCAGTTGCTGCTGACCACAACCACCTGGCCGGCAATGCAGTTGTAACCACCATTGTGCAGGCGCTGGGTGACGACGTGCTCGGCCTGGTAGCGCAGATCACGCTTTGTCCATGCGCTCGGCACGATGATGATGGGCGACACTCCGCCGAGTTCGCTGGTGATGGGCTTCGCGAGCAACGGGCTGCCTGCTGCCTTGCGGCGCGCTGCATCCTCGCCCGTCCCCCAGACGATGGCATCGTGAGTTGCCGCACTCCCGGTGATGTGCACGTGAGCAATGCCATCGTGCTGCGTGAGATACGCCCCAACGTCTGCAGCGCCCTGTACGATGCGAAGCACCCCGAAGTCGATCAAGGGGGCGAGAGCCTTGTCGAAAACAGATTTCATTCCGGCCATGACCGGATTGAGCTTCAGCAGCACCGACCGGTTGTTTGCGACAATCTCGTAGATCACGTCGAGCGGCGGGATCGACGTGATGTTGCCGGCACCGAGAACGAGTCCCACTCCGCCCGACATCGTTGGCGTGAGCTCACCAAGTCCGGCGCTGGACCGCACCTCCCCGGCAGAGCGGCCCGGAGCCATCCAGACCTCAGCGCTGAATCCGTGCAGCAGCAACCACTCATGCCCGTTGGTAGGAAGCACCGGGATGGTGACGCGACCGCCGGGCGCCGTTCCGAACCGGCGTGTGGCGAGAGGGCTCGTCCCCGCAGCGAGTGCTGCGACGGAATGGGTGAGGGTACCTGCGCCCGAAAGGCACGCATAGGGGCCGGCGATCCATTCTTCCCCGACGAGCGGGGATGAAGGATCCAGTCCCTTGATAGCAGCGGCCGTCTCCGCCCATTCCTGGGCGGCCCCGGTCATTGCCGCGTGCACAGACCCAAGCAATCCGGCACGTTCGGAAAGTAAAGTCCTTGCCCAAAGCTTGGCACCCGAGGCCAACTCAATGATGGCCGCATCGAGAGCATCGCGCTGTTGCTGGTCGAGGGCCGGAATGGCCCGTGTCCTCGACGTCGGATCGGTGATGGTCATCAATCTCCCTTGATTGTTACCTGACAGCGCCTCGAATCCAGGGTTGCCGTGACCGCCCAGTCTGGACTCCGCTGTCGGCGATAGCGATAGGCCGCCGCCGCGACTTCGGCCGCCGGCGTTGTGCGGCTGCACAACCATTCGGCATAACCACCGGATTACACTGGGTGCATGAAAAGCAATGAAGCGCCGCAGAGTCTGCCGAGCCCGGATGCGATGGTGGAGGGCGCGCGGGAGATCTTCTCGGACATGATCGACTCGGTCGGCGAGTTGTCTGACAGCGTTGTTGCCCAGATTATCAACGGCGAGCACGATTACGCCGAGAGCGCCCTGGCCGCAGGTGTGCTCGAAGGTATTGTGCACGACAACCTTGAGGCGATCCTGCAATGCCTGCTCGGCATCAATGACTCGCTCGCCGCCCCACGGCACGCGGGCCGCGTGAAAGCCGAGCACGGTATCCCCATGGCGAGCCTGCTGCACGCATACCGGCTTGCCGGTCTGCACCTGTGGGACGCGATGATGGCGAAGGCGACGACACCCGAACACGCAACCGCGCTGCTCACCGCATCATCCGGAGTGTGGGGCATCATCGACCGGTACTCGAGCGCCGCCGCGGAGACGTACCGAGAGGTCGTCGACGAACGGGAGCGCAAAGACCAGCAGAGCAAGAACGTCATGCTGCTCACGATTCTGGAAGGCGAGTTCTCGGGCGACCCCGGTCGAGCGGTCCGCGCTCTTGGTCTTCCACACCAGGCAACCTTCGTCGTTCTTGCCGTCGAGATGCGGCACTCGGACGATGATCCGATTCCCGCTATCACCGACCGACTGCGAGGTATGGGCGTGAGCTCGGCATGGGCCCCATGGAAAGGTGAGTACCTGGGCCTGCTCGGAAGCGGGGCGGGTACGCACCCGTCCGCCGCAGCGCACGCACTTGCCGAATCCGTGAGTTCACGAATCGGGGTGAGCCTGCCGCTTGAATCTCTTCAGCACGCGCCTGCCGCGGTTCGGCAAGCGCTTCTCGCCATGCGCTGCATCGCCCCCGCCGCAGTGGGAGTGCATCTCTACGGCGCAGCCCCAATCGACACCATGCTCGTGTCTCAACCCGCATACGCTGCCGAACTCCGCGACGGCGTTCTCGGCGGACTGGCCGACCTTGAACCGGATGATGCCCGCGTGCTGCTCGACACGCTCGAAGGCTGGTTCGCCACCGACGGCTCGACCGCCGAGTGTGGCAAGCAACTTCATTGCCACCGAAATACAGTCCTGCACCGCTTGGGTCGGATAACCGAAATGACCGGCCGCTCCGTAGCGAAACCCGGCCAGGCCGCCGAACTCTTCATCGCACTTCGAGCGGTGCGACTGGCCGGCTTATGGGCAACCCCCGTGCGTGCGCCCCTGCGGGCAGCTCCGAGGAGCGCCTGAGGACGGCGACATTGGGTAGTCCCGAGAATACGGTTTAGTTCAGGTACGGTTTAGTTCAGGTGCCCTTAGATGGTTCCGCTTGTCCGAACTGGCGTGTCACGTGACAAGTGTGCCCCCAGGCAGATTCGAACTGCCGCCCCTGCCTCCGGAGGGCAGTGCTCTATCCCCTGAGCTATGGGGGCCAGGGTGTTTCAAGGTTAGCATCCTGGCCCGGCCGTCACGACCCACCGGCGGCATTCGCTACCCGAGGTGAGTGAGTACCGCCGACATGAGGCCTTCCGCGGCACCGGGCTCGTTGTAGAACGCCGGCGAACTCATGGTGACCCAGTACGTGCCGGTGAAGACCTGGGCCTGACCGCTGCCACCGGCGTAGGTGAAGAAACCGTCGACGGTCGGCGGGGTGCCGTAGGTCGGAACGGCTTGGCTGTCGGCATCCGCCTTCTGCTTGAGCGTGGTCATCAACACGTCGTTGGGTGCCACGACCGAGACCTCAATGAGTTCACCGCTCGACTGGTTCGACCAGCCGCAGGTCAGCCCGTTGTAGGTCTGTGCGGTCTCGGCCAGACCGCCGGCAGCTGGCGAGTAGTCGGGCGCGGTGCCGTAGTTCGGGTTGAAGTTGTAGACATCCTGCAGCGTGAGCAGCTGGTCACAGGTCTGCGCGATCGGCGCGCCGGTCGCTTCCGGCGTCGGCGACGGCGAGGGTGCAGCACTCTCGCTCGGGTCAGCGGATGCCCCGCTCGTCGCCGCTGCGGAATCCGACGGCGTTGGGGTGTCGCCACCACTGCACCCGGTCAACAGGAGGGCGAACAACGCGCCACCGGCGAGCACCAGGCCGGCTTGTCGGCGCGTGGTACGCGCGGCGGTAAGCGCGGCGGTACGAACAAAAGAGGGGTAGAGGCGTGTATCAGTCACGCGTTGACCTTACCAACAGGAGGGGGCCGGTACGATTGAGCAGTGACTCCTGCCGAACTCTCCCAGTCCCTTTTCGACCTCATCCGGGGCGTCAGCGAACGCCGACGCGAGGTTGACACGGTCGGGGTAGACCTCGGACTCACCCTCGCCGACGTCGCCGTCGAACGCCCGCGAAACCGCGACCACGGCGACTGGGCCTCGAGTATTGCGCTGAAGATCGCCAAACCCCTCGGTGCCAACCCGCGTGACATCGCGGCCGAACTGGCTGCTGGTCTCGAAGAGTTGACGGATGTCGCATCCGTTGAAATCGCCGGCCCCGGCTTCATCAATATTCGCCTCGAGGCGGCGGCGGCGGGCGCACTGGCCAAGACCATCGTCGACCAGGGCACAGTCTACGGCACCGGCCACCTGTATGACGGCCTCAACATTAACCTTGAATTCGTCTCGGCCAACCCCACCGGCCCGATTCACATGGGCGGCGTGCGCTGGGCCGCGGTCGGCGACAGCCTGGCCCGGGTGCTGCAGGCCGAGGGCGCCGATGTGACCCGCGAGTACTACTTCAACGACCACGGTTCGCAGATTGATCGTTTTGCCCGCAGCGTGCTCGCCAGCTACCTCGGTGACCCCACCCCCGAAGACGGTTACGGCGGAGGCTACATCGGCGATATCGCCGCCAACGTTCTCGCGACGTACCATGGCGACGTCGCCGCCCTCACGCGCGAGGAACAGCAAGAGGTGTTCCGTTCCATCGGCGTTGATCTCATGTTCACCGAGATCAAAGACAAGCTGCACGGCTTCGGCGTCGACTTCGACGTGTACTTTCACGAAGATTCCCTGCACGAATCCGGCGCCGTCGACCGCGCCATCGAGCGACTGCGCGAACAGGGCCACATCTTCGAAGCGGATGGCGCCATCTGGCTACGCACGACCACATTCGGTGATGATCGCGACCGGGTCATCATTCGCTCAAATGGTGAACCCGCTTACATCTCGGGCGACCTCGGTTACTACCTCGACAAGCGCGAGCGCGGATTCGACCAGTGCCTGATCATGCTCGGCGCCGACCACCATGGTTACGTCGGCCGCATGATGGCGATGGTTTCAGCCTTCGGCGATGAGCCCGGCGTGAACCTGCAGATTCTGATCGGCCAGATGGTCAACCTGCTCAAAGACGGCGAACCGGTGCGCATGTCCAAGCGGGCCGGCACCATTGTCACCCTCGATGACCTCGTCGACGCGGTCGGCGTCGACGCCGGCCGCTACGCCCTGGTGCGCTCGAACAGTGATTCGCAGCTCGACATCGACCTCGACCTGCTCGGCAAACGCACCAACGACAACCCCGTCTTCTACGTGCAGTACGCCCACGCCCGCACCTGCTCGGTTGCCCGCAACGCCGCCGCGAGCGGTGTCGAACGCACGGTCTTCGCCCCGGAATTGCTCGTGCACGACAGCGAATCCGCGCTCCTCGGCGTGCTGCAGGAGTTTCCCCGTGTCGTCGCCCAGGCTGCTGAACTACGCGAGCCGCACCGCGTGGCCCGCTACATCGAAGAGGTCGCCGGCTACTACCACCGCTGGTACGACAACTGTCGCGTCATTCCGCTCGGCGAGGAACCGGTCACCGACCTGCATCGCACCCGCCTGTGGCTCAACGACGCGACCGGCCAGGTGATCCGCAACGGCCTCGGCCTGCTCGGCGTCACTGCCCCGGAGCGCATGTAGCCATGGCGGGAACTAAACGTCGCGGCGTCGTTTCGCTGATCATCGTCGGCGTGATCGCAATTCTGCTCGTCGTCGCCTATTTTCTCGTCGACAACGGGGTGCGCGCGGTTGCGCAGGATCGCGCCGAAACCGAGATCAGCAACCGGATGCCCGCTTCCGTGACCGGCGACATCACCGTCACCATCGGCGGCACGTCCGTGATCGCACAGTTCATCGCCGGCAGCTTCGACCAGATCGAACTGACCGCGCCGAACCTGACGGTCGACGGCGTGCCGGCATCCGTTCACGTGATTGCCCACAACGTATCGACGAACACCGCAAAGGCCATCGGCTCACTCAACGCCACGCTCGACCTCGACCAGAACGCCCTCAACCAGCTCGTGCAGGCCTCTGGTACCGCCCCCGCTGACGCCGTAATGACCCTCGGAGACGGCACGGTGGCCTATACCGGCACGGTGCAGTTGTTCGATTTCAACGTCGGCTACAGCGCCACGGCCAGCGCCAGCGCCGCCGGCGATACGCTGAACTTCGCGCCCACCGAAGCCACCGTAACGAGCGGGGTCGGCGACATCGACGCAACCCCCCTCGTCGACCTGATCCTCCAGCGGGCGCCGATCGCAGTCTGCGTCGCGAGCTATCTTCCCAAGGGAGTTGAGCTGAGCGGCGTCGACATCTCGCCCACACGTGCACGCGTTAAGCTGGAGTCGAACAGTCTTATGCTCACCGCGCAGTCGCTGACCACCCTCGGCAGCTGCTCCCGCTAATTCGAACCTCGTGCGACAGTAGAATATGGCCAGGTACGCCCGGTCACCGGGTTGGCCTATTTTCCGGCTTCAGGGACCAATCCGGGTTCGCTCGCTGAGATTCCCCTTCGACTCTCGTGAGGTAGTTCCCGTGACACCTGATCCCCTTGAACGCACGCCCAATCCGCTGGCGCCCGCGTGGCTGCACCAGCCCGCCGACGCCAACGCGCTCGCGCCGGGTCTCTGGCCCACCTCGGCTGAGCGCACCAGCACCGGCGAACTCGTCTTCGGCGGGGTCAGCGCCGCGGCCCTCGCCGCCGAATTCGGCACGCCCCTCTATATTATCGACGAAGCGGATGCTCGCGCTCGGGCGGCAGAGCTGCTCGCCGAGTTCCAGGCCGAGTTCGCCCGCATCGGCACGAGCGCCAAGGTCTACTACGCCGGCAAGGCCTTTCTCTCGACCGAGGTCGTGCGCTGGATGATCGCCGCTGGCCTGAACATAGATGTGTGTAGCGGCGGAGAACTGGCCGTCGCGCTGGCCGGCGGCGCCGACCCGGCCCGGCTCGGTTTTCACGGCAACAACAAGTCCCTGGCCGAACTCGACCAGGCCACCCGGGTCGGTGTCGGCACGATCGTGATTGACAGCGAGGTCGAAATCGGCCGCGTCGCCGAAGCCGCTGCCCGCAACGGTCGGGTGCAGAACGTGCGCCTGCGCGTGAACAGCGGCGTGCACGCGCACACCCACGATTTTCTCGCCACCTCCCACGAAGACCAGAAATTCGGCATCGTACTCACGGACGCTCCGAGGCTGGTCGGGCTGATTCGCGCCGAAGCCGCACTCAACTTCGTCGGATTGCACTGCCACATTGGCTCGCAGATCTTCGGCGCCGAGGGATTCGCCGAGTCGGCCGCTCGGCTGTTGGACGTGCACGCCGAGCTGCTGGCCTCCGGCCCGGTACCCGAGCTGAACCTCGGCGGCGGCTTCGGCATCGCCTATACGAGTGCCGACGAGCCCACGCCGATACGCGAACTCGCCGTGGCCCTGGCAGACATCGTCGCCACCGAGTGCGCGCGACTGAACATTCCGCTGCCGGTCGTCGCGTTCGAACCCGGCCGCGTCATCATTGGTCCCGCCGGCGTGAGCCTGTACCGGGTCGGCACGACCAAGGCCGTCGACGTCTCGGGCGCCCCGCGGCTCTACGTCAGCGTCGATGGCGGAATGAGCGACAACGTGCGCCCGGCCCTCTACGGCGCCGACTATGCGGTGCGCCTCGCCGATCGCGCGTCGACCGCTCTTCCGGTGCTCGTGCGCATCGCCGGTAAACACTGTGAGAGCGGTGACATCGTCGTCGATTCCGACTACCTGCCCGGTGACGTGACTCCCGGCGATCTGCTCGCCGTACCCGCCACCGGCGCCTACTGCTGGGCGCTCTCCAACAACTACAACTATCAGGGCCGCGCGTCCGTCGTTGCCGTACTGAACGGATCAGCGCGCGTGCTCGTGCGCGGTGAAACGATCTTCGACCTGCTCGCGCGCGACACCGGGGCGGCGCCGTCTGGCCGCACCGACGTAGGAGAATCTTGAAGATCGAATACCGGAATCTGCGCGTCGCCCTCCTCGGTGGTGGATCCGTCGGTGCCCAGGTGGCCCGCCTACTACTGGAACAGGGCCCGGAGCTCGCCAACCGGGTCGGCGCCACCCTGGAACTGGTCGGCATCGCGGTTCGCGATGTGAACGCGGAACGCACCGTCGACCTGCCGCGCGAGCTGTTCACGACCGACGCCGCAGAACTCATTCTCGGCGCCGACATCGTCATTGAACTCATGGGAGGCATCGAGCCGGCCCGCAGCTACATTCTGCTCGCGATCAGTTCCGGAGCGGATGTCGTCACCGCGAACAAGGCGCTCCTGGCCCTGCACGGGCCTGAGCTGTTCGCGGCCGCCGACCAGGTCGGCGCTCAGCTCAACTACGAGGCCGCGGTTGCCGGGGCCATTCCCATCGTGCGCCCGCTGCGCGAAAGCTTCGCCGGCGACCAGATCAAGCGCATCCTGGGCATCGTCAACGGCACCACGAACTTCATCCTTGACCGCATGGATACGCAAGGGTCCAGTCTCGGCGACGCGTTGGCCGAGGCCACCGCGCTCGGTTACGCGGAGGCCGACCCAACCGCCGATATTGACGGCTATGACGCGGCGCAGAAGGCCGCCATTCTGGCCAGTCTGGCGTTTCACACGACGGTACCGCTGGCATCCGTTTATCGCGAGGGCATCACCTCTGTCACGCCGGCGCAGATCGAATCGGCCCGCAAGGCCGGCTATGTCGTGAAGCTGCTCGCGATCTGCGAACGCGTCACCGACGAGAACGGCGTCGACGGCGTCTCAGCGCGGGTCTACCCGGCGATGGTGCCGCGCAGTCATCCGCTCGCCGCCGTGCACGGCGCCAACAACGCCGTCTTCGTCGAGGCGGAATCCGCCGGCAGCCTCATGTTCTACGGAGCCGGAGCCGGAGGAGTCGAGACGGCCTCGGCCGTACTCGGCGACGTCGTCTCCATCGCGCGGCGTCACGTCGCCGGCGGGCCGGGAGTTGCTGCGTCCAGCCACGCCGCCCTGCCGGTCTTTGACATCGGCCGGGTCACCACCCGCTATGCGGTAACCCTCGAGGTCACCGACGAACCCGGCGTGCTCGCGACCATCGCGAGCGTGTTCGGCAAGCGCAAGGTGTCGCTCGCGCTCGTGGAACAGTCCATGACGCCGGCCGTGATCGGCACGGCGAGTCGTGCAGCCCGCTCGGCCACGGCTACCCTAGTGATCGGGACCCATGACGCAACGGAGGCCGCACTCGCCGCCACCGTGCAGGACCTGGCCACCAACAGTTTTGTCAGCGAAGTCGCATCCGTTTTGAGAGTTGAAGGAGTTTGATGTTTAGCCCAAGCGAGACCCGCACCAACCTGACCACGCCGGGCGCGATAGTCAGCCGCCAGTGGCGCGGGGTGTTGAACGAATACTCCGACCGACTGAACATCTCGGCCGCGACCCCGATCATCACCCTCGGTGAGGGTGGAACGCCGCTCATTCCGGCCGCCGCACTCTCCGCGCGCACCGGCGCCAAGGTCTGGATCAAGTTCGAGGGTATGAATCCCACCGGGTCGTTCAAGGACCGCGGCATGACCATGGCCGTCTCCAAGGCCGTGGAAGACGGAGCGAAAGTCGTCATCTGCGCCTCAACCGGCAACACCAGCGCCTCCGCTGCCGCGTACGCCGCCCACGCCGGCATCACCGCCGCCGTGCTGGTGCCCGAGGGCAAGATTGCCATGGGCAAGCTCAGCCAGGCCGTCGCCCACAACGCGCAGCTGCTGCAGGTGCAGGGTAACTTTGATGACTGCCTCGACATCGCGCGCGAACTCGCCACCAATTACCCGGTGCACCTGGTCAACTCGGTCAACCCCGACCGCATCGAAGGCCAGAAGACCGCGGCATTTGAAGTCGTCGAAGTGCTCGGCGACGCCCCCGACTTTCAGTTCGTTCCGGTCGGCAATGCCGGCAACTACACCGCCTACTTTCGCGGCTACAGCGAAGAGGTCGCCCGCGGCGCCACCTCGAAGCTGCCGCGCATGTTCGGCTTTCAGGCCTCCGGCAGCGCCCCGATTGTTCTCGGCCACCGTGTCGACCACCCCGACACCATCGCCAGCGCCATCCGCATCGGCAATCCGGCGTCGTGGGACCTCGCGCTGAACGCACGTGAGCAGAGCGACGGCTACTTCGGTGCCATCACCGACGCGAAGATTCTTGAAGCCCACCGTATTCTCTCGGCCGAGGTCGGTATTTTCGTGGAACCGACATCCGCTATCGGAGTCGCCGGCCTGTTCGAGCGTGCCGAGGCCGGGTTTATTCCGAAGGGCTCGACCGTGGTCATCACGGTCACCGGTCACGGTCTGAAGGACCCGCAGTGGGCGCTGCGTACCGCCGACGGTTCCGACGTTGTGCCCACCATTGTTCCGGTCGACACCGCTGAAATCGCGAGCGTGCTTGGCCTGGCCAAGGCATGACCAGGCCCGTTTCGCTGATCGGCCGCGCGGTATCGGTGCAGGTGCCGGCCACGACGGCCAACCTCGGTCCCGGCTTCGACACTCTCGGTCTGGCGCTGGCCAAGTACGACAAGCTTGAGGTGACCGTGCGCAGCGAACCCGGCGTGTTCGTCGAGGTGCACGGCGTCGGTGCCGGTCTGGTACCCACCGACGAGAGCAACCTCGTCGTGCGGGCGATCATTCACACCTTCAAAGCCGTCGGTCAGCCCATGCCCGGGCTCAACATCGTCGCGTACAACGTCATTCCGCACGGGCGCGGCCTCGGCTCCTCCGGCGCAGCCATAGTGTCGGGCATCATGGCGGCGAAGGGACTGCTCGAGGGAATCGTTGACATCGACGCCGAAATGCTGCTCGTGCTCGCCACCGAGATGGAAGGTCACCCCGATAATGTCGCCCCGGCGCTGTTTGGCGGCCTGACCATTGCCTGGACCACCCCGGAGGGCCCGCGCCACAAAAAACTCATGGTGCATCGCGGTGTCAAGCCGCTCGTGGTCGTGCCCGCGCAGGAGATGTCCACCGCTCTCGCACGCAGTCTGCAGCCGGCCTCGGTGCCACATGAAGACGCCGTCTTCAACCTGTCGCGATCCGCGCTGCTGATCGCCGCGCTCATCCAGAGCCCGGAACTGCTGCTCGCCGCGACCGAAGACAAACTGCACCAGAGCTACCGCGCCGCCGCCATGCCGGAGACGAACAAACTCATCACCCTGCTGCGCGCCGCCGGCTTCGCGGCCGTCGTGTCCGGTGCCGGGCCATCGATTCTCGTGCTCGCGAGCGACCCTGGACAGCGCCTGGTCGCTGCCGAACTCGTCGCGAGCCAATCCGAGACCCCCTGGCGTGCCCTCATGCTCGCCGTTGATGTACAGGGTGCGACCGTGCATCCGCTCACCCAGGAGAACGCCGCGTAGCGAGCGTTCCGATCGAGCCGACGTGCCGCACGCACGTCGGCTCGACTGGCGGGGGAGTGCTAGGGTAAGGGTGCACCCGATACCAACCGCCCACGGCGACACCCTCTCCGGTGCATTCCCTGTACCTCACTGCTATTGCGATTTCGTGCGTAGCTGTGCGTGTTTACACCAATCCCCTCCATTTGTCGGATTGGATCACCCGCAGCGCATTCGTCGCTGCACACATCTCTCCTGGCCTGAATTTTCGTTCGGCAGGGGAAAGGAACCCCCTTCGTGACTGATGTCAACCTCCGCGCCGCTGGCTCGGACCTTCCTCGCCTGAGTGCCCTTCGCGTGTCCGAGCTTCAGGCTCTGGCCCTTGAACTGGGAATCTCCGGCGCTTCCAAACTTCGTAAAGGAGAACTCGTGGACGCGATCACCACGGCTCGGTCCGGCACCGATCAGGCCAGTGCCGCTGCTCCGGTCGAGGCTGCTCCGGTCGAGGCTGCACCGGTCGAGGCTGCACCGGTCGAGGCTGCACCGATGGATAGCCTCGCCGAGGCGATCGATACCGCCCCGCGCAAGCGTGCACCGCGTCGTGCCAGCACCAACACCGCCGCTCCCGCCAAGTCCCACGTCAATGCCGACGCCAGCACCGGATTCGGCATCATCCTGCCCGACGCACCGGCCGCCGGCTCTCGTATCGCGCGCAACGCCCGCAATGTCGTGGCGGCACCAGTGGATGGCGCGGCATCCGCTTCAGAGAGCTCCGCACCCGATACCGACAAGCCGGTTCGCCAGGCGCGCAAGCGCGTGCAGGTCGCACCCGTGCACCTCGATGACGCCGCCGCAGTGGTTGCCGACTCCGCCGATGCTCCTGCTGAGACCCTCGCCGACTCACCGGCTCCGGACGCACCGGCCCCTCGCCGCGCGTCCCGTCGCGCTTCGTCGCAGCGCACCGCCGCTGTGACTCCCTCCGAGTCGCCCGCAGGGTTTGACGGAGTGGCTGTCGAGGTTGCAGCCACCGACGCGCTCGAGGTGTCGACCGACGCACCAGCTGATGCACAGGTCGAATCAACCGACGAGTCGATCGACACAGCGGCCCCCCGCCAGGGCCGCAGCCGCAGCCGCAGCCGCGGGGGCGCTGACCGCGCGCAGGCTGCTGACCGCAACCAGGGTGAGAACGCCCCGGCCACCGATCGCCAAAACAGCCAGAACAGCCAGAACAGTCAGAACAGTCAGAACAGCCAGAACAACCAGAACGACCGCGGTCAGAACGACCGTAACCAGAACGGCACCAACGACGAGGGCATGACGCGGGCGCAGAGCCAGCGTCAGGCTCGCAACGAGCGCAACCAGGAGCGCAATCAGGAGCGTGCCCAAGCGCAGGCCGACCGCAACCAGGGCCAGAACGACCGGGGCCAGGACCGGAACCAGGACCGTAATCAGGGTCAGAACGACCGTGGCCAGGACCGGAACCAGCTCGACGACGACCTGAACGGCCGCGGCAACCGCAACCGGTACCGTGACCGCAAGCGTCGCGGCCCGAACCAGGGCGATGACTTCGAACCCGAGGTCAACGACGACGACGTTCTCATTCCCGTCGCGGGCATCCTCGACGTGCTCGACAACTACGCCTTCGTCCGCACCTCCGGCTACTTGCCCGGTGCGAGCGACGTCTACGTCTCGCTGGGCCAGGTCAAGAAGTACAACCTGCGCAAGGGTGACGCCGTCGTCGGCTCCATTCGCCAGCCGCACGAGGGCGACCAGTCCGGGCGTCAGAAGTACAACGCCATCGTCAAGGTTGACTCGATCAACGGGCAGACCGTTGAGGAGGCCGCGACCCGCGTCGACTTCCACAAGCTCACGCCGTTGTACCCGACGGAACGCCTGCGCCTCGAAACCGAGCCCGGAAAGCTCACCCAGCGCATAATCGACCTTGTCGCCCCGATCGGCAAGGGGCAGCGCGGTCTGATCGTCGCACCCCCCAAGGCCGGCAAGACCATCGTCATGCAGCAGATCGCGAACGCCATCGCCACCAACAACCCCGAGGTGCACCTCATGGTCGTCCTGGTCGATGAGCGACCCGAAGAGGTCACCGACATGCAGCGCACGGTGAAGGGTGAGGTCATCGCCTCCACCTTCGACCGTCCCGCCGAAGACCACACCACGGTCGCCGAGCTCGCCATCGAGCGCGCCAAGCGTCTGGTCGAACTGGGCCACGACGTCGTCGTACTGCTCGACTCGATCACCCGCCTGGGCCGTGCCTACAACTTGGTGGCACCTGCCTCCGGTCGTATCCTCTCGGGCGGCGTCGACGCATCCGCTCTGTATCCGCCAAAGCGTTTCTTCGGTGCGGCTCGCAACATCGAGAACGGTGGCTCGCTCACCATCCTCGCCTCCGCGCTCGTGGAGACCGGCTCCAAAATGGACGAGGTCATCTTCGAGGAGTTCAAGGGCACCGGCAACATGGAACTGCGGCTGTCACGCCAGCTGGCCGACAAGCGCATCTTCCCCGCCGTTGACGTGAACGCATCGGGTACCCGGCGCGAAGAAATGCTGATGAGCGCCGATGAAGTCAAGGTCACCTGGAAGCTGCGTCGCGCCCTCGCCGGGCTTGAGCAGCAGCAGGCGCTCGAACTCATCCTCGGCCGTCTCAAGGAGACCTCCTCGAACGTAGAATTCCTCATGCAGGTTCAGAAGTCGATGCCGACCCTGAACGGGTCAGACAAGGACAAATAATGTTCGAATCCGTCCTCACGCTGCTGGCCGAGCACGACGACCTGCAGTCACAGTTGGCGGATCCGGAGCTGCACGCGAATCCGGCCCGTTCGAAGAAGGTCAACCGGCGCTACGCCGAGCTGAGCCGCATCATCGCGGCGTACCACGTGTGGAAAGAGGTCGACGATAATCTTGAAGCCGCTCGTGAACTCGCCGATGAAGATGCTGCCTTCGCCGAGGAGATCCCGGATCTCGTGGAACAGCAGGGCGTTGCGGCCGAGAAGCTGCGGCGCTTGCTGATTCCGCGCGACGAACTCGACGCCCGTGACGTCATCATGGAAATCAAGATGGGGGAGGGCGGTGCCGAATCGGCACTGTTCGCCGCTGATCTCCTGCGCATGTACCTGCACTACGCCGAGTCGAATCGCTGGAAGACCGAGATCATCGAGCAGACCTCGAGCGATCTCGGCGGAATCAAGGATATCCAGCTCGCGATCAAGGGATCGTCGAGCGACCCGGCCGAGGGCGTGTGGGCCCACCTGAAATACGAGGGCGGCGTGCACCGCGTACAGCGTGTTCCGGCGACCGAGTCGCAGGGACGCATTCACACCTCCGCAGCCGGCGTGCTCGTCTTCCCGGAGGTCGACGAACCCGAAGAGGTCGAGTTGCACCCGAACGACCTCAAAATCGATGTCTACCGGTCGAGCGGCCCGGGCGGCCAATCGGTCAACACGACCGACTCGGCTGTACGCATCACCCATCTTCCGACCGGAATCGTGGTCGCGATGCAGAACGAGAAGTCCCAGCTGCAGAACAAGGAAGCGGGCATGCGTGTGCTGCGTGCCCGGGTTCTGGCCCGCCAGCAGGAAGAGATCGACGCGGCGGCGAGCCTGGTGCGCAAGGGGCAGATCCGTACGATGGATCGCTCAGAACGCATCCGCACGTACAATTTTCCGGAGAACCGCATCGCCGATCACCGCACCGGCTACAAGGCGTACAACCTGGACGCCGTGATGAACGGAGCTCTCGGCCCCGTCATCGACTCCTGCATCCACGCCGATGAGGAAACCCGTCTGGCCGAGCTCGGCGACCCCGAGTAGCCGGCGAATTGGGTCAGAGGTAGTATTCGGGTTCGACGGTGCCTCCCCGGGCCGACTCCACCGTCGCGGGGGTTTGCGGGCGAATCGTCGCCGGTACGCCCACCAGCAGCGACCGCGGCGGGGCGTCCTTGGTCACGACCGCGTTCGAGCCGATCGTGCTCCACGCCCCGATCGTGATCGGGCCGAGCACCTTGGCTCCCGCACCCACCGTGACGCCATCGTCGAGAAACGGATGCCTCCGCACCCCACGCGCATGCCCGTGACGGCTCTTACCACCCAGCGTCACCCCGTGGTAGAGCATCACGTCCTTACCGAGCACGGCCGTTTCACCGATCACGACACCCATGCCGTGGTCGATGAACAGGCGGCGCCCGATCGTTGCGCCCGGATGAATCTCAATTCCGGTCAGAAACCGGGTCACCTGCGATACCAGGCGGGCTGGCAGGTGCTGCCCGGCCCGCCAGAGTCGATTCGCAACCCGATACGACCAGACTGCGTGCAGCCCGCTGTAGGCGAGAAAGACCTCGATGTTGCTCCGCGCAGCGGGGTCGTGGGCGCGCGCGGCCGCAATGTCTTCACGGATGCGTGAAAAAGGATTCATGTAGGCAGAGACAGCATTCTCGTAGTCCCGCAGGTCTTAGTCCAGCAGGTCTTCGTACAGCACGGTCGAAATGTACCGCTCGCCGAAGCCGGGAATGATGACGACGATGGTCTTGCCAGCGTTCTCGGGCAGTTTTGCCTGCTCGAGCGCGGCCCAGACGGCGGCGCCGCAGGAGATGCCGCCGAGGATGCCTTCCTCGGTGCCGAGTGCGCGTGCCGTGGCGAGGGAGTCGGCCAGCGTCACATCGGTGATCGAGTCGTAGACCTTGCGGTCCAGGACTTCCGGCACGAAGTTTGCGCCCAGACCCTGAATCTTGTGCGGACCGGGGGTACCGCCGGTCAGGATGGGGGAGTCGATGGGCTCAACACCGACGACCTTGAGGCCCGGCTTTTGCTCCTTGAGGTAGCCGCCGGCTCCGGAGATGGTGCCGCCGGTGCCGATGCCCGCGACAAGAATGTCAACGGCACCCTCGGTGTCATTCCAGATCTCCACGCCGGTAGTCGCGCGGTGGATGGCCGGGTTGGCCGGATTCGTGAACTGGCTGGCGAGTATGGCGCCCGGCGTGTTCGCGACGATCTCGGCGGCCTTTTCGACCGCGCCGCGCATGCCATCGGCTCCCGCGGTGAGCTCGATTTTGGCGCCGTAGGCGCGCATCATGACGCGGCGTTCCTTGCTCATGGTTTCGGGCATCGCCAGAATGACCGTGTAGCCGCGGGCGGCACCGACCATGGCGAGGGCGATGCCCGTGTTGCCGCTGGTCGCTTCGACGATGGTGCCGCCGGGCCCCAGCGAACCGTCCTTCTCGGCCGCATTGATCATCGCAACACCGATGCGGTCCTTCACGCTGCTGGAAGGATTATAGAACTCGAGCTTGGCGAGTACGGTCGCGCCGAGGCCTGTGGTCAAACGGTTCAGTTTGACGAGGGGGGTCCCACCAACGGCTTCGGTGATATCGGAATAGATCTTTGGCACGAGGGCAACTTTCGTTCGGTGGAAAAGGCCGAGTCCAGCCTATGTCCCCCGGCTGAATAGCGGTCGGTGAGTTACATTTCAGTACGTGCCTTCTTCAGATTCTGCCCTACCCCCCACCCTGCGCTCCTTACGAAACCGAGCGATCAGCCTGCTCACCGCGGCCGGCATCTCCGACCCCGAGGTCGATGCCGACCTGTTGATCGGCCACGTACTCGGGCAGAGCCGCGGCGAGGTGCAGGCCGGCAGCTTCCTGAATCGGACCATCAGCCACGCGGATGCCGCCACCATCGACACCCTGCTTGCCCGCCGCAGCACACGCGAACCCCTCCAGCACATCACCGGCCGCGCCCCGTTCCGCTCCCTCGCCCTGAACGTGGGGCCGGGGGTGTTCGTGCCGCGCCCCGAAACCGAGCAGGTCGCCCAGTTCGCCATCGACGCGCTGCGCTCCATGCCCGATCCAGAGCCGATCGGCGTCGACCTCGGCACCGGAAGCGGCGCAATCGCCCTGGTCCTGGCCACCGAGGTGCCGCACGCGCGCATTTTCGCGATTGAAAACTCGCCGGAGGCCTTCCCCTGGACCACTCGTAACTTCGAGGAGATCGGAGCGCGTAACGCCACCCTCGTCTTCGGCGACCTCGCCGACGCGTTCGTCGAACTCGACGGTACGGTCGCCGTCGTCATCTCGAATCCGCCCTACATTCCCGCGGATGCGATTCCCCGCGACCCCGAGGTGCGCCTGTTTGATCCCGCCCACGCCCTGTTCGGCGGTGTCGACGGCCTCGACGTGGTACGCAGCGTATCGGCAACCGGCCTGCGCCTGCTGCGCCCCGGCGGTGTGCTCGTGATCGAGCACGGCGAACTGCAGGGCGCCGCGATACGGGAGTTGCTCACGAACGATGGCTGGCGTGCACCAGCCACCCACCGCGATTACACCAGCCGCGACCGGGCCACCACCGCGCTGCGCCCTTAAACCGCCCGCATCCGCTCTTCACAACCGCGCTGAGTTAGAATTACCGGAAATGACACGTATCTACGATTGCACGAGCGACTCGGAAACGAGCGAGTCTGACTACGCGGCGCACATCACACTGGCGCGCGCGGCCATCGGCCGCGGGGCGCTCGTGGTCATCCCCACCGATACGGTTTACGGTGTGGCCGCTGACGCGTTCAACGCCGAGGCGGTGCAGCTGCTCCTCGATGCGAAGGGCCGCAGCCGTCAGTCGCCGCCGCCCGTTCTCATTCCCAGCATTCCCACCCTCGACGCTCTCGCCGTCGACGTGCCGCAGCCGGTGCGCGACCTGGTCGCGGCGTTCTGGCCGGGTGGATTGACGATCATCGTCAATGCCCAGCCCTCGCTGGTCTGGGATCTGGGTGAAACCCGCGGCACCGTGGCGCTGCGCATGCCGAGCAACCAAATCGCGCTCGACCTGCTCGCCGAAACCGGCCCGCTCGCCGTATCGAGCGCCAACCTCAGCGGAATGCCCGCAACCCGTGACGCGCAATCCGCCGAAGCGGCGCTCGGCGAGAGCATCGACGTCTACCTCGACGGCGGCACGGCCGGCGGCACCTATGAAAGCGCGTTCGGCCAATCGGGAGACGGCTCGTCGACGATTGTTGACGCCACCGGGTTCGAAACCAACGGCGGTTTCCTCCGTATCGTACGCAGCGGCGTCATCTCCCGAGACGCACTCCTGGCCGTCGTGGGCGACGTGCTGGCGGCCGCACCGGCTATTCCCGGAACACCGGCAGAACCGGTTGATGCGGATGCGACACCCACCATCGCCGCACCGTCCCAAGACGAATCTCAGGGCGAAACGGATGCCAGCCGGTAGACCATGACCCTTTTCATTCTGCTCGCGTTCGTTTCGGCGATCGTCACGTTCGTGCTGTCGATCGTGGTCTACAAACTCAGCCACAAGTACCATCTGTACCCCAAGATTCGCGAACGTGACGTGCACACCCGCCCCACCCCGCGCCTCGGCGGCATCGCCATGTTCCTCGGCATCCTGGTTGCTTTCGGAATCGCCTATCTCCTCGCGGGGGCCTTTGCGCCGCTCCGACTCGTATTCGCCGATCCGCAGCAGATTCTCGCCATTCTCGGTGCGGCCCTGCTCATCGTGCTCGTCGGCGTCGCCGACGACATCTGGGACCTCGACTGGATGACGAAACTCGCCGGTCAGTTCATCGCCGCCGGGCTCGTCGCCTGGCAGGGCGTGCAAATCTACTCCCTGCCGATCGGGGGCTTGACGGTCGGTAGCGGCTGGATGTCGATTGTGTTCACGGTCGTCGCCATCGTTGTGGTCATGAACATGATCAACTTCATCGACGGCCTCGACGGCCTTGTCACCGGCGTGGCCCTCATTGCCAACGGTGTGTTCTTTCTCTACAGCTATCTGCTCGTGCGCGACACCTCGCCGACCAACTACTTCAACCTCGCCTCGCTCATCGCCGCCATTCTGGTCGGCGCCTGTGTGGGTTTCCTCCCATTGAACTGGCACCCGGCCAAACTGTTCATGGGCGATGCCGGAGCGCTTCTCGTCGGCCTGCTCATGGCCACGAGCGCCATCGCCATCACCGGGCAGATCGACCCGACCGCCATCAACCGCTCGCAACTCTTTCCCGCGTTCATCCCCATCCTGTTGCCGGTGGCGATCATGATCATTCCGCTGCTCGACTTCGGGCTGGCGGTGTTCCGGCGGGTGCGGGCCGGCAAATCGCCCTTCAGCGCCGACCGAAAACACCTGCACCACCGGCTGCTCGATATGGGGCACTCCCACCTGCATGCCGTACTGATCTTCTACGGGTGGACAGCCGCAGCCTCCGTTGGATGCCTGCTCTATTACATCCTGCCGGTCTACTTCGCCCTGCCGACCTGGTACGCGACCATCTTCCTGGTGACGTCGCTGCTCACCTGCACCATCGTCACGCTCGCCCCACTCGGCCGCCGCAAGACCGGTGAATGGGTCAGTCAGTCGGCACCCGCACAAATCGCTGTGCTCGACCAGTACGACCCGCTCGACGAGGCCGCCATGCCAACACGATCAGTTCCAGCACCGTCAGTCACCACAACGACACGAGCGACCGTACCCGCTGCGGCGCCTGCCGAGGAGAACGCATGACCAGCGCCACCCCACCAGCCCAGCCGACGTCGATCCCCGTGCTGCGTCGCATCCTCGTCTACGGGGCGTACGTCGCCCTCGCCATCGCCGTGGTCGGTTGCGTCGTCGGCTACCTCGTCGACGGCGGCACCGGTGTGCTCAGCGCCCTGATCGGAACGGTCATGTCCGTCGCCTTCATGGGCATCACGGCCGGCAGCATTCTGCTCGCCAATCGTATCGCCGGAAACGAGTCCGCCATTGGCGGCTTCTTCGGCATCATCATGGGTGGCTGGCTGCTCAAATTTGTTGTCTTCCTGGTGTTGCTCGTGGTGCTGCAGGATCGCTTGTGGATCCAGCCGATGGTGCTGTTCCTCTGCATTATTGCGGGCGTTGTGGGGTCCCTTGTCGTGGACGCTGTCGTCGTGATGAAGAGCCGAATGCCCTACGCCAGCGACGTCACGTTGCCCACAGCCCCAGTGGACGAGTAACCCTTCTACTCATCCGCCCACGGATCCCGGTCTCGATTCGGCTCAGCGCCTGATCTTTGCTAGAGTAAAAAACGATCCCACCCCGGTTTGCACATGCTTTACAGCGTCGTAAACCCGCCCATATTCGTCGTTGCGCGAGCAGAGCTCACCGCCCCGAAACAGGAGAAAGCGCTGCTAGAAATCGCCGTAAACCTGATGGTCCCGTCTGCCACCGGCGACGGTGAATTCAACGGTCCCTCCATCAATGAGTTCTTCCCCGATGTCATTTTCTTCGAGGGTACCAACTTCGAGATCAACCGCATTATTCTGATTCGCTTTCTTGCGGTCGCGGTCCTGATGCTCGTCTTCTGGCTCGGCACCCGTCGCATGAAGATCATTCCGACCCGCGGCCAGAGCCTGGCCGAAATGGGACTCGACTTCGTTCGCGTCAATATCGCCGAAGACCTGCTCGGCAAGAAAGATGGCAGGCGGTTTCTGCCGCTTCTGACGACCATCTTTTTCATGGTGCTGTTCATGAACATCACGGGAATCATCCCGTTCCTCAATATTGCCGGCACCTCGGTGATCGGGGTTCCGCTGCTACTCGGTGTTATTTCCTACGGAACCTTCATTTACGCCGGCGTGAAGAAGAGCCCGGTTAAATTCTTCCGCAACTCGCTCTTCCCTCCCGGAGTTCCGCCGTTCCTGTACATCATCGTCACGCCGATCGAATTCATCTCGACGTTCCTGGTGCGCCCGGTCACCCTCACGCTTCGACTCATGATGAACATGATCGTCGGGCACCTTCTGCTCGTGCTGTTCTTCAGCGCCACCCAGTTCTTCTTCTTCACTGCGGATGGCGGGTTCAAGCTCTTCGGCGCTGGCACCCTCGTCTTCGGCTTCGCCTTCACGCTCTTCGAAGTGCTGATTGCCGTTCTCCAGGCTTACATTTTTGCCCTACTCACCGCCGTCTACATCCAGCTCGCGCTGGCTGAGGAACACTAGACACTTTAGGAATCCGGCACTCGCCGCATTCACCATCACGGAAGGAAACATACGTGGACGCAACAACCGTTCTCGCGGAAATCAACGGAAACATCGCGACCGTCGGTTATGGCCTCGCAGCCATCGGCCCGGCAATCGGTGTGGGTATCGTCGTTGGCAAGACCATCGAAGGTGTCGCACGTCAGCCTGAGCTGGCCGGCCGCCTGCAGGTGCTGATGTACATCGGTATCGCCTTCACCGAGGCGCTCGCCTTCATCGGCATCGCCACCTACTTCATCTTCACGAACTAGTCCTCTTCACTACTCAGTTAGGAGGCATGATGCTTCACGCAGTAATTGCAGCCGCGACGGAAGAAGCGACGAAAAACCCGCTCATCCCAGAGGTTTACGACATCATCTGGTCGGCGGTCTGCTTTGTCGTGATTTTGTTCTTCTTCTGGAAGCTCGTGCTCCCCAGAATGCAGAAGCTCCTTGACGACCGTGCAGAAGCCATCGAGGGCAACATCGCCAAGGCCGACGAGGCCCAGCGCAAGGCCGAAGCTGCACTCGTGCAGTACACGGCCCAGCTCGCTGATGCTCGCGCTGAAGCCGGTCAGATTCGTGACCAGGCCCGCACCGACGGCCAGCGCATCGTCGCTGAGCACAAGGAGCAGGCTGCGGCCGAAGCCGGTCGCATCGCGGCCAGTGCCAAGACGCAGATCGAAGCCGAACGTCAGGCCGCCGTCGTGTCACTCCGGAGCGAAGTGGGCGCCCTCGCCATTGACCTCGCCTCGGGTGTCATCGGTGAAAGTCTGTCCGACGACGCGAAAGCCAGCGCCATTGTCGATCGTTTCCTGGCGGAACTCGAAGCCAGCGAAGTACCGTCTCACGCAGCAGCTCCATCAGCAGGAAAGATCTAACAAATGGGAAGCGCCACCAGAGAAGCACTCGCCACATCGAGGGCGGCACTGTCCGTACCCGGCGGTACGACTGATCTGGCGACCGGCGAAAGCCTCTTCGGCGCCGGTCGAGTGATCGGGTCGACGTCTCAGCTATTGTCGGCACTCGGCGATGCATCAGCGGAGTCGTCCGCCAAAGTCACCCTCGTTCGTGCCGTATTCGGCACGAACGTGACGCCTCGGGCGCTTGACCTGCTCGCAGCCGCCGTGTCGGAACGCTGGTCCAGCCACGACGACCTGCTCGCCGGAATCGAAGAACTGGGCCTGCGGGCATCCGCTCTGTCGGCACCGGCCGGCACGTCGATTGAGGGCGAACTCTTCGCCTTCGGCAAGACGGTGTCCTCGGACGCTGAGCTGGAGCTGGCCCTGGCCAGCAAGCTCGGCAAGGTCGACGCCAAGGCAGCCCTCGTGCAGAAGCTTCTGGCCGGCAAAGTATCCGGTCAGACGCTGGCGATTGTTCGGCATCTGGTGCAGCAGCCTCGCGGCCGCCGCATCGGCGAACTGCTGCGGCACGCTGCATCCGTTGTCGCCGACCAATCGGGTACGTCGATTGCCACCATCACTTCGG
Organism: Cryobacterium sp. CAN_C2; assembly: GCF_015751745.1. NCBI lineage: Bacteria > Bacillati > Actinomycetota > Actinomycetes > Micrococcales > Microbacteriaceae > Cryobacterium > Cryobacterium sp. CAN_C2. Next base: position 45,904 of record NZ_JADOUX010000019.1, read on the forward strand.
CGAGCGTACTCACGCCCGCCCAGCTCGCCCGCTTGCAGACGACCCTCCAGGAACGCCACGGACGTGCACTCACCATCAACCAGGTCGTAGACCCGGCACTGGTCGGCGGAGTTCGCGTACAAATTGGCGATCTGGTCATCGACGGCAGCATCGCAACCCGCCTTGCAGATTTGAGACTCCAGCTCGCCAGCTGATTTCTTCGGCAGCACCACAAACCCCAGCAGTACCAGATGACTCAGGGCGGCAGCGTCCTCGAACAGACAGAACCTGTACAGCCGTACAGAAAAGGGAAGATGATGGCAGAACTAACGATCAGCCCCGATGAGATCCGTGGCGCTCTCCAGGACTTCGTGAAGTCCTACGAGCCGAACAAGACATCAACGACCGAGGTCGGCTACGTCACCACGGCCGGCGACGGTATCGCCCACGTTGAGGGCTTGCCCGGCGTGATGGCCAACGAACTCATCAAATTTGCCGACGGCACCCTGGGCCTCGCCCAGAACCTCGACGAAGACGAGATCGGCGTCGTTGTGCTCGGCGAGTTCGCCAGCATCGTTGAAGGCATGGAGGTGCACCGCACCGGCGAGGTTCTCTCCGTTCCCGTCGGCGACGGCTACCTCGGCCGTGTTGTGGACCCGCTCGGCGCTCCGATTGACGGACTGGGCGACATCGCGACCGAAGGTCGTCGTGCCCTCGAACTGCAGGCTCCCGGTGTTATGCACCGCAAGAGCGTGCACGAGCCGATGCAGACCGGCATCAAGGCCATTGACGCCATGATCCCGATCGGCCGTGGCCAGCGTCAACTCATCATTGGTGACCGCCAGACTGGCAAGACCGCGATCGCGATCGATACCATCATCAACCAGAAGGCGAACTGGGAGTCGGGCGACAGCAACAAGCAGGTTCGTTGCATCTACGTCGCTATCGGCCAAAAGGGCTCCACCATTGCTTCGGTCAAGGGAGCGCTCGAGGATGCCGGAGCGATGGAGTACACCACCATCGTCGCCGCTCCTGCCTCGGACCCCGCCGGCTTCAAATACCTCGCCCCGTACACGGGTTCGGCCATCGGCCAGCACTGGATGTACGCCGGCAAGCATGTTCTCATCGTCTTCGATGACCTCTCCAAGCAGGCTGAGGCCTACCGTGCAGTATCCCTGCTGCTTCGTCGCCCACCGGGACGCGAAGCGTACCCCGGAGACGTCTTCTACCTGCACTCCCGTCTGCTCGAGCGTTGTGCCAAGCTCTCGGACGAGCTCGGTGCCGGATCGATGACCGGCCTTCCGATCATCGAGACCAAGGCCAACGACGTTGCCGCCTACATTCCGACCAACGTGATCTCGATCACCGACGGCCAGATCTTTCTACAATCCGACCTGTTCAACGCCAACCAGCGTCCCGCTGTTGATGTGGGTATCTCGGTCTCCCGTGTCGGTGGCGATGCGCAGGTCAAGTCGATCAAGAAGGTCTCCGGCACGCTCAAGCTCGAGCTGGCCCAGTACCGTTCGCTCGAAGCCTTCGCGATGTTCGCCTCTGACCTCGACGCGGCCAGCCGTCGTCAGCTCGCCCGTGGCGCCCGCCTGACCGAGCTGCTGCGTCAGCCGCAGTACTCGCCGTACCCCGTTGAGGACCAGGTCGTATCGATCTGGTCCGGCATCAACGGCAAGCTCGACGAGGTTCCGGTTCCCGACGTATTGCGGTTCGAGCGCGAACTGCTCGACTTCCTCGGTCGCAACACCGAGATCCTGAAAAACCTGCGCGAGACCAACGTTCTCTCCGATGAGACCGTTGCCGCTCTGACCGCCGGAGTCGATAAGTTCAAGCTCGAATTCCAGACCGGTGAGGGCAAGCCGCTCGCCTCGGTTGGTAAGGAAAAGTTTGAGGCGATTGCCGCCGAAGACGTCAACCAGGAAAAGATCGTCAAGCACCGCCGCTAGTCCTCGCCGATTCTGACGACACAGTACGACCGACGACAACACTGAAAGACAAGGAAGCAGAAACATGGGAGCGCAACTTCGGGTCTACCGGCAGAAGATCAAGTCTGCCCAGACGACCAAGAAGATCACTCGGGCCATGGAGCTGATCTCCGCCTCGCGCATTCAGAAAGCTCAGGCGCGAGTCGCTGCGTCAACCCCGTATTCGCGCGCGGTGACGCGCGCCGTTTCAGCGGTGGCCACGTACTCAAACGTCGATCACGTGCTCACCACGGAGCCCGAGAAGATCGAGCGCGCAGCGGTCGTCATCTTCGCTTCCGACCGCGGCTTGGCTGGCGCGTTCAGCTCGCAGGTTCTGCGGGAGGCGGAGTCGCTCAGCGAGTTGCTCCGCGGCCAGGGCAAGGACATCGTCTACTTCCTGGTGGGCCGGAAGGCCATCGCCTACTTCAGTTTTCGTAACCGCACGTCGGAGCGAGTCTGGACCGGCGGAACCGATCAGCCGCAGTTTGAGACGGCCAAGGAGATCGGAGAGGCCCTGCTGGAGTCCTTCCTCACGGACTACTCCGATGGTGGCGTCGACGAGATCCACATCGTCTACAACCGCTTCGTCAGCATGGTCACCCAGGTGCCCGAGGTTGTTCGGCTGCTTCCCCTCGAGGTCGTTGAGGGTGTGGAAGAACCCGGCGATAACACGGTTCTCCCGCTCTACGAGTTCGAGCCCGACGTTGAAACGGTTCTGGACAGCCTCCTCCCGGTGTACATCGAGAGTCGTCTGTTCAACGCCATGCTGCAGTCGGCTGCGTCTGAGCATGCAAGCCGCCAGAAGGCAATGAAGTCGGCAAGCGATAATGCCGACAAGCTGATCACGGACTACACGCGCCTGTCGAACAACGCGCGTCAGTCTGAGATCACCCAGCAGATTTCCGAGATCGTGGGTGGAGCCGACGCGCTCTCATCCGCTAAGAAGTAGTTCACATGTCCCATGGGCAGAGAAGAGAGAGCAATGACTGACACCGCAATTGCGCCAGTCCGGGCGGAGGACACGGCCGGCTCTGTTGGCCGCATCGCGCGCGTCACGGGCCCCGTTGTCGACATCGAGTTTCCGCATGACTCGATCCCCGGCATCTACAACGCCCTGAAGACCACGATCACCATCGGTGACGACTCGAACGAGATCACGCTGGAGGTTGCACTGCACCTCGGTGACGACCTCGTTCGCGCCATCGCGCTCAACCCGACCGACGGACTCGTCCGCGGCCAGGAAGTGCGCGACACCGGCAGCCCCATCACGGTTCCGGTCGGAAACGTCACCAAGGGCAAGGTTTTCAACGTCATCGGTGATGTGCTCAACGCCAAGCCCGGTGAGAAGATTGAGATCACCGAGCGCTGGCCCATCCACCGCAAGCCGCCGGCCTTCGACCAGCTCGAGTCCAAGACCCAGCTGTTCGAAACTGGAATCAAGGTCATCGACCTTCTCACGCCGTATGTTCTCGGTGGAAAGATCGGCCTCTTCGGTGGTGCGGGAGTCGGTAAGACCGTCCTCATCCAGGAAATGATCCAGCGCGTTGCGCAGGACCACGGTGGAGTATCAGTGTTCGCCGGCGTCGGTGAGCGTACCCGTGAGGGCAACGACCTCATCGCCGAGATGGAGGAAGCCGGCGTCTTCGATAAGACCGCGCTAGTCTTCGGCCAGATGGACGAGCCGCCGGGAACTCGTCTGCGCGTCGCGCTCAGCGCCCTGACCATGGCTGAGTATTTCCGCGACGTCGAGAAGCAAGACGTCTTGCTCTTCATCGACAACATCTTCCGCTTCACCCAGGCCGGTTCGGAGGTGTCGACCCTGCTGGGCCGCATGCCTTCTGCGGTGGGCTACCAGCCCAACCTGGCCGACGAGATGGGAATCCTGCAGGAGCGCATCACGTCGACCCGTGGACACTCGATCACCTCCCTGCAGGCGATCTACGTGCCCGCCGACGACTACACCGACCCCGCACCGGCGACCACTTTCGCCCACCTGGACGCCACGACCGAGCTGTCGCGTGAAATCGCGTCCAAGGGCCTGTACCCGGCCGTTGATCCGCTCACCTCGACCAGCCGCATCCTCGACCCCCGCTACCTGGGTGCCGATCACTACAACACGGCTGTGCGCGTCAAGGCTATCCTGCAGAAGAACAAGGAACTCCAGGAGATCATCGCGATCCTGGGCGTTGACGAGCTCTCTGAAGAAGACAAGGTCACGGTGTCCCGTGCCCGCCGCATTCAGCAGTTCCTCTCCCAGAACACCTACATGGCGAAGAAGTTCACCGGTGTCGAAGGTTCCACTGTTCCGCTCAAGGACACCATCGAGTCGTTCACGGCAATCGCCAATGGTGACTTCGACCACGTGGCCGAGCAGGCCTTCTTCAACGTCGGTGGCATCAACGACGTCGAAGAGAAGTGGGCCCAGATCCAGAAGGAGAACGACTAAGTATGGCGAAGTCGCTTTCCGTCAGCGTTGTCTCGGCCGCGCGAGAGGTCTGGACCGGCGAGGTGACGATGGTTGTGGCCAAGACCGTCGAGGGCGAGATCGGTATTCTTGCCGGCCACGAGCCGATGTTGGCGATTCTGGCCGTGGGCGACGTTCGCCTCACCCTGGACGACGGGTCGAAGGTTGTTGCACGGGCCGAAGATGGTTTTCTTTCGGTCGATAACGACACGGTCACCATCGTGGCCCGCAAGGCTGAACTCGTTGGTTCATAACCCAGGTCACCCGTGTTGATACTGCTTCCGCCGTCGGAGACGAAACGTTCCGGCGGCGAAGCTGTACCCCTGGACTGGTCGACACTGTCCTATCCCAGTCTGACTGCGCAACGTCGCGCCCTGGCTCAGGCCCTCGTCAAACTCTCACGCAACGCGAAGACCGCGCAGGCGGCCCTGAAACTCGGGCGGACCCAACTGTGTGAAATCGACCGCAACCGTTTGTTGCTCACCTCGCCGACCATGCCGGTCATTGATCGCTACACCGGTGTGCTCTACGACGGACTGGATGCAGCATCCCTCTCTGAATCGGAGCGGGCATTCGCGCACACCCATGTCGCGGTGCACTCGGCGCTGTTGGGGCCGCTGCACGCTCTCGACCACATTCCCGCGTACCGTATGTCGCACGACTCTCGCATACCTGAGCTGGCATTGAAGAAGCATTGGGGAGCATCCGTCGCGGGCGTTCTGGCTCGGACCACCGGGCTGCTGCTCGATCTGCGTTCCGAGGCGTATGTTGCGCTCGGAGCCGCGCCCGTGCGCCCGGGCTCGGTGTACGTGCGCGTCGTCGCTGAGACCGTCGACGGCCGGAAGCGGGCACTCAACCATTTCAACAAGAAGTCCAAGGGTGAGTTCACCCGGGCGCTGGTGCAGAGTGGCGAGAACCTCGGGTCGGTTACCGAATTGATCGACTGGGCAACGGCGCAGGGCATTCGCCTCGCTGTGGGAGCTCCGGGGGAGATTGAGCTGCTCGCCGAGCAGCAGCTTGCCTCCCCGGGTGTTCCGGCCGCGTCGAGCATCTACACCACGAAGGAACGCGGGGATAGGCTGGGTGGGTGAACACCGGCGATACGACCTCAGACCTGAACTTGTCCGATGCAAACGTGCCGGTCCGGCGTCAGCCGGTCAACGTCACGGTCACCGGCGCCGGTGGTCAGATCGGCTATGCGCTGCTGTTTCGTATCGCCTCGGGCGCGCTCCTTGGCCCTACGACTCCGGTGAATCTGACCCTTCTCGAAATACCGCAGGGGATCAAGGCCGCCGAAGGATCCGCGCTCGAACTTGAGGACTGCGCTTTTGGGCTGCTGCGCACCGTGACCGTCACCGACGACCCGGCCGTCGCGTTCGACGGCGTCAACATTGCGCTGCTGGTCGGATCTCGTCCCCGGGGGCCCGGCATGGAACGGGCCGACCTGCTCGAAGCGAACGGTCGTATTTTCGGGCCGCAGGGCGCCGCAATAAATGCGGGTGCCGCCGACGATGTGCGCGTGCTCGTCGTGGGCAACCCTGCCAACACGAACGCCCTCATCGCCGCTGCGCACGCGCCCGACATTCCGCGGGAGCGTTTCACCGCCATGACCCGGCTTGACCACAACCGGGCCGTCGGGCAGCTCTCCAACCACCTCCAGGTACCCGTTGACGCGATTCACGGGCTGACGATTTGGGGAAACCACTCCTCCAGTCAGTATCCGGATGTTTTTCAGGCGACCGCAGAGGGCCGTGCGGTTCGCGAGCTCGTCGATGAGCAGTGGCTGGCGCAGACTTTCATTCCTCGAGTAGCCAAGCGCGGCTCGGAGATCATCGCTGTGCGAGGCGGCTCGTCGGTGGCTTCGGCGGCCAACGCCGCCATTGATCATATTTTTGACTGGGTGAACGGCCGCGGGGCCGACTGGACCAGCGCGGGCGTGGTCTCCGACGGCTCGTACGACGTTTCGCCGGGATTGATCTGTTCGTTTCCGGTGCGTTCCGTCGATGGGCAGTGGTGCATCGTGAATGGGCTCGAACTGAACGAGTTCTCGCGCAGCCGCATTCGGGCATCCGTGGCCGAACTGGTGGAAGAGCGTGACGCGGTGCGGGCGCTCGGCCTGCTACCGCTCGGTCGCCGGTGACCCCGCCAACTACCGGTGCGCGATGCCCTCATGGTCGAGCAGCCACACCTTGGTCGGGATGCCTTGGCCGGCGCTGTAGCCGGTGATCTGGCCGCTCGTCGCGAGCACGCGATGACAGCCGATGATGATCGGCACCGGGTTCGCGCCGACCGCCCCGCCGATGGCGCGGCCCGAACCGGACCGCCCGATCTCGCTGCCGAGCGCCCCGTACGAGATGACGTCGCCGAATGTGAGGGTCGCCAGCCGCGCCCAGACGCTGCGTTGAAACTCGGTACCGCGGGTCACATGCACGGGAAGATCAAAGGACTTGCGGGTGCCGACGAAGTACTCGTCGAGCTGTTCGGCCGCCCGCAGCAGCACGGGAGAGGGCGCCTCGGGGATGGCCTCGAGCGGCAGCTGGCCGTCGGTTTCGATGGACAGGGAGAGGATGCCCCTATCGTCGGCGGTAAGTTCCAGACGCCCGAGGGGGCTGGGAAGGCGAAGAAGCGCCTGCACCGAAAAGGAGCGCTGAGTGAGTGGTGTCGGGATGCTGTGCATGGTTCGACTGTAGCCGCCGCCTTCGCGGCGACCTCGCGGGTTTCGGACATCGGTGCAGAGCGATCGCGCAGCCGCGCCTGTGCAGGAGGCGGCTGCGCCCCTAGTCTGTAAGAATGGCTCAAATTGAATATCGCAGACTCGGCTCCTCCGGACTGACGGTGTCGACGATCGGACTCGGGTGCAATAATTTTGGTCGCACCGGAACCGCGTCGGAAAGTCAGGACGGCACGACGGCGGTGATTGACGCGGCTTTCGAGGCGGGGGTGACGCTGTTCGACACCGCCGACATTTACGGCGCCGAGCGCGGACTGAGCGAAACGCTCATGGGGCACTCCCTGCGCGGCAAGCGAGATCAGATCGTGCTCGCTTCCAAATTCGGCATGGACATGGGCGGGCTGAACGGTCCGGACTGGGGCGCGCGCGGTTCGCGCCGGTACATCCGCCTGGCCGTCGAGGCGTCCCTCAGACGGCTACAGACCGACTGGATCGACCTGTACCAGCTGCACGTTCCCGACCCGTCGACGCCGATCGAAGAAACCCTTGCCACACTTGACGACCTCATCACCGAGGGCAAGATTCGCTACATCGGTCACTCCAACCTGGCCGGGTGGCAGATCGCCGAGGCCGAGTTCACTGCCCGCATGAGCGGGCACCCCGCGTTCATCTCCAGCCAGAACGAATACAGCCTGCTCGCACGCGACGTCGAAGACGAGGTGTTGCCGGCCGTGAACGCTTACGGTCTGGGCTTTCTGCCGTTCTTCCCGCTCTACAACGGATTGTTCACCGGCAAATTCTCCCGCACCGGCGGACCGGCCGACAGCCGCATCATGATGATCCGGCGTCACCTCGCCGACGACGCCCCGTGGGACGTGATCGAGCAGTACCAGGAATGGTGCGACGCGCGCGGAGTGACCATGCTGGCGGCGACGTTCGCCTGGCTTCTGGCGCAACCGGGCCTGACCAGCGTCATCGCCGGGGCCACGAAGCCGGAGCAGATCATTCAAAACGCAGCGGCGGCGACATCGTGGCAGCCGTCCGCCGACGAGGTCGCCTACATTTCGAACCTCTTCGCCTGAACGCGCGATGTGAAGCTGATTTGAATACTCGGCGTTTCAGGTGCAGACCGCAACGTTTCGGTCGACGACGTCCCGCAAAGAGTGCACTATTACATCAGGGGTCTCTGCGCTAACCCTTCCGGTCGGGCAGGTCGCCGTTTCTTACTAGGAGAACTTCGTGCTGTGGTCCTTGCTCGTGCGTTACCTGCGTCCGTACCGGCAACTGCTTCTGGGGGTGATCGTCTTTCAACTGGCCCAATCGATCGCCTCACTTTTCCTGCCCACCCTCAACGCCGACATCATCGACGAGGGTGTCGCCACGGGCGACACCGGCTACATCCTGCGGGTCGGTGGCCTCATGCTGCTCATCACACTCGCCCAGATCATCTGCGCGATCGTGGCCGTCTACTTCGGTGCCAAGGTTGCCATGAAGGTCGGGCGTGACCTGCGGGGCGCCGTCTTCAGCCGGGTCGGCGAATTCTCCGAACAAGAAGTCACCCGGTTCGGGGCGCCGTCTCTGATAACCCGCTCCACCAACGACGTGCAACAGGTGCAGATGCTCGTGCTGACCACCTGCACCCTCCTGGTCTCGGCGCCCATCCTCAGCATCGGCGGCGTGATCATGGCGATTCGCCAAGACGTTCAACTCTCCTGGCTCATCGCGGTGAGTGTGCCGATCCTGCTCATCGCCGTCGGATTCATCATCGTGAAGATGGTGCCGCTCTTTCGCAAGATGCAGACCCGTATCGACACCGTCAACCGGGTACTGCGGGAACAGCTCACGGGCATCCGAGTGGTGCGCGCGTTCGTGCGCGAAGACGTCGAGATCGCCCGGTTCGCGAAGGCTAACCAGGACGTCACGGACGTTGCCCTGAGCTCGGGGCGCCTGATGGCGCTCATGTTCCCCATCGTCATGCTCGTGCTCAACGTCTCCAGCGTCGCCGTGATCTGGTTCGGCGCGTTCCGCATCGAAGACGGCTCGATGCAGGTGGGCACGCTCATCGCCTTCCTCAGCTATCTCATGCAGATTCTCATGGCCGTCATGATGGCCACATTCATGGCCGTCATGATTCCGCGCGCAGCCGTTTCGGCCGACCGTATCGGCGAGGTACTCGCCACCGAATCGAGCGTCGTGCCGCCGGCCAGCCCGGTGAACGTGACGGTCGGCCAGGGTGAACTCGAACTACTCGACGTCGGATTCGCCTATCCCGGCGCCGAACAGCCGGTGCTGCGCAACGTGAGCTTCATCGCCCGCCACGGCGAGACCACCGCGATCATCGGCAGTACCGGCAGCGGCAAGACCACCCTGGTCAACCTGCTGCCGCGCCTGTTCGACGCCACGAGCGGCTCCGTGCTCGTCGACGGCGTCAACGTGCGCGAGCTCAACCCCGACCTGCTCTGGGGCCATATCGGCCTCGTACCGCAAAAGCCCTACCTGTTCTCCGGCACCGTGCGTAGCAACCTGCTCTACGGCAAACCGGATGCGACCGAAAACGAACTCTGGCAGGCCCTCACGATCGCCCAGGCCCGAGACTTTGTCACGGAAATGGACGGCGGGCTCGACGCACCGATCACGCAGGGCGGCACTAACGTGTCGGGCGGCCAACGCCAGCGCCTCGCAATCGCCCGCGCCGTGGTGAAACGGCCAGAGCTGTATATCTTTGACGACTCGTTCTCGGCGCTTGACCTCGTCACGGACGCCCGACTGCGTCTCGCCCTCAAGCAAAGCACCGACGGCGCCACCATGATCATCATCGCCCAGCGGGTCTCGAGCATCATCGACGCCGACCAGATTCTGGTGCTCGAAAACGGCCGTATCGTCGGTCGGGGAACACACGGGTCCCTCCTCGAGTCGAACACCACCTACCAAGAAATTGTGTCATCCCAGCTCACCGCCGAGGAAGCAGCATGAGCGAGACCCACGCCGACGACAAGCCGGCGCCGCGCCCGCAGCGCGGCGGCGGGCCGTTCGGCGGCATGAACCTGCCGGCCGAGAAGTCGATGAACTTCACCGCCTCTGGAAAACGCCTGCTCGGCAAACTGCGCCCGGAACGCCTGTGGCTGGCTCTCGTACTCGCCCTCGCTGTGATCAGCGTGACGTTCTCGGTGCTCGGCCCACGCCTGCTCGGTGAAGGCACCAACCTGATCTTCTCCGGCGTCGTGTCCACAAGCCTGCCGAGCGGCAGCAGCCAGGCCGAGGTGATCGCGGGGCTGCGGGCAGCCGGCAACACCAACCAGGCCGACCTGCTCAGCGGTATGACGCTCACCCCGGGGGTCGGCATCGACTTCGCCATGCTCTCCACCGTGCTGTTCTGGGCGCTCGCCCTCTACGTGCTGTCGAGCGTGTTCAGCTGGCTGCAGGCCTATGTGCTCAACGGCGTCGTGCAGCGTACGGTGTACCGGCTACGGGAAGAGATCGAGGCGAAGATCAACCGCCTCCCGCTGAGCTACTTCGACAAGAAACCGCGCGGTGAGCTTCTCAGCCGCGTCACCAACGACGTCGACAACATCTCGCAGAGCCTGCAACAGTCGCTGAGCCAGGTGGTGACCAGCCTGCTCACGGTCATCGGTGTAATTGTGATGATGCTCATCCTCTCGCCGCTGCTGGCCCTGATCGCTCTCGTCACGGTGCCGCTGACCCTGGTGATAACGGCGCTCATCGCCAAACGTTCGCAGAAACTGTTCGTGGCGCAGTGGGCGAACACCGGCGAGCTGAACGGGCAGATCGAAGAAACCTTTACCGGTCACGCCCTGGTCAAGGTGTTCGGTCGGCAGAAAGAGGTCGACGCCCGGTTCAAGCAAAAGAACGACGAACTGTACGAGACGAGTTTCGGTGCCCAGTTCATCAGCGGCATGATCATGCCGGCCATGACCTTCGTCGGCAACCTCGTGTACGTTGCCATTGCGGTCGTCGGCGGCCTGCAGGTCGCTTCCGGCGCCATGCAACTCGGTGACGTGCAGGCCTTCATCCAATACTCCCGCCAGTTCACCCAGCCGCTTGCGCAGCTCGGGTCGATGGCGAATCTGCTGCAATCGGGTGTCGCATCCGCTGAACGCGTGTTCGACCTGCTCGACGCTGACGAACAGAGCGACGACCCCGATCCCGCCGAGACACCGATCGAGGTGCAGGGCCGGCTGGTCTTCGAGAACGTGTCGTTCCGGTACAGCGCCGACAAACCACTGATTGAGGAACTCAGCCTCGTGGCGGAGCCCGGGCAGACCATCGCCATCGTCGGTCCCACCGGCGCTGGCAAGACCACCCTGGTCAATCTCATGATGCGGTTCTATGAGATCGATTCCGGGCGCATCCTGCTCGATGGTATCAACGTCACCACCATGACCCGGCACGACCTGCGCCGACGCATGGGCATGGTGCTGCAGGACACCTGGCTGTTCGGCGGCACGATTCGCGACAACATCGCCTATGGCCGACCGGATGCCACGGAGGAGGATATTCTCGCCGCCGCCACCGCGACCTATGTGGACCGGTTCGTGCACTCGCTGCCTGACGGCTACGACACCGTGCTGGACGACCAGGGCAGCAACGTGAGCGCCGGCGAGATGCAGCTGCTCACCATTGCCCGCGCCTTCCTGGCACAGCCGAGCGTGCTCATTCTCGATGAGGCGACCAGTTCGGTCGACACCCGCACCGAGGTGCTGGTGCAGAAGGCGATGAGCGCCTTGCGCGCCGAACGCACGAGCTTTGTCATCGCCCACCGCCTGTCGACGATTCGCGACGCCGACCTGATCCTCGTGATGGAGTCGGGGCGCATCGTGGAGCAGGGCAACCATGTGCAGCTGCTCGCCGAGAACGGCGCCTATCAGGCGCTGTATGCCGCACAGTTCGCTGCGCCCGTCGCCGACGAGGTCTAGAGGCATCTCCTCCCCACCCGGTCGCCGGCCCGAATCAACCCCAGATTCGGGCGGGCGCGTATCCGGGGTGCGCTCGGGCGAGCACAGTGGCGGCATGCATCCCACCATTGTCAAAGCCCAGAAGGCCCAGGACTTTCTGGCACTCGTTCCCCAGCTGCTCGGATTTGTTGCCGAGACCAGCGCCGTTCTGGTCGCGTTTCGCGGCAACCGCACCTGCGGCGCGCTGCGTTTCAACCTGCCGGACGACGGCGCACCCCACAGGGTGTACAACCGCATTGCGACGACCCTCGCCGGGATGCTCTGCAAGATTCCCGGAGTCGACGCCGTCGTTCCCGTCATCTACACCAACGATTCCTTCACGGATGCCGCCGGAATCCCGCGTGAGCGGTTCGCCGAGATTCTGAACCGGCGATTGGAACTGAGCGGTTTTCTGCTGCGCGATTCCCTGTGCGTGGCAGCGGATGCCTGGGGCAGCTACCTCGACCCGCAGTGCCCGGCGGTCGGGCATCCGCTCAGCGACATCGCGGAGTCCCCGGTGAACGCGGCGGACGCGGCGCTCAAGGAGCATCCGCTTGGCACGCTGCAAAGCGGCGCGGAACCGATCGACGTTGATCTGGCGTCCAGGGAACGCCTGGCCCGGGTCTATCGGCGCTACCACCGTTTGATCGCGCGGGCCGAGAACGCTCCGGAGCGCTTTCCCACCCTCGGTTTTGTGCTCGACCCGGTGGCGATTGCTGAAGCGGCGCTGACCTGGCAGAATCCGCCCACGGAAGAGAACGCCGCGGCATTGCTCGTGCTCGTGCAGTCGCCGCCGAATCGGGACCAGATCATGGTGCAGTTTGCCTTCGGGCGTGATGAGGGCGTTCGCGCCCATGAAATCAACTGGCGGTATGCTCTGCTCCAGTACGAAACCGGGCGTAGCCTTGACGATCTCGTGACCGAGGAGATCAACACCGGCGACCCGACCGCCGAACACGCCGGCGACATCATGCTCGGCCTGCAGCGTGAACGACCCGACGTCGATCGGATCCGCACGGCGATCACCCTGCTGCGCACCGTCGTCGCCATGGCTCCGCGTTCGGCCAGACCGGCGCCGCTGTGCATGCTGGCCTGGCTGTCGTGGGCGCTCGGCAGTGGTTCCGTGGCCGGATTCTTCGTGGACCAGGCTCTCGCCATTGACTCGCAGTACAGCATGGCGACCCTGTTGAATTTGCTGCTCACGTCCGGGCACCTGCCGGAGTGGGCGTTCGCGGTGCCGCGCAATGAAGACGGCGAAGACAATGACCACCACGAGGAGGGCGACGGCTACGAACTTGACGAAGACTGGGGTGAAGACTTCGACGAGCGCGCAGCCGGCCGCTGACCCTGGCGTGTATGCAGCACACGCTGATGAAATCAACTACATGTACTTCGGTGCCTCCGAGAGTACGCCGCGCAGGATCTCGCCGATCTCGGCGAATTCTTTGGGCCCGATGGTCAGCGGGGGAGCGAGCTGGATGACCGGATCGCCACGGTCATCGGCACGGCAGTACAGGCCGGCCTTGAAGAGCGCCTTCGACAGGTAACCGCGCAGCAGACGCTCCGACTCCTCGTCGTTGAACGTTTCCTTGGTGCCTTTGTCCTTGACCAGCTCGATGCCGAAGAAGTATCCGGCACCGCGCACGTCGCCGACGATCGGCAACTCGAGCAGCTTCTCCAGCTCTTTGCGGAACAGCGGAGAATTGTCCCGCACGTTCTCATTGAGCTTTTCCTCGTCGAAGATGTCGAGGTTGGCCAGTGCCACGGCCGAGGAGACCGGGTGTCCGCCGAAGGTGTAGCCGTGGTAGAACGTCGTGTCGCCGTGCTTGAAGGGCTCGTAGATGCGGTCACTGACGATGGTGGCGCCGATCGGCGAGTATCCGCTCGTCATGCCCTTGGCGCACGTGATCATGTCGGGCTGGATGTCGTAGGTCGTCGAGGCGAACACGTTGCCGATGCGACCGAACGCTGTGATGACCTCGTCAGCGACCAGAAGAACGTCATACTTGTCGCAGATTTCCCGGACGCGTTTGAAGTAGCCGGGGGGCGGCGGGAAGCAGCCACCGGAGTTCTGCACGGGTTCCAAGAACACAGCGGCGACCGTCTCGGGCCCCTCGAACTGGATCATCTCTTCGATGCGGTTCGCGGCCCACTGGCCGAAAAACTCAAGGTTGTCACCGAGACCGAGGCCCGGACTCATCTCGTCGGCCCGATAGAAGTTCGTGTTGGGAACGCGGAAACCACCGGGGGTGACCGGCTCGAACATCTCCTTCATCGCGGGGATTCCGGTGATGGCCAGCGCGCCCTGCGGGGTGCCGTGGTAGGCGACATTGCGGGAGATCACCTTGTGCTTGGTCGGGCGCCCCATCAGCTTCCAGTAATACTTGGCCAGCTTGAACGCGGTCTCAACGGCTTCACCGCCGCCGGTGGAGTAGAACACGCGGTTGAGGTCGCCGGGAGCGTGGGAGGCGAGCCGGTCGGCGAGTTCGATCGCCTTGGGGTGGGCATACGACCAGATCGGGAAGAACGCGAGTTCCTCGGCCTGCTTCGCGGCGACCTCGGCGAGACGCTTGCGCCCGTGCCCGGCGTTGACCGTGAACAGGCCGCTCAGGCCGTCGATGTACTGCTTACCCGTGGAATCCCAGATGTGGTGACCCCGGCCCTTGACGATGATGGGTACTCCAGCGCCGGATTCCATCACCGACTGACGGGAGAAGTGCATCCAGAGGTGATCCTTTGCCTTCTGCTGCAGCTCGGCGTTGTGTGCGTCGCTGTAGGCGGTTGGTGAATAAACGGGTGTGGTGAGAGTCATTTTTTTTACCGTGTTCCCCAGTTATAGAACTGTTTGTGGAGTTTGAGATAAACGAACGTCTCGGTGGAGAAGACTCCCTCGAGATTGCGGATCTTGGCGTTGAGCAGTTCGAGAAGTTCGTCGTCGTCTTCGCAGACGACCTCCGCGAGAATGTCAAAGGTGCCGGCCGTGAGCACGACGTAATCCACGGCATCAATTTTCGCCAGCTCCTCGGCGAGCACGCGGGTGTCGGCCGAAGCACGAATGCCGATCATTGCCTGGCGAAAGAAGCCCAGCTGCATCGGATCCGTCACGGCGACGACCTGCATGACGCCGGATTCGGTGAGTTTCTGCACCCGTTGGCGCACGGCCGCCTCGCTGAGACCGACGGCTTTGCCGATCTCCGCGTACGAGCGACGCCCGTCGGCCTGCAGCTGTTCGATGATCTTTTTTGACACATCGTCGAGCTGGGCCGGCTTGGGCGAGTGACCGCGCCTTTGTCCATTCATGCATCGATTCTGTCAGTCCAAATATACTTCGGCAAGTGAATCCGTCGCACATTATGCAAATCACTGCGGATTTCATTTGTAAATCTGGGTGCACATCACATTGGAATAGGTACACTGGGCCGCATGAGCGCCCCCGAACTCCGCAACTTCATCAATGGCCAATACGTCGACTCCACATCTTTGGATCGATTCGACCTCGTCGACCCCGCGACCGAAACGGTCTACGGCAGTAGCCCGGTGTCGAATGCGACCGACGTGGACGCGGCCTATCGGGCAGCAGTAGCCGGTTATGAAATTTGGGGTGAAACGACGCCGGCGGTGCGTCAGCTCGCGCTCTTACGCATAGCGGATGCGATGGAGGCGCGTGCCGAGGAATTCGCCGACGCCGAGTCGCTCGACACCGGCAAGCCGCGCTCGACCCTCGTCGATGACGAAATTCTGCTCTCGGTCGACCAGATACGGTTCTTCGCCGGCGCCGCCCGTCATCTCGAAGGTCGCGCGGCCGGCGAGTATATGACCGACCACACCTCGTTTATTCGGCGGGAACCGATCGGAGTCGTCGGCCAGGTCACACCCTGGAACTACCCCTTGAACATGGCGGTCTGGAAGTTTGCACCCGCACTCGCCGCCGGTAACACCACGGTGCTCAAGCCGTCTGACACGACCCCGAGCGCAACCCTGCTGCTCGCCGAGATTGCGGCGGAGTTTCTGCCGAATGGCGTGCTCAACGTGATCACCGGCGACCGCACGACCGGGGCGGCGATGATCGATCACCCGACCCCGCAGCTCGTGTCGATCACCGGTTCGGTGCGAGCCGGCATGGCCGTCGCCGAGGCTGCATCACACGACCTCAAGCGGGTGCACCTCGAACTGGGCGGCAAGGCGCCGGTGATCGTGTTCGACGACGCCGATATCGAGCTCGCCGTCGCCGGGATCGTCGCCGCCGGCTTCTTCAACGCCGGCCAGGACTGCACCGCGGCCACCCGCCTGCTCGTACAGAGCGGAATTCACGACGAATTCGTCGCTGCGCTCGCCGCCCATGCCCGGGACAACGCCCGCACGGGAGCGCCCAGCGAACCGGGAATCCTATTCGGACCGGTCAACAACGCCAACCAGCTCGCCCAGGTGTCGGGCTTTGTCGACCGGCTGCCCGACCACGCCGTGCTCGAACTCGGCGGTCATCGTCTCCGCACGACCGGCTATTTTCACGAAGCGACCATCGTCAGCGGTCTGCGGCAGACCGACGAGGCGGTGCAGCAGGAGATCTTCGGTCCCATGATGACCGTGCAGCGCTTCACCGACGAGGCCGAGGCCCTGCGCTGGGCGAACGACGTGCAGTACGGCCTGGCCTCGTCGGTGTGGACCCGCGATCATGGTCGCGCGATGCGCTTCGCCAAGCACCTTGACTTCGGTTGCGTGTGGATCAACACGCATATTCCGATCGTTGCCGAGATGCCGCACGGCGGTTTCAAACACTCCGGTTACGGCAAAGACCTCTCGATGTATGGGTTCGAGGACTACACCCGCATCAAACACGTGATGTCGTACATCGGGCACTAGGCGGTGCGGTGGCCACGAGTGGTGACGTTATTATGGTCCAAGTCCTTCGGCGAACGTTGGAACGGCGGGGACGATTTCGTACCCCACACTCGGAAGGCACCACCCGTGACCCAGATTGGTCAAGGTTCGACCGAATTTCGCGTCGAACTGCCCAGCGTTGCCACGACGATCACGCTGGCGTGGGCCGCCCTGACCGATGTGGGTCATCGCCGTGACGTCAACGAAGACAGCCTGCTTGCCGCGCCGCCGCTGTTCGCTGTCGCCGACGGCATGGGCGGCCATTCGGCCGGCGACGTCGCCAGTGCTGCCGTCGTGACCAGGCTCGCTGAGCTCACCGGAACGCTCATCGTCGAGGCCGGTTCGATCGACCGGGCGCTCGCCCTCGCTGTTGAGGACATGGCGCAGGGGGTCGGGGTCACCGACCAGGGCACCGGAACCACGGTGACCGGCGTCGCGTTGGCCCTGGTTTCGGATGCCATTAGCTGGATCGTGTACAACATCGGTGACTCGCGGGTCTACCAGCTGACCGGCGGTGTTCTCGAGCAGATCACCAACGATCACTCGGTCGTGCAGGAACTCGTCGATGCCGGGCGCATCACCCGCGAAGAGGCTGACGTGCACCCGCACGGCAACATCATCACTCGCGCCGTCGGCTTTCACGAACCGCCGATTCCCGACTACCGAATCCTGCCGATTCAGGCCGGCATGCGCATCCTGGTCTGTTCCGACGGTCTCACCAAGGAACTCACCGCCTACGGTATCCGTCATTTTCTGCTCGAAAAAAAGCTCGCAGCGGATGCCGTCGCGGCTATGGTCGAGGCGGCCCTGGAAAACGGTGGTCGCGACAACGTCACCGCAATCGTGGTCGACGTGCTCGCGGTCGAACCGTACGAGGTACCCGAGGCGTGACCGCACGACTAGCCTCGGTCGCCGGCCCAAGGCCGTCGGGTATTATGGAACGAGTGAATGAGACCCTGCCTCCGTGCCCTGAATGCTTCAGCGACCTGACCTACGAGATGGGCGCGCTTCTGGTCTGCCCGCTGTGTGCCCACGAATGGTCGACCGAACCGGCCGAAGAAGAGCAGGAAGCCGTGGTCAAGGACGCCTTCGGATCCGTCCTGACCGACGGGGACACCGTCTCGATCATCAAGGACCTCAAGGTCAAGGGCCAGTCGTTGTCGATCAAGGTCGGCACCAAGGTTCGCAACATTCGCCTCGTCGATCCGGTCGACGGCCATGACATCGACTGCAAGGTCGATGGTTTCGGATTCATGCAGCTCAAGTCCAGCGTGGTCAAGAAGGTCTAGGTCGAGCCGATCGTGACGTGTCAGATTTGCGGTGCCTGGCTGCCGGGCGGGGCCATGTTCTGCGGCGAATGCGGCAGCTCCCGCACCGCCACCGTGGAGTCGCGCAAGCGCCCGGACCCCCGCCCGAACGACACGACGATCATTGCGCGCCTGCCGCGCCCGACCGTCGTCTCCGTACCGATTCCCGCGGTCGTGCCGACGTCGACGTCGACGTCGACGCCGGTGCCGGCCGTCGCTGTCGTGACCGAGGCGCCAGCCGCGATACCGGCCGGCGCGCCGATCACTGCGCTGCCGAGTCGCGAGACCTTCGTGTTGAGCTTCAGTTCCGGCCAGCGCGTGTCGGTGCACGGTTCCGGCCTGATCGGCCGCAAGCCCCTGCCTCAACCCGACGAGAATTTCGACGACCTCATTCGGGTAGCGGATGCCGACCGCTCCGTCTCGAAGACTCACCTCGAATTCGGCCAGCACGACGGCGAGTTTTGGGTCAGCGACCGGGTCTCGGGTAACGGCACCGTGATTCGTCGACCCGGCGAAACGGCCCAGTCGCTCGAACCAGGACGACGGTACGTTCTGCCCCGCGGTACCCGGGTCGAGATCGCCGACCACTCCTTCAGCGTCGCCTGAGGAGCCTGGCCCAAGCAGGCGCTCCTCCACCGGCGACCAGAACGTTGATTGTGCACCGATAACCCAACCGTGGGCCCTCCTCGATTGACGATCTGGTCTGCTGGACGCGTGTCCACCGTCGATGAAACCCTCGCCCTGCCACCCGCACCGGCTGTCGTGCCGCACGCCGGGTTTCCGCTACTCGCGACGGTGGCGCCACTGGTCGCCGCTGGAGTGATCTGGATGGTCACCGGCTCGGCCTTTGCGCTGATCTTCGCCGTTCTCAGCCCGATCATCGCGGTGGCCAGCATGTTCGATTCGAAACGCTCGGGTCGCAAACGCCGCCGGGCCGAGACGGCCTCGCATACCGAGGCAGTTGCGCTGCTGCGGACGGTGATTACCGAGCGTCAGTCCCGCTGGCGCGACGAAGCCTGGCAGCACACACCATCGGCCCGGAATATTGTGCTCGGCCGTGCGGCGGCCGCGCGCTGGCGGCAAACAGATGCAACGCTGGTCGCGCTGGGCACGGGCCCTGCTCCGAGCGGCATCAGACTCGGCGGGGCGACGGCCCCGAACGATCACCGCGAACTTCGGGAGTGGGCCGCGACCGTCACCGGCGCCCCCATCGTCGTCGACCTGACCAACGGGCTTGGCATCGTTGGGCCGATACCGCTTGCGGCCGCCCTCGCCCGCGCCGTGTTCGTGCAGCTCTGCTTCGCCCTGCCGCCGACCGAGCTGGGCGTCTCCAGCGAAAGCCCCACCAGGTCTACCGACTGGGACTGGGTGGCCCAGCTTCCGCATGTCACGTCGACGCCGAGTCGCCTCACGCTGGTGCTGCGCGAGGCGGCGGAGGGAATGCAGATACGAACCGAGAGCACCTCGGAGCCGCGCAACTTCGAGCGCGGCACCGCAGAACCCAGGCGCGGGCGGCTGCTCCTGGCCCTGGCGACGCGGCTCGACGACCTGCCCCCGGGGTGCGGAACGGTCGTGCGCGTGGGTGGGCCGGTACGGGCTCAGATTATCCGTTCGCCGAATCGGGCACCGCCGCTCGATTTCTGCCCGGAACTGCTCGCCCGGGCCGAAGCCGTCGACTTCGCGGTGACGCTCGCCGGGCAGGCCAGGGCCGCGGGGCTCGTGACAACGAACGGGGTGCTCCCCACCACGGTCCCCGTGATGGAACTGCTCAAGCATGTCACCGATGCACCCGCGAGCGACCGGGCGACGGCCCCGCCGAGCCTCGAGTGCCCGATCGGCGTCGGCCGAGATGGGCCGGTGCGCCTTGACCTGGTGCAGTCCGGACCGCACGCCGTGGTCGGGGGAACCACCGGCAGCGGCAAGAGCGAGCTGCTCACCACCTGGGTTGCAGCGCTGGCCGCGATCTATTCGCCCAGCCAGGTGAACTTTCTGCTGGTCGATTTCAAGGGCGGCGCGGCCTTTCAACCGCTCGGTCGGCTGCCGCACTGCGTCGGTCTCATCACAGACCTCGACTCGAACACGGCCGCCCGGGCCCTGGCCAGTCTGGGGGCCGAACTTCGCTCCCGGGAGCTCTTGTTGAGCGCGGCCGGGGCGCGGGACGTGACCGACGTGAGGCTGGAGCATCCGCTGCCCCGGCTCATCATCGTCGTCGATGAATTCGCGACCATGCTCGGGGTGTTTCCCGAACTGCACGCCCTCTTCGTTGACATTGCCGCCCGAGGGCGGTCGCTCGGCGTGCACCTGATTCTGTGCACGCAACGGCCGGCCGGGGTGGTGCGTGACGCGCTGCTGGCCAACTGCAGCCTGCGCCTGTCGCTCCGGGTGAATAACCGCGCCGACAGTCAGGCGGTGATCGGCACGGATGCCGCGGCCGCGTTGGCACCGAATCAGCCCGGCCGGTGCATAGTCGCCACCGAATCGGGAGAACCGGTGCTCTGCCAGGTCGCGACGACCGGGGACCTCGACATTGCGAGCATCGCAGCCGCTGCGCTGTCGGCGCGCTCCCTGAGGGCTCCGCGGCGACCGTGGCTCGATGCGCTCCCGTCGATGGTCACCACTGCCGATCTACGGGCTGCCGATCTACACGCTGTCGACGCGGGAGGGGCCCCGGCGCTTGGTTATCCCCTCGGGTTGCTCGACGAACCTGAGCGCCAGCGGTACCGCGTGTTCGCCTATCATCCCGAAACCGACGGGCACCTGCTCGTCGTCGGCGGGGCCGGTTCGGGCAAATCCACGCTACTGCACACTCTCGCCCGGGTGGCCGAACATCGGATCGACGCCCAGCTGGTGACCGCCAACGTCGAATCAGCTTGGGACGCCCTCGCGAGCATCAGCGCACGGGTCGAAACCGGGCAGCAGACGCACGCGTCGCCCCGATTGGTGCTGTTGGATGACTTCGATTCCGTCTGCGCCCGCTGGCAGCCCGACCACCGGCTGGCTGCCGTTGACCTGCTCATCGGGCTGCTGCGAGACGGACCGGCCGCCGGTGTGCATGTCGTCGTTGCCGTGCAACGGCACACGAGCGTGGTTGCCGGGTTGGCTGCCCTGTGCCAGAGCACTCTCTTGCTCAAACTGCCGAGCGTGCAAGACCACCTCGCGGCCGGCGGGCAATCGGCCGGTTACAACGCCGGACTGCCGCCGGGCGGGGGAGTCTGGCGCACCCTGCGCGTGCAACTGCTGGCTCCCGCCTCACCCGCCCCGTCAATTTCGCCCCCAGCCATCGCGCCCCTGCCCGCCCACGGCCCGCTACTGATCGTGTCGTCGTCGCCGGCAGGCACCGCAACGCGCCTGCGCGGTGTCCTGGGCGTGCCGGTGATCGAGCTGGCGGGAACGAGCGGGCCGGCGGCATCCGCTCTGCTGGTTTCCGGTGAAGCGGGCCAAACGGATGCTGCTGGTCGGCTGGCTGCTGGTCAACTGATCGTTGTCGGTGACGCCGAAACCTGGCAGGTGCACTGGACGCTGCTGGCGCGACTGCGTGGCGCAACGGCGAGCGGCCACGCCAGCCTGGTGTTCGACCGGTGTAGCCTGTCGGACTTTCGGCTACTCAGCCACCGCCGGGAGCTGCCGCCGCCGCTGGCGCCCGGACGCGGGCGGGTCTGGGTCTTGCACCCCGACGGCGAGGTGACCCGGGCGATATGGCCGGAACCGGCCCTGAACCGGTGACGGCCCTGAACCGGTGACGGCCCTGAACCGGTGACGGCCCTGAACCGGTGACGGCCCTGAACCGGTGACGGCCCTGAACCGGTGACGGCCCTGAA